>JBGSWN010000083.1:0-5396 GCA_041752395.1 Saprospiraceae bacterium | reverse complement strand
CGAAATCCGAGTACCCGTAGTCCTCCCCTTCCTTTTCAACGATGGATAAAAAACCCAAATCATCATCTGGTTTGGCAATATAGCCGTCGAGGCTCATGGCGATATAAAGAATTACTTTCCGCTCCATATTCATGCGTTTTCGATTAATTGATCAATATTATTGGAGGTCAAATATGGCAATTTTTTCGTCAATTTTTCAAGATCCCAGTCCCACCATTTTATTGCCAATAGTTTTTGGATGGCATCATCAGAAAAGCGCTTTTTTATGAGGGAAGTCGGATTACCGCCAACGATGGAATAAGGTTCCACATCTTTTACGACCGTGGAATTGGTAGCAATAATAGCCCCGTCGCCGATGGTCACGCCTGCCATGATGGTCGCATTGTAGCCAATCCAAACGTCGTTTCCGATGGTGATATTCCCTTTTTGCGGATAGGATTTGCCGTCCATTGCATGCTCCCAGCCATTCCCAAATATGGCAAACGGATAGGTGGAAATTGCATCGGTAAGGTGGTTCGCCCCGTTCATGATGAACTTCACATCGGAGGCTATCATGCAAAACTTTCCGATGATGAGTTTGTCGCCGATAAAATCGAAATGGTACTTCACGTTTTTCTCGAAATTCTCGACGTTCTCAAAGTCATCGTAGTAGGTATAATCGCCAACGATGATGTTGGGATTTTTGACCACATTTTTCAGAAAACAAAGCCGCTTGATGCCCGCCAACGGGAATGCTTGGTGGATGTCCGGTCCAGTCATGGTTCAGTTTTTTTTTTAAAATAGGCTTTCCGGTTTTAGAGACCGGAAAGCCTGAATAGAAATCAATTTCAAAGAATGGGTAGGTGATTGATTGTTTTAACGCCGCTCGGTTTTTGCCACTACGGCCTTGCCATCTTGCGTTGACTTCCACTCCATTTTATCGCTGGAAGTAAAGGTGATTTTCACGATTTCGGTCTCGCCGTCGGCAGTCATTTTCACCTCTTTTTTGGCTTCGTCCACCGTGTACTTGCCACTGATTTCATCCTGTTCGCCATCGGCATAAACGATGCTCTGCTCGAAATCGCCCTGTGCGCCAGTGAACGCCTCGAAAGTCACCGAAGCGGAATCAATGATAACGCCCATGTACTCGGAGGTGCCTACCTTGAAGGAAGTGAAGTCCCAAGTGCCCACGATTTTGGTCTTGACGAGGTCGGGTGTGGAGTCGTCATCCTTGTCGCAGGAAGTGAGGGTGAACATGCTGAAAACACTGAGCACGAAGGTCAAAAAGCTGATTTTCAAAAAATTCGTTTTCATAAATTTAGATTGTTTTAAAAAATGATTGGATATGTTAAAAGCTTTTGGGTTAAGTTCAATTGGGTTGTTTTCGTTCGCGTTACCAGCCCCAGCAGTGGCCAGACGGGCTTGTCGGTGCTGGTAGTAAATAATCGTCGAGCATTGGTTAGAACTGCGGTAGCGGTGGTGAAAGCCCCATGGGAATCAGGCTGGTGAACGCTTTAATGAGCAGTTTTAGCAGCCAAACTATAAGGCTAAATACAACGGGTTTTCTTGCAGTCATCATGGTGCTTTTTTTTTGTTTATTAAATGATGTTCAACGGTTTGTGGGTTAAAAACCGGGGCGGAGGAAACCCGCCCCGGCCCAATCGGGTGATGAAAAAATTATTGTTTCACTAGCTTTCCTACATAATATTTACTGCTGTCAAGCGCACGGATTGTGTAAATCCCAGCAGGCAGTTCAAACATATCCAGGTTGACTTGTCCGGTTTCATTGTTCTGCCACTGCACGAGCCTTCCCATCCCGTCGAACACCTGCACCGATGCCTCGCCCACCAACCGAATCTGCGCAAACCGGGTCGTCGGGTTTGGCGACATATTCAAAGCATAAACCGGCTGGGGGATGTAGGGCGCAGCCGATACGCCACTGCTGTAGAAATAATATTTCTTGCTGTCCAACAAAAAATTATTCGTTTGTATATCCCAGAAATAACTGGTCTCCAAAGCAAGGTTTTCATCTTCGATATAGGCATAGGTATAGCGAGAGCGCTCCTCTTCGCCTTGGAAATAGCGTACAGTTTCTTTGGCGCTCAGGCGTTGCAAATCGTCGTACTCGTAGCTTTCACTTTGGGTGTTGAACCAGTCGTTGATGCTAAAGTCCCATTCGTAGCTCTCCACCTTTTCCAGATTATCAAAATCCGTGTACGAATAGGCCGTTTGGGTTTCCGGTACAAAGCCGCCAATGCCATCGAAATTTAGGTTGGTTTCCAATGTCAGCAGGTGGTTCTGATATTCCATTTCCAGGTTGGAAGTCGGTACATTTTCCCCTGCTTGCACAGCAAAAGATTCAATTAAGGTATTGTCGCCATTGGAATCGTAACTGTACAAATCCCTGTACTGAAGCGGTAACCCGAAGATTTTAACCAAAGTCACGCTCTCCATTATTTTCCCTTCGCCATCGAAACTGTTCCAGATGGAAGTCACCGGCAGCCATTCCAGGACGACTGGGTTCCAAACAGAAACAAAGGTAGAATCCACGAGGTCGGGCGAATTGCCGTGCGGGAATACCTCAATCCGGGAATCGAGTTCAAACATTTGGGTAGTATTATCGAATAATTCAGCAATGATTTCTACCAGCCGCTCCTCTTCATCATAAATCAAGGTGGTCCGATTGTTGGCCAACCAAACACTATTTTCCATTTGATATTCTACCTGCACTTTTGTATCCGTAGCCGGGTATGTATAAATTGTGCGGAAAATCGGTAAGGAGTCGTTGCCATTCAAGCCATAATCGTAAAAAGTAAGGGTAGAGTCTAATTGTAGCTCAGAAGAACGGGTGTTCAGTACTTTCTTTGTATCGGACTGCAAGGCTGGTGCTGGCAGTTTAAAACCCGCTGCTTTCAGCGATTTTTTAATGGCATAAGTCCAGTTTTCAGAGTAGGCTGTCACGCTCGGTGGCAGTGATTTTTGGGCAATGATTTGGCTGATTGCCATTGCCCAGCAAAGGGCAGACAAGACAATGTTTTTCATGATTTAGATTTATTTAGATGTTGAAATGATTAAGTTTTCTTTATTAAAAGCCCTTGACAAATCCGTCAAGAAATAGCTGTCCGTTTTGTCCAAAATCCGCTCATCGGTCATCCCAGAGCGATTGAACAGTATCACACTGCCCATGCCTAATGCAGGATAAATCCTTAATTCGACATAGTAGCCGCCGCCACCGCCTGCATGTGCCAAGTATTTATGGCCTTGTAAAGTCCCAGTGTACCAGGAAAGCGACATGCCCGTGGGTACATCATTGATAATGCTTTCCGTAAATAGGATTGCCTTGAAAGTATCATTCAGGAGCAAGGAATCCTTTCGTAAAAGGGTTTGTGCATATTTAATGAGTGCCTTGCCAGTGCCCACCATTCCACCATAAGCTGTTCCATTGGTATAAAAATGTTTAAATGGTTTCCAGTCACCTTCCTTGGCTCCCATAAATTTTTTCTTGTCAATGAGCAGGCCCAATATCGCATTGTTAAAAGACCACCATTTTTGGTATCCAAAGGCGTGAACGGTTGTATCAATTTCAAAGCCCAATGTGCCAGCACTTATTCCACAGGGTTCAAGAATGTTTGCTGTAACGTAAGATTCAAAAGATTGACCGGATACATTTTCAATCAATTGTCCGAGCAACACATAACCCAAGTTACTGTACTTAAATGTTGTGCCGGGCTTGGCGATTAATTTTGGGTATTTATTGAAAACAGTCTTAAAGAACGAATCCCGGTTAAAACCTTGATGTTCAGTGCTTAAATGTATCCAACGCAATGGCAAAGGATTTGGAATACCAGCACTATGGTTCAGCAATTGTTCTACTATTATTTCTTTCGAGTAGGGCATTTCGGGCAGATAATCCGACACATTAGCACTCAATTCAATTTTGCCAGCCTGCGCCAATTGTAATACCGCTAGGGCAGTAAACGTCTTTGTGACAGAGAATAAATTGTAAGTTGTCAATGAGCTAACCAGGCTATTTGATTTAACATCGCTCAATCCATGTCTATCTTCGCAAACAATGGTGTCAATGTTAAAAAAGGCGTATTGAACCGATGGGGTTTTACCGCCAACTACTTGGTACTTTAGAAATTCCTGGACGCTTTTCATATCTTATGATTCATTTGTTCTTAGAGTAATTAGGCAACGGGCTTCAATTGGCTTGTATATACATGACAGCAATTGTACCTGCGCCCCCTATTCCTCTCTTCTTTTTTTATCGAGTTAATCTGTTTGCTTGTTTTGTTGAAACAAGATGGGGGTACAAATAGCCCCACTGCAACTTGATTCCGATGAAAGGCCTTTTTGGGATGATGAATTGGCCATAATAGATGAAGGGTTCGTGGTATAAGCCATGAACCCTTCAAAATTAATCTTCTTTTATGAATGCCATGTTCAGCAAAATCATGGTTTTGGCTTATCCACATCATTATGGATAGCTGGCACCGTCTGCAAATATGCCCATATCGCCTTCGCTTCTTCATCCGTCAATGCCGTGAAAGGCACCATTGGGAAGCGCAGCGCAGGCCCATTGGGGCGGATACCCGTTTTGAGGGCTTTTATAAATTGTTCTTCCGTCCAATTCCCCAAACCCGTCTCTTTATCAGGGGTAAGGTTGCGGCTGAAAATGGGATGGCTGTCACCATCTTGCAATTCATTGCCGCCACTGAGGTAGCCCGGTGTTTTTTCGGGGTCATCTTCATTGATGTCCATGAAGCTGGGGCTATGGCAACTATAACAGTCCAATTTGCCCATCACGAGGTACTTGCCGAGCGCCACGGCATCACCCGCCGGTGGAACCGGAACAGGCTGGGTAGGATATGGTGCAGGTTTCATGATCGTCCGGCACAACAATTTCCCAATAAAAGAAGGCTGCACGGCTGGCTGCGCTGCATCGCTTGGCGCCAATTCTGGCGCATCGGAGCGAAGATATGCAATGATATTTTGTATATCTTGGTCCGTCATGCGCTTGAACTGTGGCATAAACGGCACAAAATCGCCGTCATTTTGTATGCCCGTCCGCAGCAAATTGACCAACTCCGCAGTGGAATACTTCCCCACACCATATACGGGATGGCTGGTGATATTCGCCGACCAAGCCTTGCCAAAAAAGGCCGGAATTTCAGGCAAGTATTTACCTTCCAATTTCCCGCTTTCTGCCATGTGGCAATTATTGCAGACCAAGGAAAATGTCCTTTTCCCCTCCGCAATCATGGTGCTATCGGGTTTGAACTCAGGATATTCAGGTAGCACTACCTCATAAGTTGGTAGTGGGCTAAAATTCACATACGCTGCGCCAATAGCGAGCAAAAGAACTACTGCGCCGAGTGTGTACCCGGCAATTTTCAATACTTTTTTCATCGTTG
>JBGSWN010000082.1:0-16011 GCA_041752395.1 Saprospiraceae bacterium | reverse complement strand
TGGCCGATGGAACGACCCACGCCGTGGCCGACGAGGACGAACTCATCGTGCTCATCGAGGACTGCATTGACATTGACCTTGGCTGGGAGGATTGTTTCAAAATCCAGTACCCTGTCACCGTGCTCTATCCCGATGGCAATTCCGCAGTCGTGAACGGCGATGGCGAACTGAACCAAGCCATGAACGACTGGTACGAAAACAACCCGAACAGCGGCCTCGACCCGACCATCGCCTACCCCATCACGGTCGTGAAATCGGATGGAACAACGGTTGGACTGGAAGATGAAGACGCACTGATGGCGCTGTTCGACGATTGCTTCGGCACCGTGGAGCCCGGCGACCCCAGCATTTGCTTCGAGTATGCTTTCCCAGTGAACGTGGCCCTGCCAGATGGTACGACGGTAGCTGCCAACAATTACGAAGAACTGGACCAAATCATCCTCTCTTGGTTCGAAGACCACCCTAATGAAACCCACAATTTCCCGACCATCGCCTACCCGCTCCACCTCGAACTCGAAAACGGCGAAATCGTGACCGTGAACAACGACGAGGAGTTTTTCGCCATCCTTGACAATTGCTACCCTGGCGAGGGCGATGGTAGTTTTGAGGAGTGCTTTACCTTCAACTACCCGCTCACTATCGTTTTCCCAGATGGCACAGCACCTGCCATCAACAGTGACGAGGAGCTTTGGAAGGCAGTTTTCGATTTCTATGAAAACAACCCGGACAGCCAAGACGACCCCACTTTCCAGTACCCCATCAGCGTGACGCTCACAGCGGACGGCTCGGTGGTTGCAGTAAACAACGACGACGAATTCAACGCCATCCTCGAAGGCTGTTTTGAATGTGTGGTGAGCAACGGTGAGGGCCTTGTGCTCGGCGGCAAGCAGTCCATGGCTGCCAAAGTAGCCATCAAACAACACGCTAAAATCAAAGCACAAGCCAAACACAATCTTTCAAAAATGATGGCCAAAAAAGCGGTTGGAACACAGCGTTTCTAAGCTTTCCATCAAGTGCTTTCTTTAGAAAAGGGGCGGAGGACATTGGTTCTTCGCCCCTTTGTTTTTTGCTTTTTTTTGCTCCGCAAACAAGCCCATTATAGTTGTTTGAATAACAACTTGGTGATTTTAGCAAGGGGGCAAGCCCCCTTGGAGGAGTGACTTTTCCAAGGGGGCTTGCCCGCTTACCGAATTCAAAACTTCAATCAGTTATACAAACGACTGTAAATAGCTTTTGCAGTTTTTTTTCAAAAAAAGAAAGCCCCGTGTGCATTCCTTCCAAGCCGTTGCATCCCACCCTTTCACCGTACAACCGCATCTTTTCACAAAACAAATTTCACCAATGAAAAAGCAACCCGTCACCCTCACCGTGCCTACGCCCTGCCACGAAAACTGGCAAGCCATGACCCCCGCCGAGCAAGGCCGCTTCTGCGGGAGCTGCCAAAAGACGGTCATGGATTTCACCGCAAAAACCGACCGGGAAGTCGCCCGCTATTTTGAGCAGCAATCAATGGGGGCAAGCACCGGAAGCACTTGCGGCAGGTTCCGCCCCGACCAATTGCACCGCCCGCTCCATGCCGAGCGGCCCGATGGTTTTGGTACAAGACTCCGGACATTGGGGCTTTTGGTGCCGGGACTGTTGCTAGGTAGCTGGGCGGAGGCGCAAACCCAGCGACAGCTGATGGGGAAAGTGGCTTGCCCAAAGCCAGTGCAGCAGGATACGCTCGTTGAAGTAAAACAAGTGGTGATGGGTATGATGGCCATGCCAAGGCCAGAAATTACAGGTGATGTGGCCGTTGCACCACCCAAGCCACCCGTCGAATCGCCATTGCTTGGAGATACGGTGATTGTTTTGGAGAAAATAAACCGAGTTATCTCCGGCAAGGTGCTGGACGCCAGCACTGGGGAAGCCTTGATTGGGGCAAATATTTTGATAAAAGGCACGCAAACGGGCACTGTTTCAGATATTGACGGCAACTACGAATTAAGCATTCCCACCGCTTTGGAAAACCCATTGCTTGAGTTTAGCTACACTGGTTTTGAAACATTTGCAGGGCCCATTGCCGAAGGGCAAAAAACAGTGGAAGCCAAGATGAAGCCTAGCGCCATGCTTGGCGAAATTTGTTTTATGGGGGTAGTTGGTGTCAGAAAAGACGAGACGCTCTACCGCCTTGCGAAGCAAAAAGCCATTCAATTCTTCCAGCCACTGCGGGAGCGACGGAAAGAGCGGAATTTGGAGCAATCCATTGCGAAGCAACAAAAACTAAGCACCGTGCCTGTCCCACTGCCCGAACCTTCTCAACCTGAATCTCCTGAAAAGCCATTACCAGCGGCCATGCCCGTGGAGGTTTTCCCCAACCCATTTAGTCGCAAATTGAACATCCGCTTTGACAGCCCAGCCGCCGAACGCCTGAACATCCGGCTGACGGACATGCAGGGACGCACCGTTTTATTGCAAACTTATGAAGCTATGAAAGGCCCGCAGGTGGTAGCGCTCGATGACCTCGGCGCTGCCAACCTGCCTTCGGGGCAATATCTCTTGGAATTGAGCAGTGGTGCGGGTTTGCGGTATGCGGGCTTGGTGGTGAAGGATTGATTCTTACTTTAACAATAAATGGATAGGCTGCGCAGTTATTTTAGCATGAAAACAATCCTAATCCTCGGACTTTTTGTCACAAATTTCTGGCTGGACGCTACTTGCCAGACCCAATTGTTTCACGGTACTTGGACTCGCCTCGGCACCCAATACCTGTTCGATTTCGACCTACACCTGGAGCATGGCGCTGGCGGCAAGGTGACTGGCTACTTTATTTGGAAGTTCGTTCAATACGACGAAAACGATGCTTTCAGCGTCAACTATTACCAAGATAAAATCGGCTTGACCGCCAAAGAATACGTCAGCGGAACTTGGGACGCAGCCACCCGCACCTACCAATTGAAGGGCTACGAGAAAGACGACCCAAACGCCATCATTGCCCTCGATGAATACCTACTGAAGGTGGACGAGAACGGCGACCTGGGTGGAGACACCAAATCGCAGGGAACTTGGTTGGGGCGCATCCATGCAAAACGGTTGGTTTTGCTGGATTTGTAGCGTTTTCTATACCTCCAGCAAAACGCTGCAACAGGTCACCCCACCCTCCGCTTTTATCACTTCGGAATTGTCCACCAGCATCAACTCGACGCCCTCTTCGGCCAACAGCAGCGCCGTGTAGGGGAAATCGGACGGATAAATGACCGTATCGCCGATGAGGAGCGCATTGGCGGCCTCGGGCTCGTCGGGGTCGGTCTCGATGATGTCGAAGTCGGGGAAATAGGCGTCATCCACCCAGTCTGGGTTGAGGAGGAGCAGGTCGTCGGCCACTTGCGTCACGGCGGACTTGAGGTGGAGGCAGCCGCCCTTCAACCGCACACCGTCCACGGAATAGCCGTAGGGCTTGAGGATGGCCTGCATTTGCAGCACGGCGTCGGCATTGGTTCGGCCACTGAGTCCCACCCAGATTTGCTGGCCGATGCGCAGCACATCGCCGCCATCGAGCAGGCCGGGCGCTTCGATGTAGTAAATTTTCTCCCGGTAAGGCGTCAGTGCGTCAACCATGCTGACCACTTCGTCCCGACGGCTCTCGGCACCGGGGCGGGTGATGATGGCCAGTTCGGGTACCACCACGGCGCAGTCCTCCACGAAAACAGAATCAGGGTGAAAGGGAAGCTCTTCGGCCATGATGACCTCACAACCGAGGCGGCGCAGGGCATCCACGTATTCCTCGTGCTGTTTTTCCGCTAGCGCTATGTCAATCGGCTGGCGGTCGAGGTGGGTCAGTTGGCATTCGTCCATGCGGGGGCTGACGGGTCGGGTGATGGCAATCATGATGAAGATTTGAGGGTTCGAGGGTTCGAGGGTTTGAGGGATAGGCTGCGAAGGTGGGAAATTATCGCAGAAAATTGGGAGGTGGGCTGGATTTCTTTTGCGAAGCAAAGAAGTAACACTTGTCACAAACAATTCTTCATTTCGCTGGTTACATTTGCCAAAATTACCCGTCATGGACGTTGAAATACTTTCCCGCATACAGTTCGCCTTTACCATCGCTTTTCATTACATTTATCCGCCGCTGAGCATTGGGCTGGGGCTGGTCATGGTCATCATGGAAGGGCTGTACCTCCGCACTGGCGACAAGGTTTACGAGCAAATGACCAAGTTCTGGACGAAGATTTTTGCCCTGACCTTTGGCATCGGCGTGGCCACGGGAATCGTCATGGAATTTGAGTTTGGCACCAACTGGGCCACCTACTCCCGCTATGTCGGCGACGTGTTCGGCTCGGCGCTGGCGGCCGAAGGCATCTTTGCTTTTGCGCTGGAAAGCGGCTTCCTTGGTGTGCTGCTTTTTGGGTGGAACCGGGTAAGTTCCCGGGTACATTTCATCGCTACCATTGGCGTTTTCCTCGGCTCCATGTTCTCCGCCATTTGGATTGTGGTGGCCAACAGTTGGCAGCAGACCCCGGCGGGCTACCACGTCGTTGGCGAGGGGATGCAGGCCCGTGCCGAAATCACCGACTTCTGGGCGATGGTCTTCAATCCCAGCAGTGTGGACCGGGTGCTGCACGTCTGGATTGGCGCTTTTCTGGCGGGGGCGTTCCTGATTTTGAGCGTTCACGCTTGGTATCTGCTGAAGGGCCGCTATGTGGAGCTTTCGCAAAAAGCCTTCAAGATTGCCCTCGTAGTGGCCGCCTTTTTTTCACTGGCGCAATTGTTCACCGGCCACCGCTCTGCTGATGGCGTGGCCAAAAACCAGCCCGCCAAGCTGGCCGCCCTCGAAGGCCATTTCGACAGCCTCGCTGTGGCGGACATGTACCTGTTCGGTTGGGTGGACAAGGAAAAACAGCAGGTGCATGGCCTGAAAATCCCGGGCGGCCTGAGCTTCCTCACGCATTATGATTTCGATGCAAAAATCGTCGGCCTCAACCATTTTGCACCGGAAGACCGCCCTTCTGCCCTGAACGCCATTTTTCAGTTTTACCACCTGATGATTGCCATCGGCATGACACTGATTGGCCTGTCTTTGCTGGGTGTTTTTTATTGGTGGCGAGGCAAATTATTTGAGAAAAAATGGCTATTGCGCCTCTTCGTGCTGGCGGTTTTGCTCCCACAAATCGCCAACCAAGTCGGCTGGTTCTCTGCTGAAATGGGGCGGCAACCGTGGGTGGTTTATGGCCTGCTGCGCACCTCCGACGCCCTTTCCACGGTGGTGACGGCCAACCAAGTGGTGTTTTCGCTGGTGATGTTTACCCTGTTATATGCGTTATTATTGGTGCTGTTTTTATATCTTTTAAATAAAAAAATAAAGCACGGCCCTTATGACGAGGAAGTGGACAACGACCGACCGCAGCAGGAAGATATGGCGAAGCTGTTTGAAAAATAATTATTTGGTTTCTGGTTTTTGGTTTTTGGTTTCTGGGGGCGACTAGCAAGTTTCCCAGACACTCCCAAAAACCAGAAACCAGAAACCAGAAACCCGAATAGTATGGCAACTTTTCTTGGCTTGGATTATCCCACATGGTGGTTTTTAGTAGTCGGCGGCGTGTTCTCCGGCTATGCCATTTTGGACGGCTTCGACCTCGGCGCAGGCGCTTGGCACCTGTTTTTCAAAAAAGAAGAAAGCCGCCGGGTAGCGCTCAATGCCGTCGGGCCCGTCTGGGACGGGAACGAAGTCTGGCTCGTCATTGGAGGCGGGGCGCTGTTTGCGGGCTTTCCCATCGTGTATGCCAACTTGTTTTCGGCGATGTATATTCCGTTCATGTTGTTCCTTATGTTCCTGATTTTGCGGGCGATTTCGATTGAATTCAGGAGCAAAGAACCGGGAAAGCTGTGGCGGCAAGCGTGGGATGTAACCTATTCGATTTCGAGCATCATGCTGGCGGTGCTGCTCGGCGTGGTGCTGGGCAATGTGTTGCAAGGCATTCCGCTCGACAAAAACCATGAATTTCAGGGCAGTTGGGTGCAGTTCCTCAACCCCTTTGCTTTTATGACGGGGCTCACCACGCTAGCGCTTTTCATGATGCACGGCGCTATTTATTTGGCGATGAAAACGGAGGGCAGACTGTTTGCCAAAGTCACCATATTGCTCCGCCGAGCTGTTATATTTTTTATCATTAGCTTCGCAATAACGACCTTGTATAGTTTGCTTTATATCCCACAATTATCGGATGATTATCGGAACCATCCTGCCCTATTTATCGTGCCCATTCTCGCCTTTTTAAGTATCGCCAACGTGCCTCGATTAGCCAGCAAACACCGCTATCTGCAAGCTTTTGTCTTTTCCTCCTTAACGGTTGGATTGTTGTTGATTTTGGTAGCTTATGAGCTTTACCCTGTACTGGTTTTCTCGACGCTCGACCCCGCCAATCACCTCACGATTTACAATGCCGCTTCTTCCGAAAAATCAATGGGCATCATGCTTTTGATTGCCGCCATTGGTGCGCCGTTGGTGCTTTCCTACACAATATTTGTTTATAAAACCTTTTGGGGGAAGGTCAAAATGGATGATACGAGTTATTGATTTATAGTCTATTGCATAAGTAATTGAAGTTTTCGCCTACGGCAAAAAATCATTTTTTAACGCAAAGGCGCTAAGACGCAAGGACGCTAAGATTACAGAATATTAATTGCGTCCTTGCGTCTTAGCGCCTTTGCGTTTATTGGCTTCTTGAGCCGAAGGCGCATTAAGTTAATCAAACGACTATGATCAAAACCAAACCCCACTCCCCACCGCCACGCTCGGCAGTCCCACATCCCCGACCTTCACGCCCTGGTACCCGGCATATACCATGAAGCGCTTCAGGTGCACCTGCATCCGCACTTGGTTTTGGCGGGCATAAACGCCGTTTGGTCCGCCGATTTGGGTGTCGGCGTAGAGGCTGAGCGGCTTCTTGAAGTACCAAGTAAAACCCACATTGACGGAAGGACTACCATAAAGCACTTCATTGCCGCCGCCATTGAGGAGCATGAGGCCAACGCCCCACCAAAGCTGGAACTTCTCGTGGTGAACCCGATTATAAGAAAGGTTGAAATTGGTGATGGTAAAGTGGTCGGTACTGGTTTCCGAAGGGCCGCTGCCTTTCACATTGTCCAGCACTTCCAGCAGTTGCAAATGGTTCACATCGAGGTTGAGCGCACGGTTGGGCGACCATTTGGCTTGAAAAAAAGCACCATAAACCGCATCTTGGTCGCTCTGGAGATGCCCCGTCAGTTGTAGGCTCATGCGCTTGACAGGCTCGTAGTCGGTGGGGAGATAAAGCCCGCTCTGTTCGTCGGCGTAAGGAAAATCGTTAAACCCACGGTAATTGGCGGGCGTCTCGCTGGGCGCACCGTAGAACAGCCACCAAGTCGGCTGCCAGGTCAAGTCGAATATCAGTTCGGCGAGAAAGCTGTTGTTGTTGCGGCCACCGCCGCCGCCCCCTTCACCCCGTCCACTGCCGGAAGCGCCGCTCCGCAGGGCGTCCTTCATGCCTTCCAATTTCTGGGATTGCGCCAGCAGCGGCAGCAGCGATACAGCGAATAGAATGCAAATCTTTTTCATGGCGCTTAAGTTTTAGGCTTTTACCAATAACGATTTTAAAGGCAGCTCCGTTGCATGGGGCTGGCCACTTTCTTTTACCATGACAACCAAAGCCCCGTTTCCCCCCTATCGGCTTTGCGGAAAAGCCTGACTTTTTTTGCCCTACCGTTTTCATTCACTGCCCAGCTGGTTTACGCCCCGCTGTGCGCCGCTTTGTTCCCGCCAAGCGGGACCGCAGGCAACCTGCGACACCACGAGGGAAGCCACCTCGGAACCTCCAAAAAAAGGAATGGGGAAAACACCAAAACGAAGGAACCCAAAAAACGCAACATCTCAGCCTCCAACTGCCCAACAACCCCATGCACCAGTTGCCAGGAAGGCACCAGCTGAGGCCGCTATTTCTCTATCCCGGAGTATTTCTTGTAAATGGCACGGTATCCAAACAACCGACCAATGGGGCCTACAATGTTCATCAATAGTTTTTGAGCACCGACGGGTATACTGGCAAGGAAGCTCTTGCTGTCGAGGTACTTCAAGGTCACCAATTCCTGCACCATGCCAGCCTTACCGTTTGGCATTTTGCCATCCATGGTTAGCCCGATGAGGTTCTCCATCAGGTAATCAAAATCCAAGGCCGGCGTAACGGTTTGCAGCAGCACCACTGGCTCGTCATCGTTGTTGAAATGGTTGTGCGGGACGTTCTTCGGCAGGGCCATTTTCTCGCCAGCGGTCAGTACCGACTGCTTGCCATCCAGCCAGATGGTCAGTTTGCCGGAAAGCACTTCAAACTGCTCATCCTGCAAGGCATGGAAATGGTTTGGCACCAGTTCTCCTTTGGTTTTCAGTGTCAACTTCAAGGTCATGCTTTTACCACCCGTGTCCTTGGCAGTCTCTACAAACTCATAAACATCGCCCGTATCGGGGTTGCGCAGTATTTGACCTTTTGTTGGCATGGATTGCTTTGTTTTTATGGGACAAATCTAAAATTTTCTTGGTTGATTTCTTGCGGAGGAGTATTGGTTTTTATGCAAAAAATACCCAACCCCGCTGGAACATCCCGAAAGCTTCGGGACCTGGCTTGTTCCCGCTATCTTTCCGTCTTTGACGGCGGCAAGTAAAGCATGTTTGCACCTGTCAGAGACAGGCTGATACCCGGTTCAAGTCGGTTCCGATAGCTATCGGAAGTGAACCAACGTGTGGGGAAGACCCTGCGCCTGCTGGGCTTTTTATATGGCAGGCATAGTTGACACAACAGCGTGAAATCCAGCTCATCAACCAATTTGTAGAAGAGAACGCTCAGTGAAACAATATTGCAATGAAGGTCTCGTATTCACTCTTCTGATATCAGCCACAACCGCTCTGTCTTATCCTTTGGTTGCTTGAAGTAGAAGGTCTTGCTATCGGGTAAAACCGCCAAAACAAACCCTACTCCAAAGCTTCCCAATACAATTTTGTCGCTTAAGCCCCTGGCATCGTCGGAAAGCAGGGGGCCTACCACTAGTCCCTGCAAAGTTGACAGCATCATAAACACTATCCCTATCTTATTCAGGTTTTTTCTTGCTTTGGGAAAAACACTTATTGACAAGGCATCCTTCGCCAGAAAGGGAGTAACCGGCTTGTTTTCTACATTGCCGTACTTCGTCTCTTCTTTTTTATTCGTATTTTCATCCAAAGCATAAATACGAATTTCTTCCCTAACCCGCATGGTGATGGTATCCAACCAGTAATCTTCCAAACTGCCTTTTGATAATAGACCGCAATCACAGCGGTCATTGGCTGTCAAGGTTGGCATTTTCAACCCGATTTCCATTCCAGCAGGTATGCTGTAATTTCGACTTCCGTCGAAGCTTTTGAGGGTGAGTTGTGCACTGGCTTTGCTTTGCAGGAGGCAAAGAAGTAATAGTAGCAATAGGTGTGTTTTCATGGTGAATGTATTTATGTTTAAGCAGCGGTTATTTCTTGTCAGGAATCACGAGCAATGCACACCGTCCCCAAGCTCTTACCGCACACACCCGCTCCAGCAAAGCTATAACATCTTCCTTATAATCCGCAAACCGATACATGTTGAATTTCTCCGCAATGTTTGGGTCACCCGACTCTTTCTCCTTGTAATGGTCAAGCCCGCTCGCACCACTCGCTGGCGGGGCTGCTTCACCAAAATAACGGTGATTTTAGAAATCACCGCGATTTATTTAACTAGCTGGGGCATCAATTGCCAGAAGATTAAGCTCATACCTAGCGCAAGCATCATCAGAAAGCGTAACCAAAGGCGATACCGCCCCAAGGATGAATTCGGTTGGTAATGTCCTTCAAGCTATTCTTGGATGACCCAAATAAATCGCTGTTATTGCGATAGGGTGGCTCAAAAAAGGGCGAGAAGGCAGCCCTAAATATATAGCTGCCGTTGGAGGTTTGGTAGCGGTATCCCAACCTGAAATTGAGGAAATAACTCGGGCCAAACGAAGCAAACTCCTTTTTTTGAAAGAATTCAGTGGTGAGCACCACCCCTGAGCCAAGTTCCAAATGATGCTGGCCCCTAAACAACACCATGTTCAAATGAAGGGGTATCCAAGCAGCAGCGATACCGGAACTGCTTGGGTAAAGCCCCGCCCCGACCTCAGCCCCCAGTTTTATTTCTGGTACATTGAGTAACAACCTCTCATAATTGACGCTGTAAATAAAGCCTGCACCGCCTGCCCAAACATGCACGCTGTTTTTGTGCTCGCCCCCATTAGTATGGAAGGTTTGAGCTGAAAGGAAGGCCGTTATTGCGAGGCTAGACAAAAAGGTAAAGATGAAGCGCATATTGAAAAATATTTTTAGAAATGAGCAGGCAATTTAGTGGTTTATTGATAATGTAGCAAGCCAACCCCGCTGGAACATCCCGAAAGCTTCGGGACCTGGCTTGTTCCCGCTATCTTTCCGTCTTCGACGGCGGCAAATAAAGCATGTTTGCACCTGTCGGAGACAGGCTGGTATGCGGTTCAAGTCGGTTCCGATAGCTATCGGAAGTGAACCAGCGTTTCCGTTTATGCTAGGGAAGACCATGCGCCAGCTGGTTCGAAATCCTGAAATGTACCCTTCAAATTAGCACCCAGCATACAAAACCCAAGCTCCCCCACTCCATCAAGGCATCAATCATTATTTTTGTAAAAAAATGACCATGCTTCAAAGCCATTGGCTCGACCTGCTGCTATCAGCTGGCGCCGCACTCGGCAGCTTTATCGCTGCAGTACTTTGGCAGAAAATGCCCTCCAACCGCAACGCTGTGCAGTACCTGGTTTCCATCATTTTGTTGTTGGCCTTGGTGATGGTGCTGCGGGCCAGTTACCAGCCGCAGATGGTACAAACCCTTGCCGAAATAATCCTCCTGCCCGATGTCATCCTCTTCCTCATCGGGCCGCACCTCTACTTTTTTACCCGCTCGCTGCTCCAACTGCCGCTGCCCGAAACGCCCCGCCGATGGTGGCACTACCTACCTGCGGCCATCCATGTGCTGGTCTTCAACACGGTGGTCGGGCTGCACCTCAACGGTACTTTCTCCTTTCTGAACGAATCGCACATCAACCTAATTTTTTATTGCATCGAAGGCGGGGCCATCGTCAGTTTGGTGACTTATTTATGGCTGAGCCTTCGGGACTACCGCCGCTACCGCATGGCATGGGAGCAACAGTTTTTGACACCGTTGCCAGCCCGGTTGCTACAACCGTTTTTCATCGCTGGGTTTCTATTGTCGGCCTGTTGGATGGCCTCGTTCCTCGGCAATATGCTCCGGGACGAGCCGGAATACACGGCCTATTTCACCCTCTGGTTTGTGCTGGTGGCCTATGTCTTTTTCCTTGGCTACCAAATCCTCCTGCACCCTGAGTGGTTAGAACTGCCCAAACTGAAAACCCTTGTGGACATCCCGCAGTCCGTGCAGGATAGGGTTGAAAAATACATGCTGCATGAAAAGCCCTACCTCGACGCAGCACTCAAGATTGGCGACCTCGCCGATAGCCTCGACATGCCCAAGCACGAACTCTCAAAAGTGCTCAACCACGCCTTTGGCAAAAACTTCTTCGATTACGTGAATGCCCACCGCACCCAAGCGTTTATTGCTTTGCGAAATAACCCCCGCCATGCACATCTACACATTTTCGACCTTGCCTACCAGGCTGGTTTCAATTCCCGAACGGCCTTCAACCGGGCCTTCCGAAAGGAGACGGGATTTACGCCAAGCGAATATTTCAAGGACAATCCGCAGCACCGCACGGAATTAACGTAAGCCCGCCGACATATCGGCCCGTGCCATGTACCACTTTGCAAAAGTGGACATCACCATCAGTGGGTTTTGGGTGATTTGCCGCCATTGTTTCACCTAAATTAAGCTGCATGATGAATCTTAAAATCACCCTTTTATTTATCTTCTTGCCTTGGTTGGCAAGTACCCAAACCGTCACCACCATCTCCGCCAATTCTGGTGCATCGGACGACCTGATTTTTGAAGCCAATGGCAACCTGCTGGGAGCGGATTACGGTGGATCGGCCATTTACCGGATCTCCTTGCCCGATGGCGCCTCCTCCATTTTCGCCGATGGCTTCAATACGCCCAACGGCCTCGCCTTCGACCACAACGGTCTGCTGTACATGGCCGACAATGTGGGCAACAAAGTCTATAAAATCTTGCCCGATGGCAGTTGGGAAGTATTTGCCAGCATCTTCAATCCCAGCGGCCTTATCTATTACCCGCTCGACAGTACCATTCTAGCCACCAGTTACCAAGGCGACCGGATTTTCAAAATAACCCTCAGCGGGGACACGTCCACTTTTGCTATGGGCGGTTACCTGTCGGGCGCACCCGTCGGGATGGATTATGATGAAAACGGCAACCTCTACGTCGGCAATTTTGACAATACCACCATCGTGAAACTCTCGCCCAGTGGCGAACAGGAACTGGTCACCTATGGCCCCGGTGGAGGCAGTTATCAAGGTTTCATCGCCTATTCCAACGGATATATCTACGGGACGATGTTCAACAAGCACAAGCTGTTCCGTACCGACCTGCAAGGCAATTATGAAGTCTTCCTCGGCAGCACGGTTGGTTCGGCGGATGGCGACGCCAGCGTGGCCAAATTCAATCGCCCCAACGGCATCGTGGCCTCCCCCAACGGCGACACGCTCTATGTGTCGGATTACGGCACTTCCAATATCCGCATGGTTACGAATCTGGAAGGCATTCCCAGCAGCAGTTTGGAGGCCCTGCAAGCCTATAACTTCAGTATTTCCCCGAACCCCATGGGCAACCTGACAGTGGCCAACTTCGAACTGGCGCATCCTTCCACCGCCAGCCTAGCGGTGTACGACCAAAAAGGAGAAATAATAAGCCATTTGCTTGAAAACCAAGCGCTTGGAGCAGGCAATCATCAATTTGAAATACCCACAGCGTACTGGCCAGCTGGGATTTACCATGCCGTGCTGCGCTTGGATGCTGGGCAAAAGGTGCTAACCCGGAAATTGGTGCGGAAATAAACGCATCCAGCATAGAAGAAAAAGCCCTCAGCACCTATTTCCAACAAAGGAAACTGGCAAAACTGGCTGCCAATAATCACAAAAGCGAAAAGAAGGTAACTGGAAATAAGCAGTCGGCAGAGGTGGCTACTTAGGCCATGTTTGACGCCGCTGGAACATCCCGAAAGCTTTCGGTACCGACTTGTTCCTTCTATCATTTCGTCTGCGACGAAAGCAAGCCGATTGTCATGCTTACGCCTGTCGGAGACAGGCCGATATCAGGTTCAAGTCGGTTCCGATAGCTATCGGAAGTGAACCAGCGTTTCCGTTTATGCTAGGGAAGACCCTGCGCCAGCTGGGGACGTTGAACCAACGTATGCTTTTATTTTTAAGAAGACCACATGCCAGCGGGGGAAGTAATATCATCTAACATTCAGCATGAATTGCTCCTCCCTTGATTATTTTATGCCGCAAGAAATAATTGACGCATTATTTTTGGCGTTAATTCAATCATAACCAAACTGCCCAGCTTATGCGTCATTTCAGCACCTATTTCATGGCTACTTGCCTATCAAGCCTCCTCGTTTGTAGCTGCTGCCAAACGAAAGAGGAAGAACCGATACCAGAGGAGGTAACACCAGACCTTTGCAGTGAGTCCGACAATTGCGAGGATGGCATCCTCGATAATTTAGTACAAACTTGGCAGCCATTGGGCGGAATCTTCGAAGGGCAAGACTTGAATGGCAGCTGCCAAGGTGACCTATGCCCCAATATTCAGATTCAGCTCATGGGAAATGCCAGTTACTGCATTGAAAAAACCAAAGTTGTGCAAGACTCCATGGCCGCAAGCTTGCTGGTAACCCAAGAAATGGGCACTTATGTGGTCAAGGACTGCACCTGCTCCCAATCCGGCAACAGTTGGGATGGATACAAAATAGAAAAAGAGGGCACAATCATGTTCAATCCCACGGCAGACGCCGCCTATCAGGTTAGTTTCTACAGATTCAGTTACGGGATGATTTTGGACAATTCAACCAAGGATTCTACCTTTTCCTTGTATTTGAAACAATAATAGCACGTCGCACTTTTGTGGGCACGTGTCGAAGGACTAAGAGGCTGTTTTGTTCAGTTGAAAACTAAGGAAAAATAAGATGCTTTCGGATTCCAGTCAGGGCCGGGACTAACGCCCCTACTCGTTAAAAAATAGCAATAGCGGTATTGTAGCGGAATAAGTTTTTATGGAGAACAGCTTTCAAGTTAAAGTTAAAAGAAGCGCCATGAAACGTCAATCATTCTTCGCCATTGTGCTCGCCCTATTGGGCTTGAGCATTCCGATAGCTATCGGAAGTGAACCAGCGTTGCCGGCAAGACCATTTCCCAGCGGCATACTTCCGCCAGCGAATCGCTCATTTTTTTTTAAACCTTTTGGAATTTACCTAACTTGCATCAAAATTGAATCCAATGGTTTACCAAATCGAAGTAAAACCAGCCAATAATGCTGACTTTTTGCAAATCATCCAATCCTTAAAGAACGTTGGCTTGGTTACGGCTTTTGAGCGAAAAGAAAGCATTGCAAGCCAGGGCAGCCCTATGTCAGAAACCGAATTGATGTCCCTACTTCAGGAGCGGCAAGCCGATATGGCAGCAGGCAATTCCATGACACAAGAGGAAGCCATTAAATTCTTAAAACTGTGGCGGCAAATCAATCGAAAATCAACTGGTCTTTCTAAGCACTCCTAGACCTATCGGAAATCCACGAGTACCTTTCCGAACAAGCAAGCGAGGCCGTTGCCGACAAGTTCGTGGACGAACTTATGGGCAAGACCAAACGGCTTGAATCCTTTCCTGAATTTTATCATCCCTGCCCTTACGAGAAACTCAAAGCAACAGGCTTCCGCTGCATGAATTTCAAGAAATATGTGCTCATTTACGAAGTGAAACCCAATGCCGTAGAAATCCTCGCCGTGATGCACAGCAGCCGCAACCCGAAAAAATTCGATGATTTGGCAGGATGAAAAAGGTCACGCACCTTGCTGTTGTCACAGACGAAGCGCACAGTATTTCCGCAATGGCGACTTCCCCTGCTCCCACTCCCTTCCCCGCTGGAACATCCCGAAAGCTTTCGGGACCTGACTTGTTCCCAATACCATTTCGTCTCCGACGAAAGCAAGCCGATTAACCTACTTACGCCTGTCGGAGACAGGCTGATATGCGGTTCAAGTCTTGAGACATTGAACCAGCGTTTCCGTTTATGCTAGAGAAGACCCTGCGCCAGCGAGTAGTGCGCCAGCGGGACTAATTCCAGAAGAAATTGGTGGAACTTTAAACGTTGGTATATGCAGTGGCGGAAAGACGTGTCGGTCGCCAATTAGACATACTTTTGTTCTTGCAAGTTTGTAACTTGCAAGGGCAGACGCTTGGCGGAAGTAGGCACTGCCAAATCGTTCTGGTGAAGCCTTGCAAGTTGCAAACTTGCAAGGACCAAGAGCTTGTTTGGGATTTGGTGCTTGAGCTAAAAACGAGAAATTTTTTGTCAATTTTTTAGCTTTTTGAAGAAGAATAGCGGGGCTACTTGACTGAAAAAAGGTGGAAAAGTGGCAAAAAAGAGCCGTTTTGAGCCAAGTGACCAAATCCCAAACAAGCTCTAAGGGATGAAGGTGCATACTTGCGGCAACTGGAAGACCCTGCGCCAACTGGGTGAACCAGCATTTCTGGGAACAACCTGCGCCAGCGGGTTAAACTTGAGTTATGCTTCACGGTACTTAGAGTACCTAAATGCCTATTGAGGCATAGAATTTTATTACTTTGCGCCCTTGAACACATTTGTGTTATACTCCTCGCTAATAGGTTTTGTGCAAACATGAACATATAAAAATTTGGGCAAGCAAGGTATTTTTGAGTTGACTAAAACTTAAAACACCTATGCTCACCCTCAACATCAGCAAGGCCGACATTGAGTTGGCAAATTA
>JBGSWN010000081.1:0-3145 GCA_041752395.1 Saprospiraceae bacterium | reverse complement strand
GTGGGCAAGGTGGGCGCTGAAAAAATTGAGACGAAAAGCCTCAACAGCCTCGTCAGCTACGTGGACAAAACCGCCGAGCGAAAGCTGGTGGCCGGTCTCAGCGAACTGCTGCCCGGCTCGACTTTTTTGACGGAAGAAGAGACCGTCGAGCAGACTGTCGGGGAGTTCCAGTGGATTATTGATCCACTGGACGGCACGACCAATTTCCTGCACCAACTCCCCTATTTTGCCGTGAGCGTGGCTTTGCGCCAGCACGAAGAAATCGTTATGGGTATTGTTTACGAGGTGAACCGCCATGAGTGCTTCTACGCTTGGAAGGGCGGCGGCGCTTGGCTAAATGACCAACGAATCCAAGCTGCTACCACCGCCAGCCTCGCCGATTCGCTGGTGGCCACGGGCTTTCCGTACCGGGATTTTGACACGATGCACCGCTACATCGAAATCCTGCAGGCACTGATGAAAGGCACGAGGGGCCTGCGCCGCTATGGCGCGGCAGCGGTAGACCTTGCATACGTGGCATGCGGTCGCTTCGACTCATTTTTTGAGTACGGCTTGGCTGCTTGGGACGTGGCGGCGGGTGTGCTGCTTGTACAGGAAGCCGGGGGAAGGGTCAGCGATTTTGATGGTGAAGATGATTATGTCTTCGGCGGGCGGCTGCTGGCAACTGCGCCGGGGGTGTTTGAGGAAATGTTGGGGTTGGTGAAAAGTCAAGCTTGAACCACTTCTGATTTCAACCAAAACTTCTTTAGAAGCTGTTTTAAATGCCCATTAATTCTATGAAAAAATTATCCCTTCTCCTATTCCTTTTCGCCTTTGCATTCCCACTGATTGCGCAGCAGCCGAAGCTGGTGAAAATATTCAATGGAAAAGACCTGACAGGTTGGAAAGCCCCGGAGAACAATAGCTGGTGGAAAGCAAAGCATGGCCGGCTATCTGCGAAAAGCAGCCCAGGAAAAACCGGCTCCATCCTATGGACGGTTCAGCAATATCAGGATTTCATCTTTCAAACCGACTTCAAAATGGGCGATGGCGTGGTGGATTCCGGCGTATTTCTCCGCTCCGAAAACGACCAAATCCAGATTGGCATATCTGGCTCCTTGAAGTGTGACATGACCGCCTCGCCGTATATCCCCGATTTAAAATACGCCGTGGAGGCCAAGGGGGTAAAGGAAATTTTAAAACCAAAAGGCTGGAACACGCTTAAAATAAAAGCCGTCGGAAAATCCTATACCGTATGGCTAAATGGCGTGGAAGTAATGAAGTACACTTCTGAGAAGATGCCAGCCTCTGGCCCTATCGGCCTGCAATTGCACCCAGGCAATGAGATGTCGATTTTTTTTAAAAACATAAAGGTGGCGGCGTTCTGAAGGGTTGAGGTGGTGATAACGTCATTTATGGCTGATTCTTTAATATTTCCATACCCCCCTCACCAATTCCTCACCTCATGCGGATATCGCACTTGGTACTCCCGCTTCACCATCGTCACCATCATTTCACGGAGCTGTTCGATGCCCTCCTTTTCGGCGGCGGAGATGAAAATGCAGTCGTGGTTGTACTGGTTTTTCAGGTTGGCCAGCAGTTCCCGTTCTATTTCCTTTTTGACGCCGCTGTCGAGCAGGGCGTCAAAGTTCCGGTCCCGGTAGAGGTCGAATTTATTGAAGACCATCAGCGTGGGCTTGTGGATGGCGCCAAGTTCTGTTAGCGTTTCGTTCACGGAGGCGATATGGTCTTCGTAATGTCCGTGGCCGACGTCCACAACGTGCAGCAGGATGTCGCTCTCCCGCACCTCGTCCAGCGTGGATTTGAAGCTCTCCACGAGGTGGTGGGGCAGTTTTCGGATGAAGCCGACCGTGTCGGAAAGCAGGAAGGGAACGCTTTCGAGCACCACCTTTCGCACCGTCGTATCGAGCGTGGCGAAGAGTTTGTTTTCGGCAAACACGTCGGATTTGCTCAGCACGTTCATCAGCGTGCTCTTCCCGACGTTCGTGTAGCCCACCAGCGATACCCGGATGAGTTCGCCACGGGTTTTCCGCTGCGTGATGGCCTGCTTGTCGATTTTTTCGAGCTGCTTTTTCAGGATGGCAATCTTGTCCCGCACGATGCGTCGGTCGGTCTCGATTTCCTTCTCGCCGGGGCCTCGCATCCCGATGCCGCCTCGTTGGCGTTCCAAGTGCGTCCAAA
Organism: Saprospiraceae bacterium; assembly: GCA_041752395.1. GTDB lineage: Bacteria > Bacteroidota > Bacteroidia > Chitinophagales > Saprospiraceae > UBA6168. The sequence continues at coordinate 964 of JBGSWN010000081.1, read as the reverse complement.
GGCCACGGAGGCGGGGGAGCATGTATTGCAATTGCGCAAGCTCCACCTGTGTTTTGGCTTGGGCGGTTTGCGCCCTGCGGGCAAAAATGTCGAGGATGAGCGAGCTGCGGTCCACGATTTTCACCTTCAGTTCCGCCTCTAGCGCCGACACCTGCTTGCCGCTGAGGTCATCGTCGAAAATGGCCATGTTGACCTCTTCATGTGCCTCGATGTATTTTCTGATTTCCTCCAGTTTGCCCGTCCCGATGAAGGTGCGGGGATGCGGGTTGGGCAGCCGCTGCATGTACCGCCGGACGCACTTCGCCCCAGCCGTGAGCGCCAGGAACTCCAGTTCGTTCAGGTATTCCGTCACCTGCTCCTCGGTCTGCATCCCATAAATCACGCCCACCAACACGGCGTGTTCGGTTTCTTCCTTGAGGCCACTTCCTTGCTTACTGCTAACGTTGAAGTCTTTTTGCATAATCTTTTTTAGAGAAGTGATTGGGTGAGAGATGTGAGAGAGGTGAGCGCACACGGCTCTCACCCTCTCACATCTCTCACCCGATCACCGCTCTTATTTTCCTACCCAATCCTGCGGATTGAGCCTTGTTTTTTCTTTCCAGATTTCAAAGTGTACCGCTGACGTGTTCGTCTTCGGGTCGGTGCTCACTTTGCCGAGGCTCTGCTTGATGGCAACTTTGTCGCCTTTTTTCACCGATACTTCTTCCAAATTGGAGTAAACCGTGTAGTAGCTGCCATGCTGTAAAATCACCATGTAGTCGAAGCCGGGGATGTACTGCGTGCCCACCACCGTTCCCTCGAAAATGGAGCGAACCGACGAGCCCTTGTCCGTTTGGATGTCAATGCCGTTGTTCACGATTTCGATGTTCGGGATGGTTGGGTGGGGCTGCCGCCCAAAATGGCCCGTGATGACGCCGGTCTTTACTGGCCAAGGCAGCGAGCCTTTGTTGTTCTGAAAATCCTT
>JBGSWN010000080.1:0-50697 GCA_041752395.1 Saprospiraceae bacterium | reverse complement strand
TGTTCATCCCAGGCATTTTGCCCAGTATTGCGTCGATGAGGCTTGTACTCATTGGGTGATTGTTCTTTGTTCAAGTTGTGGTAAACTCAAACTTAGAATTTTCACCCTTTTTCATCCCAAAAACTTTCACGGACTATTGTTACTAGTCAATCGAATTGGCTCATTCCCCTATGCTGAATCTTGTTTTTTTTAAAAATAATGGCTTTATTCAAATGAGCAATTCAGGGCTATAGACACCAAAATTTTTCTTAAGGTGGGGAAGGAAGCCGGAAAACCTGCCGACCTACCTGATACCATATGCCAAGGCCATTATTTACCCGACGAAAGGCGAGGGAGGGTAAGTAGGATACAGGAATGAAAGCCAAAAAAACTACAAAGAATTTTTTCTATTTTTTGAAACATTCTTAAAACTAGTCCCGTAATTTGTTACATGGTTTTTTGGGGTTAAATAGTCCTCGTCAGTGGGTCTTCCGCTGCCGGGGATTTTTGTTTTAGGCCAATAAAAAAGCGGCGAGCCCAATTTTATGAACTCGCCGCTTCCGTCATCTTAACTTATCGATTAAATAAAAAATATAGTGCTAGACCCTATTGGTATACGCTACACAATCTTCTCCTTCAGTGCCTTCAGCACCGCTTCCGTTTTCGAGTTCACTTGCAGCTTCTCATAGATATGCCGGATATGCGAGCGCACCGTATCTATACTGATAAAATGTTCATCGGCGATGAGCTTATAAGAATATCCCTTCACAAGGCTTTTCAGGATTTCCATCTCCCGTGGCGACAGGTCATAGTCCTTCGACTTAGCGACAGGCTGCTCCTGCTGGAAAAAAAATAGTACCCTTCGGGCAATGCTCGATGTCATGGGCGAGCCGCCCAGGTGTACATCGTGGATGGCGGCAATAATTTCCGTCGGGGAAGTGCGCTTCAGCAAGTACCCCGACGCCCCATTGCGGATCGCCTGAAAAATCCGGTCTTCATCCTCGAACACCGTGAGCATGAGCACCTGCGTCTCCGGTCGGAGCGCCTTCACCACGGGTGTGGCCTCGATGCCCGTCCTACCGGGCATGTCGATGTCCATCAGCACCACATCGGGCTTGAGGCCAGGGATTTGCATCTCCAAATTGCTGGTATCAGGGAACGCCCCGACGAGTTGGAGGCTGGGCGTGGCTTGCAGCAGGAAGGTCATGCCCTCCCGCAGGTCACGGTTGTCTTCGTAAAGCAGTATGCGGATTTTGTTTTCCATGCTGCAAAAATGGTGTAAACTTTAGGTAAAGCCAATCGCATAAAAAGGTGAAAAATTCAGAGAGTGAGAGAAGTGAGAAGGTGAGAGCGTGAGAGTGTGAGAAGCGCTTCTGGCTCACGCCTCTCATATTCTCACGCTCTCACCTTCTCACGCTCTCACACTCTAACTCGTAGTTCCACGCTCGTACCCTCCCCTACCTTGGAGACGATTTCCACTTTGCCGCCGATGTCCGAGGCACGGAGTTCCATATTGCGGAGACCGTTGCCGCCACCGCCAGCGGTGAGGCTACCGGGTTCGAAGCCTTTGCCGTTGTCCTTGATTTTCATGACGAGCAAGCCGTTTTTTAATGCCAAAAACAATTCGACCTCGGTGGCTTCGGCGTATTTGGCGGCATTGTTCACGGCTTCTTTGAAGATGAGGTAGATGTTCCGGCGTTGCTCCGGCTTGAGTTGTTTCCCCGAAAAATCCTCGTTGATATGCGTGACGAGGGGCATGTTACGGGCTTCGAGCAGCCGCAGTCCGAACTCCGTCATGCGGGCGGCGAGGTCGTCGAGTTGGTCATTTTTCGTCTTCATCGCCCAAATAATGTCCTGCATGCTTTCCGAGAGCGAATTGGCGCTCTCGCTGATGCGACCCAGCACAGGCGTCACCGTTGGGGTCGTTTCTCCAATTTGTTGCTTCGCAAATTCACTGAAAAAACGAATGCTGCTCAGCGTGCTGCCCATTTCATCGTGGAGGTCACGGGCCAGTCCCTCCCGAAATCGGTCGAGGCGTGCCCGCTGGTGTTCCCGGTATTTTAGGAAGCCAAAAAACACCCCGCCGAGGGCCACGAGTATCAACAACTGAAACCACCAGCGCTGGTAAAAAGGCGGCAATACGGTGATTTGCAAGGTGGCACCTTTTTCGTTCCAAATGCCGTCGTTGTTGGCGGCCTTCATGTGCAGGGTGTAGGTGCCGCCGTTGAGGTTGGTGAAGGTAGCAACGGGGCGGTCGGTATAGACCCATTCCTTGTTGAACCCATCCAATTTATAGGCGTATTGGTTGCGTTCCGGCTGGTCAAAATTGAGCGCAGCGAATTCCACTTCGAAAAAATCCTCGTCGGGGTTCAACGTCAGGAACGTGTCCTGTTGCACTTCCGACAGCGTGGTGGATAGCACCCCCATGTCGTAGTTCATCACGGTGCGGGTGCGCAGTTCCCTATCTTTGTTCATCACCCGGATGCCCGTAATGGCGATGGGCGGTGGCACGTTGTTTTTCTTCAGTTTGGTGGGGTCAAAAAAGTTGAAGGCATTCTGAAAGCCCACGAAGATTTCGCCGGAAGGCGTGATGCTGAACCCATCGGACATGGTATTGCTGAAAAGCCCATCCGCTTTGCCGTAGTAACTGAACTTGCCAGTTTCAGGCTCAAAGCAATGCAGCAGAAACTCTGTATTCAGCCAGATTTTTCCATTTTTATCCTCTTGGATAAAATACAATCGGCCTGTTTTCAGTCCATTTCCCATGGAAAATCGGCGTAGCAATTTTCCCTCCCCATCCAATTCCATGAAGGTTTCGTGGAAGGCGACATAAATTTTACCGCTCTTTGCCACCCGCACAGCACCACAGGCATGCCAAGTCGCTTGGCCGGGGTAGGTAAATTGTTTCGCTTCGCCTGTAGCTGGGTCAAACCTTATCAAACTGCTCCCCTGCCCCGCCAGCCACAGCCGCCCTTTTTTATCCTCCGACATTCCAACGATGCTGATGCTCTTCCAATCTGCGCTGATCATGTCCTTTCGGTAAAACGCCTGCTCCATCCGGTCGGTATTGGGGTTGTAGCGGTAAAGCCCTTCCCTGTTGGTGCCGAACCAGATATTGCCTTTGCTATCCTCCATCCCTTTCCACACCACGTTGTTTTTATCGTTATCCAAGAAAAAACCTTGGTAGTCCTTCCATTCCCCGGTGCGTGGATTGTAGCGGGACATGCCACTGTGTAAAGAACCCCAGACGTAGCCTTTGCTATCCTGAAACAAACCAAATATCCCTCCCCACAGCGCTTTGGATTTGCTGATGTCCATCCGCTTGAAATCCCCAGTGGCCCGGTTCCATTCAAAGATTGAGGTACCCCAAACGCCCACGAAATAGCGCTGCCCGGTCGGGTCGGTCTGGTCTTGCACCACGTCCGAAATCAAGCTGAACTGGTTCATTTTATCGTCCGCCGGAATCATTGCCCTGCCAAAACGGACGGAGGACGGGGCATAGCGCTCCAAGCCGATTTCGGTGCCGAGCCACACGTCGCCGTTGTTGGGGTCTTTGTAAAAAAACCGCCCGAGGTAGTTGTTGTGGGTAAATGCGTCCCGCAGGTCGGGCTTGAACTCCAGCATTTCCTTGGTATCCGGGTAGAAAATAGCGAGGCCCGTATTGCCGCCGCCCACCCATAAAAATGAACGGCCAGTGGCCGTGGTATCCGCCAGCAGCGTGTAAGCCAAGGTATTCGGGGTTGGGTATTTCACAAAATCATCCAGTTCGGGGATGTATTTGAAAATACCGCCGTACCAAGTTCCTGCCCAAAATTGCCCAGTGTGGTCTCTCACGATACTGAGGGACGCCGCAGTGCGAAATTGCTCCCGTGGATTTGCCCCTTCGAATTCCTTCAGCGTTTTGGTCACCGTATCGAATCGGCGAAGGCCAGAATTTATCATCCAAAGCCTATCGTCAGGGTCAATGATCGTCCTGAAATAGCCGGGCAGGTTTTGTTTGGTTTTGAAGGAATACATCACATTGCCTGATTTTGGGTCAAGTTGGTAAATGCCAAATTCACCCGTCGTCCAAGCCATACCCTTCGAGTCGAAGACGATTGGCGTCACCGCATCGTTCCATATCGTATCGGCGTTTTCGGGCATTTTGATAGGCTGAATTTCCAGCCAAAGCGGGTCGAGCTTGCAGAGGCCGCTGTCGGTACTCACCCAAAGCCAGCCGTCCGGTGCCAAGGAGACGCTAAGGATATTATTATTGGGAATGGAATTGCTGCTCTTCGGGTCGTGCCGAAAGACCTTGAAGTTGAGCCCATCGAAGCGGTTCAGGCCGTTCACGGTACCAACCCAGAGGAAGCCCAGTTTGTCTTTGGTGATGCAGGTGGCGATGTCATTGGAAAGCCCTTGGTCGGTCGTGTAGTGCAGGAATGCAGCTTGGTTTGGCTGCGCCACCAAGCATTGCCACGTAAATAGGCAGGCAAGCAATGTAGATAGTTTCCAAGTCGAGGACATGCTGCAAATTTCGCTTTACTTCCGAAATCTGCAATTAGTTTTTTTGGGGGTTGCCACAACGTCGGCGAGGTTGCGAACCTCGCCGACGTTTGAGGGGAGGGTTTTTATCCATAAATCAAAGCCCTAACCCCCTCCCAATCAAATTCCTTTTATAAATCTCAATATTCACTTTGTGCGCATCATAAGTCTCGGCAAACATGTGCGTACCAGAGCCATCCCCTTTTGCCACAAAAAACATGTACTTATGCGGCTCCCTGTTCAGTACCGCATCCAAACTGGGAATACTGGCCATGCTGATGGGGCCGGGCGGCAGGCCAGGATACATATAAGTATTATAAGGTGAGTCCAATGTCTTATATTTGGCGAGGTCACGGGCCTCCCAATCTCGGCTGGCATATACCAGCGTCGGGTCGGCTTGCAGCGGCCAACCTTGTTCTACCCGGTTCAGGTAAACCCCCGCCATGCGCTTCTTCTCGCTTTCGGCGTTCGTTTCCCGCTCCACGATGCTGGCCACGGTATAGACCTCTTCCCGGCTCAGGCCAAGCGACCTTGCCAAGGAATCCCGTCCATTGGCTTCCCAAAAACGGTCATGCTCCTTCTTCATCCGCTCCAGAAATTTACGAGGAGAAGTATTCCAATAAAACTCGTACGTGTTGGGAATAAAAAGCGAAAGCAAAGTCTGCGGCGTGATGCCGATGCTGTCAAGATAAGTCGTGTCGTTCAGCAGCGTGACCAGCGCCAGCGAGTCCGGCTCGATGCTCTTGGCCACCTTGGCTGCGATGTCCTCAGCGAGGCGCTCGTTCACCAATACCACCTTCACAGGCGCTTGTTTTCCGCTTCGCAATTGCTTGACGAGGGCATAGCTGCTCATGCCCGGCGTTATCTCGAAGCGACCGGAGCGGCCTGTGTAGCTCAAGCGGTCGGCCATCGTCCGAAAGGAACTTTCATCGGTCAGAAAACCGCCGAGTTTGAGCGAATCCACTACTTGGTTCAGGTTCGCCCCCATTGGTATCAGCAGGTATTTCTTCGCTAAAGTGGCCGGTACGTTGGGTTTATAAAAAAAACTCCAAGCCAAATAGCCGCCCACCACAACAATGGCAAGCAGGACGAAGCCTAAGATTTTTACGATGGGTCTTTTTTTGCTGGGTTCGATAGGTTGTTGCTCCATGAAAATATATGATTGCTCGTTTGACGTGATAGTACACAGATGGAACAGATTTGACTGATTTACACGGATATTTAACGAAGCAAATCTGTGTAAATCTTGCTCCATCCGTTCAATCGGTGTCCTATCCTATCTAGTTAATCGTTTTTATAAACTTTACCTTCTTTCATCACAAACCGCATGTTCAGCATGGCTTTCATGTCCGCCAGCGGGTCGCCGTCCACCGCCACGATGTCGGCGATTTTCCCCTTCTCAATGGTGCCGAGGTCGGCAGTTTTTCCAATCAAAGCCGCCGCCGTCACCGTGCTCGACTTGATGGCTTCGATGGGTGGCATCCCTGCCTCGTTCATGAAGACAAATTCCCAAGCGTTCAACCCGTGTTGGCTCACGCCAGCGTCCGTGCCGAATGCAATTTTCACACCTCTTCTATATGCTTTCGCAAAGGTCGCCTGAATCTGCGGGCCAACGACTGCGGCCTTCGCTGCCACCATCGCCGGAAAGTAGCCGTCTTGCTTTGCCTTTTCCGCCACGAACTTTCCGGCGCTGATGGTCGGCACGTAGTAAGTGCCTTTTTTTATCATCAAATCCATGATTTCATCCGTCATGAACGTGCCATGCTCAATGCTCGTCACACCGCCCTGCACCGCCCTTAGCATCCCGTCCGCCCCGTGGCAATGCGCCGCCACCGTGAAGCCGTAGTCTTTTGCTGCCGCAACAATCGCCTCGACTTCCTCCAACCGGAACTGCGGGTTTTGGCCGTTGGCCGCCATGCTCAACACCCCACCCGTCGCCGTGATTTTGATGAGGTCAGCACCGTTTTTGTAGCGCTGCCGCACGGCCTTCCAGGCATCGTCCACGCTGTTGATGACGCCGTCTTTGGGACCTGGGTCGCCCATCAAGTCATTGCGAACGCCACTAGTAGGGTCGGCGTGGCCGCCCGTAGTGGCAATTGCTTTCTCTGCGGTGAAAATCCGTGGGCCGTCCACCAGCCCCGCATTGATGGCATTGCGCAGCGAAACGTTCACGCCACTGCCGCCGAGGTCACGCACCGTGGTGAAGCCTGCCATCAGCGTTTTTTTCCCAAAAACCTCCGCTTGGTAAGCCACGTCAGTCGGATTCAGTCGAAATTCTTCTTCGTAAGATTTGGGGTTGCTCTCCCCTTCGAGGTGCACGTGCATGTCCATCAGGCCGGGCATCACGGTTTTGTTTTTTAGGTCAATGACTTGAGTACCAGATGGCGCTTTCGCATAGCCTTTTTGCACCTCCTTGATGCGGTTGCCCTCCACCACGATGGTCATTTCGGGTTGGGCACTGTTGCTCATGCAATCAATCAGCTTGCCACAGTGCAGGTAGGTAGTTTGTGCGCTTGCGCAAAGGGCGAGTAGCATTGCTGCCAGGGTCGTGAGATGTTTGATTTTTTTCATTGTTCTCATAGGGCGATGCCCTATGTTGGTGTATTTCGCCCCTTCGGGGCTTTGTTAAAAATGAAGCCCTGAAAGGGCGATATATACCAGCGTTGGGCAACGCCCAACGTATTCGTTGCGGTTGGTCAATACTGCTCATGCTCGTTCGGGAAATCCTTCCCCTTCACATCGGCGCAGTAGGCTTCCACCGCACCTTTTATCCCCTCAAAAAGCTCCATGTACCGCCGCAAAAACCGAGGCTGAAACTCATGCGTGATGCCCAACATATCGTGCGTCACCAGCACCTGTCCATCAGCGTGCATGCCTGCCCCGATGCCGATGGTCGGGATGTGCAGGCTCTCGCTGACTTCCTTCGTCAGTGTGGCAGGTATTTTCTCCAAAACAATGGCGAAGCAACCGATTTCTTCCAACAGTTTTGCGTCTTCCTTCAGTTTTTCGGCCTCCTCCTCCTCCTTTGCCCGCACTTTGTACGTCCCGAACTTGTAGATGCTCTGCGGCGTGAGGCCCAAATGCCCCATCACCGGGATGCCCGCCGACAGGATGCGCTTCACGCTTTCGGATATCTCACTGCCGCCCTCCATTTTCACGGCATGTGCGCCTGCTTCCTTCATTATCCGAATGGCACTTTCGAGCGCCACCCTTGAGCTGCCTTGGTAGTGGCCGAATGGCAAATCCACCACTATAAGCGCCTTTTTCACCCCTCGCACGACGGAAGCCGCATGGTAAATCATCTGGTCGAGGGTGATGGGCAGCGTGGTTTCGTGGCCAGCCATCACGTTCGAGGCCGAGTCGCCGACGAGGATGACATCCACCCCACCCTCGTCGAGGATGCGGGCCATGGAATAGTCGTAGCCGGTGAGCATGGTGATTTTCTCGCCCCGAGCCTTCATGGCTTGGAGCACGTGGACGGTGATGCGCTTAACTTCTTTTGTGACGGACATTTCAAAAGGATTGAAGGCGAGAAGGATTGATGGATTGAAGCATAGCAAGTGTGCCGAAACACCTTTTTCACCTTCAATCATTCAATCCTTCCATCCTTGATGACCGGCCAAAGGTAAAAGTTTCTACCATTCCTTAATATTGCCGAGCGATTTGACACTTGGCAATTTAATAAATGAAAAAAATCAAGAAACCCCTACTCTTCATCCTCGCCGTGATAGCCGCTTTGGCCATCCTTGGGCAGTTCGTCCGGCTGCCGTTCTTGGGCGTGCACCCACATGCGGCGATACCCCGCCACACAGCGGTGGTGATACCGCTGAATGCCGAAAACTTCCGCCAACTGCAATCGGAAGAAGGCAAAAAAAATCTCGCCAGCCTCGCTGTCCCGACCGACCTGCTGGCGGACATGGCAGCTTTTGAGACAAATTTTGCGAAGCTTTTTACCCAAAAGAAAAAAGGCGAAATACTCGCTGTGCTACAACCCACCCGCTCCACCGGCATGGACGCCCTTTTTGTTTTCGATGGAATGCGGGACAATGATTTGGAAGCAATTTTGGGTAAAAATCCTCCCTGGCGGATGCGCAAGTCCATTTTCAAAAACAACGATGTGTTCACGGTGCAGGTAGAAAAGGAGGAGTACGCATTGGCCCGCTACCGCAATTTGTTGCTCTTCGCTCGCCACGCCTACCTCGTCGAGAATGCCCTCAGTCAGCTCGAAAAACCTGCCAATTCGCTCTGCCGAGACAGCGGTTTTTCCGGCGTGGCAAACGGGGTTTCTCCTTCGGAAAACAGCCTGCCCGTGCTCCTCAACCTCGCCGAGCTTGGTCCACAGTTCAGCCCACTGCTCGACCCCGCCCGCCTCCACGACCTTGGCGGGCTGCCCCAGATTGCCCGTTGGTTGCGCCTCGATTTGCCCATCGGAAAATCTGACAAGGTGTGGAACGGCAGCTTTAGTATGGCCGAAGGCCACCCGCTGATGGACGCCAATGGCAAGGCTGAACAGCGATCCGTCAAGGAGGCGATGGGCGCTTTGCCGGACAATCTTGCTGGCTTCGTTTGGCTATCCACTGACCGAATTGTGGCAGCAACGGAGACTGGGCTTTGGCGTACCTATATCGCCACTTGGGCCACCGATGAAGCCATTCTTGCCGTGGGTGAGCCGATTGAAAATGGTGCTTCCGAACAGTTTTTTATGCTAAAAACCAAATCGGCGAAAGCGGCAGAAGAAAAACTGGCAGCACTTGCAAAGCGCCTCGAAAGCCCAGAATCCACTGATTTCCAAATGTTTAAACTGCAGAAACTCAATGGCCTGCCGCTCGACAAGATGCTCCAACTTGGCAAAAATATGCACGACCCTTATGCCACCGTGCTTGGCGATTACGTGCTGTTTTCCAATTCTAAAACCGGGATGGAACGCTGGCTGGGCAAGTACCTCGCTGGCCAAACCTGTTCGAAAAACGTGGATTTTTTGCAGTCGCTTCACAATTTACCGAAGGAAGCCAACGGGATGCTCTACGCCGAAAGTGACCGAGTGTGGCCACTTGCTTCGCAATTTTTTGATGAAAAATTATTGACAAAAATTGGGCGCAACCCGTTGATGTTCAGTCAGTTGACGGCTACATTTTGCCGAAGGGGGAAAGTTGGCGAATTGAAAATAGCCAATTCGTCAATAGCCACTGCCGACCAATCTGCCCCCGCCAATATCCTCTGGAAAACACCGCTGGGCAACCGGGCGACAATAGCCCCAACTGTTTTCACCAACCCGCAGACGGGTGAGCCGGAGGTTTTCATCCAGGACGCCAGCCACACCATTTACCTGATTTCAAAAGCCGGGCGAATCCTTTGGCGACGGGAATTGGCGGAGCCGATAAAATCGAAAATCTGGCAGCTCGACCTGAACAGCGACAAGGAGGCGCAGTTTGCGTTCAGCACCGCAAGTGGCATTTTTGTCGTGGACCACACGGGCGAGGACGTGGCGGGCTACCCGCTCAAATTGCAAACCCCAGCCTCGAACGGCGTGACCGTCGTGGATTTTTTCGCAAGCAACGAATACCAGTTTTTCATCGCTTGCGAAAACGGTTCGGCCTACGGCTTCGATGAAATGGGCAGTCCCGTGGAGGGCTGGCGGCCAAAAACAGACATCGGCATGGTGCACCATCCGCTCGTCCATTTTCAGGCGAAAGGCAAGGATTTTTTGGTGATGCTCGACACGGCGGGCGTATTGCAGGTGTTCCAAAAAAATGGCGAGTACCGTTTTCCGAAGAAAGACCTTGCTTCAAAATTTTTACAAAGCCCTGATTTTCAGGCAGATGGCGACAATTACCGCATCGTCTCCTGCGACGACCACGGTCGGGTCAGCGTAACCAACCTCGAAGGTGGCAGCTTCAACTTGGCGTTGGAAGTCGGCAAAAAAAAGGAGGTGAAATTCGCCTTCGCAGACGTGGCGGGTGACGACAAGAAGGATTACCTGGCCCTCAGCGGCAGCGATTTGGCAGTCTATTTTTACGAAGGTCAAAAATTCAAAAAGGCATTCTCCTACCAGTTTTCACAGCCGCAGGACGCTGTTTTTGGAGTGGATTGGGCCAAGCGAAAGGCGTTCACGGGAACGGTTTGCGAAGCGAAAAGCCAAATCAGTCTCTTTGATGGGCAGGGCAAGTTGTTGCCGCAGTTCCCGCTGGCTGGCTCGACGGCGTTCTCGATTGTTGACCTTTTGGGCGATGGAAAACCGGTGGCAATTGCTGGAAATGGCGCTAGTATTGTGGCTTATTCGTTGGAGTGATTTGATTTTTTTGGTAAAAAACGCAGGGTATTGAGCCGTTTTCCGTTTTTTGCGGAATATTTCAAACATCCGAATCACACATCCCATGCTGTTGAACAACCTCACCACCGACCGCCTGCGGTTCAGACCGCTCGCATTGACCGACAAGCCCCGGTTGATGGGCTTTTTTGAAGACCCCGAAGCGACCGAATTTCACTTCATCAAAACTGACTTGAACGCCTACGCCGATATGTGGCTGCGCCGCCAATTGGGCCGCTACACCAACGAGCAGGGCGGCCTCCACGCCATCGAACTCCTCGAAACGGGCGAGCTAATCGGCCAAGCTGGACTTCTCTACCAATGGGTGGACAATATTCCGAAATGGGAGGTTGGCTACCACTTTTTCCGGGTACATTGGGGGAAAGGCTATGCCACCGAGGCCGCCCAAGCTTGCCGCAATTTTGCTTTTGAAAACGAAATGGCCGAAACGCTCATCTCGCTCATCCACCCCGACAATCTGCGCTCGCAGGCCGTCGCCAAACGAAATGGCATGGCGGAATGGAAACGAACGACTTGGCGGGAGATGCCCGTGGTGGTGTATCGGGTGCGGCGGAGTGAGTGGGAAAACATGAGTTTTGAGCTTTGAGCTGCGAGTTTAGAGCAGTACCGGGGAGCATCTCGAAACTCGCAGCTCAAAGCTCAAAGCTCATTCAGTCTTCACAATCTTCACCTCCACCCGCTGATTTTTCGCCCGCCCCTCTGGCGTTGAATTGGTAGATACAGGGTTGCGTTTTCCATAACCCTTGTAGGTGATTCGGCTGGCTGGCAGGCCAAGGTCAACGAGGTACTGCGCCACGGATTTGGCCCTTGCCGTGGAGAGTTGGTCGCAAAATTCATTGCTGGGGATATTGTTCGTGTGGCCGCCCACTTCGATGACCACCCCGGTATTTTCCTGCAAAAATTCGTACAACTCATTCAGCGTCGGCTTGGAATCTTCCTCCATCTGCGTACTGTCCGGTTGGAAGTATATTTTTTCCAATTTGATGGTCTCGCCGCTCCGCAAATTATTGGCCGAAAGCTCAGGAATGATGCGGGTTTTCACCTCAAAATTGGCACTGGATGTACAGCCGTTTTCGTCGGTCACGGTGACGCTTCGCTGCCCTGCGGGCAATGTGGTGGCGTTGATTTCCTTCTCGCCGTTGTCCCATATTATCGTGTATTTCCCGGTGCCACCAGCAGCTTCGAGGGTCGCCTTTCCGTTGTTGGTTTTGTCGGTCGTGGAAGGTCGGATTTTGGCCACCTCCGCTTTCAGGGCAGCCGGTTCTGCGACTAGCTTTGTGGCCACGGTCGTCGCTCCCGTCGCATCAGTTATGGTCAGGGAGTAGCTGCCGCCACCCAACGTTTTGGCAGCATCCGATTGTGCGCCACTTGACCAATTGTATTTGAAAGGGCCTTTTCCGCCGCTCACTTCTGCTGTCAGTTCGCCCGTTTTTTCGCCAGCGCATTTGATTTCTTTCGCTTGCGCAATGGAGACTGCCAACGGTAAAATGTTCTCCGAAATGCTCGCCGTTGCTGTGGCCGTGCAGCCCGAAGCGTCGGTCACGGTTACAGTGTGGTTGCCGGGGCCAAGCTTGATGGCAGTGGCCACCGTCTCGCCATTATCCCATTTGAAGGTGAAATTGCCTGCGCCGCCGCTGGCTTTCGCTGTCGCTTTTCCGTCGGAATTGCCCGTGCTGGCAGGGGCGTCCACCTTGGCCGTGAGGCTGATGGCAGTCGCATCTTTGACGACGATTTTGGCGATAGTCGTGGCGCCAGTGGCATCCGTCACGGTCAGGTCATAGCTGCCAGCACCGAGCGAGGCGACGGTTTCAGCAGTTGAGCCGCCCGTCCAGCCGAAGCGGAATGGGCCTTTTCCGCCGCTCACATCTGCTTTCAGCGCTGCCGTTTTTTCGCCCGCACATTTGATTTCGCTTTCTTGTGAAATAGTGGCTGCCAGCGGCAAAATATTCTCCGAAATGCTAGCAATTGCTGTGGCCGTGCAGCCCGAAGCGTCCGTCACGGTTACAGTGTGGTTGCCGGGGCCAAGCTTGATGGCAGTGGCCACCGTTTCCCCGTTGTCCCATTTGAAAGTAAAATTACCTGCACCGCCGCTGGCTTTCGCTGTCGCCTTTCCATCGGAATTGCCCGTGCTGGCAGGGGCGTCCACCTTGGCCGTGAGGTTGATTTGTTTGGGTTCCACCACATCAATGCTGGAGGTAGTCGTCTGTCCAGTGGCATCCGTCACGGTCAGTGAGTAGGTGCCTGCGGAGACGCCGTTGGCCAGTACAGCAGCAGATTCAGCTACGCTCCATTTGTATTGGAACGGCTCCTTTCCGCCTTTGACCGTGGTGCGGAGCATCGCCGTTTTTTCACCAAAACATTTGATTTCATTTTGCTGCGCAATGGTGGCGGAAAGCGGCAAAATATTTTCAGTAATGCTGACGGTAGCCGTTTCAGTGCAGCCCGTCACGTCTGTGATGGTGACCGTGTGGGTGTGGGTGCCGGGGCCGAGCTTGGTGGCGGTGGCCCCTGTTTCATTGCTGCTCCATTTATAGGTAAAATTCCCGCTGCCGCCTGTGGCTTTCACGGTGGCTTTTCCATCAGAATTACCGGTGCTGGCAGATGCTTCTACGGTTATTTTTGCTGAGATTGGTTCGGCATTTTTCACCTCAAAAGCAGCGGAGGCGGACTGTCCTGTAGCGTCCGTCACCGTAACGGAATAGCCACCTGCCGGAAGGTTGGTGAGGTTGGCGCCAGCCATGAGGTTCGGCGTGTTCCATTGGAACTGGTAAGGTGTTTTGCCACCGCTCACATCTGCCTTGATGGCAGCATCTTTTGCGCCAGCGCAACCAATGGCTTTGGTTTGTGAAATGGCCACATTGAGCGCAGCGACCAAACGCTTCACCTCCACGGTTGCCGATGCAAAGCAGCCTGCCTTGTCAGTGACGGTAACACTGTGCGGGCCTTCGCTGAGCGTGGTTGCCTTAGCGGCAGTTTCGCCGTTGTCCCATTTATAGGTGTAGGCGGGGTTACCACCCGTCACTTTTACGGAGGCAGCGCCATCGGCTGCACCGCCTTCGCCAGCAGGTTTGTCCAGGGTGACTGCGAGCGAGAGATTCGGGTCAGGAATGGGAAATTTGATGGACTTTGCCTTGCCCTTGCTGTCGGTGACGGTGAGGGAATACTCGCCGGGGCCGAGGTTTTGGGGGTTGGTGCCCGTGAGGCCACCGCCCCAAGCATAGGTGTAGGGAGCAGTACCACCGTCCACGGTCACTTTCAGCGAGGCGTCTTTTTTGTTTGCTCCGCAACTGAGCGGCTTGTCGAGGAGGCAAGTGACAGCCATGGCATCGGCTTTTTGAATGAGGTAAAGGCCCTTGTCGTTGGTGCCAATCCAGACGGCATTCTCTGCATCAATCGCCATGCAGGACACATCCTGGCTGGTGAATTCCTCCGCTGGCCCGAAGACCGTCGCTTCCTCGGTGGCGGGGTCGAATCTGGCGATGATTTGCGAAGCGACCCAAAGCATCCCGTTGCCGTCCATGGCGATGTCCACGACTTCGCCCTCGGTGAGGCTGGCGTCAATGTCAATGGGGTCCCATTTTTCACGGGCATCCACTTTCCAGAGGAGGTCGTCGCCCATGACCCAGATGCTGGTGCCACTTTGGGCGAATGCCCGAATGCTGAACACTTTTTGTTCCTGCTTCCATTTGCCATCTTTTCCGAAGAGGCAGCCCTCGTCGGTGCCTATCCAAAGTCGGCCTTCGGAATCGAAAAATAGGGTGTTGATATCATCAGAACCACCGGGAGAATGGTGGGCGACGAGCTTGAGACTTGGCTGTGTTTTGAATTGAAATAGCCCGGACTTGCGGGTGCCGACCCAGAGCTGGCTGCCTTTTTCTTCAAAAATAGCGGCGGTGATGCGGTCTTCCTTGGAACGGATGCTTTTGCCGTCGGCCCCCATTTGGTTGATTAATTCTTCAAGCGGGAGACGAAGGTCCTTGTTGCCAGAGGGTGTTTGTAGCAACGACCACTCTGTGGGGGCAATGTTGGCATTGGTGGATTGCTCCGGGGAATGTACTTGAAACAGGCCCTTACGGTTGCCTACCCACTTGTTTTCACCCTCTATATATATGTTGGTGACGGGGGTGTAGCGGTCAACGGCTTTGGTTCGGATGACTTCCATCGGTACTTGGGCCGACAATCCAAACAAAAAGAGGCTAAAAAAAGTAATCGAGAAATATTTAATCATTTTTTGAGTCATCGTGGTACAAAATTCGCAAAGTCTAATTTTACTGTAAACCCTTTAGCGTTTCGGGATTCAAAGACGTAAAAGCAACAGATAAATTTTACAACAGGGCGCAAAGTTTAGTTTTTTCAAAAAAACTTGTACTAGATAATAAAATGAACTGCATTTTTTTGCTTGAAACCGCTTGAAAACATTGGGAATTTTCAAAGAAAATTACCTCAATGTTAAATTAATGTAAACTAAAGGTTGATTTTGTGTAAATACATCTGTATTTTTACCTTCCGAAATCTTCAAAACAACTTTATGATTTCCGACAGTAATAGTTATAATTTGGTTCAACCAGTGGGTTGCACTAGCCCCGACTGAGAAATCCCAGCCTGAGCAGCATGCAGCCCGCACAAACAAATGGCGGCCATGAAGCAATTCTTGTTCTTGCTGCTTTTCTTTTCACAATTCTTAATGGCACAACGCAATGTGGCGTTGTTGAATGTAGTCCCAAGCTCCCGGCTAGAAGCTGAGGATGTGCTTGTGGAATATTCAGAGATTCCCTTTGAATTGGCAGGCGGTATGCTAGTGGTAAAGGCCAGCGTGAATGGCGAAGAAGGAAATTTTATCCTAGATACTGGTGCGCCAGGTATTGTCTTGAATGCTGAAAATGACGAAATACAAACCGGCAGCAATGCATCTTCGGTAGGCGGCGATATGCAAGTTGGTGATGTGGTTGTGCGTGATTTCCAGCTGGGGTTCATCCACATGGACAAAACCCAAGGGCACGTGCTGAATGTGCACCATTTGGAGACTGCCTGTGGCATGGATTTGATGGGATTGATTGGTTTTGAGGTGCTGCGCAATTATGAACTGCTTTTTGACTTCCCGAACCACAAGATTAAAGCTTTCAAGTCCGGCTCTGCAACTTACGCTTCCAGCCATGCGCCAAAAACTACCTTCTCCTTTATTCTTTGTGGTCATGTGCCTGTTTTTGCTGCAAAAGTTGGTGATAAAAGAGCCTTTCTTGGCTTGGACAGTGGCGCAGAAGTGAATCTTTTGAACGCCAAATATTTTGATAAAATAAGCCCTACCAACCTTACCAATGTTCAATCCGAACTGCTTACAGGGCTTGATAATTTGACTAAAAACGTGATGGCTGCCGATGTGAAAATGACTCGTGTAAAAGGAGAACAACTTCCTGGAATGCGATACGTTTTTGCTGATTTGAGCAACCTGAGAAACCAACTTGATACCCCGATTGATGGTCTTTTGGGTGTTCCTTTTTTCGAAAACAGGGTTATTTCGATAGATTATGGCCAGAAAAAAATTAGAATCTGGCAGTAAGGATATTTGATGCTGCCATTTTTGAAGCATTATTTTTATCCAAAAATTCTTTCTAAAATCCTATTAAAAAGCTGATATTCAGCATTTTATCTTTTATTCCCTTCCTTTAAGCTTGGTACAAATGCGCCAGATTGTCCATCCAATTGGGCAACGCAAAACCCATTTTTGCAGTGTAAAAGTCTGTTCGAGGTTAACGTACATCCAAAACTAAATTCATGGCTTATGAAATCTGCAATCTCCGTTGACGTATTGCGCCACTTCCCACTTTTCGAGGGTTTGTCGGAAGAAACTTTTACCAAGCTGGAAGGAATGGTCGAACACCATTCAAAAGGCAAGCAAGTCCAATTGTACGATTCTGGTGAATCCTCAGACCGGGTTTATTTCCTCTTGAAAGGCACAGTCAAAACTTGCACACTTTCAAGTGATGGCCGGGAGGTAATCAAGACTATTTTGCATCCGCTGGCGATGTTCGGCGAGCTGGGGCTCGTTGGGGAAAAGCACCGCCACGAGTCTGCCTTCACCATGAACGAAGAAGCCTTGTTCATCACCATTTCCATCGCCAATTTCCAGGCACTTATGCGCACCAACCACCAACTTTGCATAAACATTTTGAGTCTTATCGGCAGTAGATTGCTAATTGCGGAGAACAAATTGGAAGCGCTTATTTTTAAGGATGCCCGTTCCCGTATCATTGATTTCCTCAAGGACAGCGCCACGCAACGTGGCCGTAAGGTGGGCTATGAAATGCTGTTCAAACATTGCCTCACGCAGCAGGACATCGCCAATTTGACGGGGACTTCCCGCCAAACGGTGACTTCTGTTCTCAATGACCTCCGCAAGGACAACTTGATTTATTTTAATCGGAATACAATCTTGATTCGTGACATGGGCAAGCTTTCTTGAGGCTATAGAATTATAATTGACGCTTTCAAATTTCGTAAGTCATGCCCTCCAAACCCAGTTCAGAATTGGGAAAAATGGGGCGAGCCTCTTCTAAGAAAATTTCCAAATCTTTATATCTAGAAGAATAGTGGCCGGTGATCAACCGGCCCACTTTTGCTTTTCGGGCAAGTGCCGCGGCTTGCCGAACCGTGCTGTGCATCGTTAGCGCAGCGTTTTCATGATGGTCTTCGCAAAAAGTGGTGTCGTGGTAGAGCATACTCACGCCAGTGATATGCTGTAAAACGCCCTCATCATAAAGCGTGTCGGTCAAAAACGCATAAGAACGAAGCGGCGCTGGGGGCAAGGTCAGTTGCTGATTTTCAATGCGTGTTCCATTTTCCAAAAAAATATCTTCTCCGGCCTTTGCCGCTTTAATCTGTGCAATGGAAAGTTGGTGCTCCGCAATTTTTTCAGGTCGGATGTTCAATGGTTTGGACTTCTCCCGAAAAATATAGCCGACGGTCGGGATGCCATGTTTGAGTGGAATGGCCTGAACGGTCAAATCAGCATTTTCAAAAACAAGCGAAGGCTGGGTAGTACCCACTTCATGGAGATGGATAGGAAACGAAAGCGCAGCCCCTGGCCGAAGCTGGGCCGAAATCATTTCTTTCAACCCTGCTGGCGAGTAAATATCCATCGCTTCTTGCCTACCATTTAAGTCTAGCGAAAATAGCAAGCCGGGCAGCCCGAAGACATGGTCGCCGTGCAGGTGGCTGATGAAAATTTGGCGGATTTTGTGGCGGGGAATATTAAAGTCGCTCATGCGCATCTGAGCACCTTCGCCGCAGTCGAGCAGGTAATATTGATTGTGAAACTGTAAAACTTGTGATGTCGGGAAACGCCCGAAGGCCGGCGTAGCGGCATTGACCCCCAGAATGGTCAGGGCAAACTTCATAGGCGCTCGGCGCTCAAAGACCGCTCAATGTCTTCGAGAATGACAAAATCCGTGGACTCCTCCAATGTTGGCAAAATGGTCAACACGGAATCCAGTCTGGAAATTTCAATCAATTTGCGAACGGTATCATGCACAATGCCAGTGAGGACGAATGCACCAAGGCTTTTCCAAAGCCTGTTGGCAGTGAGGATGGCGCTGAGGCCAGAAGAATCAACGTATTTCACCTCTGAGAGGTCAAGGATGAGGTTGGGCACACCCTCGTTGGACAGAATAACCAACTCAGATTTGAGGTTAGGCGCTACCACGGAATTTAAGTTGTCTTCGTGGAGGTGAAGTACTGCAAATCTTTCCTGCTTGTCTATGGAATATCTCATACAATTGTTTTGCGCTGTGGAAAGTAGCCCGTTTTGAGGGCAGTGTCCCAAGATTTAGGGCGCTAAGTTAGTTAAAACTCCACCATATTTTCAATACCGTAATTTTCCACACTTCAAATCAGGCCGTTTTTATTTAAGAAAAGCTAAAAAAGCTAAGTGGGGCATTTTTAAAAAATCCTCCACAATCAACTGCTAATCAACAATTTAACTTGATAAAAAGAACATTAAAAACACATTCCTCTATCCTGAAATATGTGATGTTGAGAATTGAAACCAAACTAAGGTTGGGGTAAAACGTTTATTTGCAGAACTTTGCAAACTGAAAAAAATCTACCTGAAAATTCTTGCCAGTTATTAGGTGGATAAACCAAAAACAATTGGAATCTGTTGGAATTTAGTTTGGCAAGTGCTATTTTTTTCACAATTATTATGCGGTGGATTTGCTAAATTGGAAATGCTGGCACTGTTTTTACAAAAAATGAATTGTACAGCTTAACCTTTTTGATGGATTGGAATAAGAAGTAATGGTTGGTATGCAAATTGACCGATTGGGCAACTTTTCTTCCCTGCATTTTGAAACTTGTTCAAATCATCTTAACATTGCTTCAATTCCCCGATTCAAACAAAATTTCACCGATTCAAAATAATATGAACGACAAGAAATTTTCGAACAAAGTAAAAAAAATAATCTCCGCCAGTCGTGACGAAGCGCTCCGGCTTGGCCAAGATTTCATCGGCACTGAGCACTTGCTGCTTGGTCTGATACGGGAAGCCGACAGCCTGGCTTTCAAAACATTGGATTCCTTGGATGTTGACCCTGTTGAACTGCAGCAGATCATTGAGGAAACCGTGCCAAGGCGTCCGTCTGCCAACTCGACCATCCACATCGGCAACCTGCCGCTCAACAAGCAGGCTGAGAAAGTCCTGAAAGTGACTTTTCTCGAAGCTAAAGCGGTAAAAAGCGAAGAAGTTACGCCAGAGCACCTCGTATTGTCTATCTTGAAACACAAGGACAATCCAGCTTCCCGCATTCTGAATCATTTCGATATTGATTATGAAATATTCAGGACGGAATTGGAGTATGTGCGCCAAGAGCAAGGCATGACCGAAAGCCCAGAAATTTACAACGCTGCGCCGCCGCCGCCAGATGATGAATCGTTTGACGAGGATGAAAATGCTCGATACCAACAGCAGCAACAGCGGAAAGGCCAGCAAAAATCTCGCACGCCCGTGCTTGATAATTTTGGTCGGGATGTGACCCGCCATGCGGAAGAAGGCAAACTCGACCCAATCATTGGTCGGGAAAGCGAAATCGAGCGGGTATCGCAGATTCTCAGCCGTCGTAAAAAGAACAATCCAATTCTGATTGGGGAACCAGGTGTGGGCAAAACAGCCATCGTGGAGGGACTTGCACTTCGCATCTTCCAGAAGAAAGTGCCTCGCACGCTTTTTGGCAAAAGAATCGTGATGCTCGACATGGCTGCTATGGTTGCTGGCACGAAATACCGTGGCCAGTTCGAGGAGCGCATGAAGGCCATCATGAACGAGTTGGAAAAATCTAGGGACGTCATCCTTTTCATTGATGAAATCCATACGATTGTTGGTGCCGGGGGTGCAACGGGGTCTCTGGATGCCTCCAACATCTTCAAGCCAGCCCTTGCCCGTGGCGAGCTGCAATGCATCGGTGCATCCACACTGGACGAGTACCGCCAGTACATCGAGAAGGATGGAGCACTTGACCGCCGTTTCCAGCGGGTGGTAGTTGACCCACCGTCAGCCGAAGATACGATTCATATTTTAATGAATATCCGGGACAAATACGAGGAGTTCCACAACGTGGTTTATTCCGAGGAAGCCATCAAAGCCTGTGTTCGCTTCAGCGACCGTTACATGAGCGACCGCTTCCTACCGGACAAGGCCATTGACGTGCTTGACGAGGTTGGTGCCAGGGTTCACTTGAAAAATATTCACGTACCCAAGCATATTGAAGAATACGAAAAGAAAATTGAGGAAATCAAGGAGCAAAAAAACCTCGCCGTTAAGAACCAGCAGTACGAAAGGGCCGCTGACCTTCGTGACGAGGAGAGCAAGCTGCTTCGCCAACTCGATTTTGCGAAAATGCAGTGGGAAGAGGAGAGCAAGACCAAGCGCTACCCCGTTGACGAAGAGGATATTGCAGAAGTAGTGTCCATGATGACTGGTATCCCAGTGCGTCGAGTAGCTCAAAGCGAGAGCAAAAAGCTCGTAAACATGGCCGACGATATTACGAAGATGATCATCGGCCAGGACTATGCGGTGCAAAAAATCGTGAAGGCCATACAGCGTAACCGGGTTGGCCTGAAGGATCCGAAGAAGCCGATTGGCTCGTTCATCTTCCTAGGCCCTACGGGTGTGGGTAAAACGGAATTGGCCAAATCACTGGCTCGCTATCTATTCGATTCCGACGATGCGCTTATCCGCATTGACATGAGCGAGTACATGGAGAAGTTTTCCATCAGCCGTCTTATTGGTGCGCCTCCGGGCTATGTGGGCTACGAAGAGGGCGGACAGTTAACCGAAAAAGTTCGCCGCAAGCCATATTCTGTGGTTCTGTTGGATGAGATTGAAAAAGCACACCCAGATGTTTACAATATCCTTCTTCAGGTGCTTGATGACGGGCAGTTGACGGACAGCCTTGGCCGTAAGGTGGATTTCAAGAATACCATCATCATCATGACCTCGAATATTGGGGTTCGGCAGTTAAAGGACTTTGGGCAAGGAGTAGGCTTTGCGACCAAGGCCCGTCTGGAAGCAGCTGAGGACAATGCGAAAACGGTGATTCGGGATGCCCTGAAAAAGACTTTTTCGCCGGAATTCCTTAACCGAATTGATGATGTCGTCATCTTCAACAGCTTGCAGCGTGAGGAGATTTTCAAAATCATAGATATTACGCTGAAGGATGTTTTCAAGCGGTTGACCGCCTTGGGCTTCGAGCTTCAGTTGACGGAAACTGCCAAAAGTTTTGTGGCAGAGAAAGGTTTTGACCCGCAGTTTGGTGCAAGGCCATTGCATCGTGCCATTCAGAAATACATTGAAGACCCGCTGGCTGAGTACCTGCTAAACGAAAACCCTGCGGAGGGCACTGTACTTGAGGCAAGCCTCAATGAAGATGGCTCAGGTCTAGTAATTACATTGGCTAAAGCAGAGAAAACTGATGCATAGCATGAGTAAACCTGCCTTTTTTAAGTCTTTTTGATAAATTTCCGGCCAATGTTCAACATGGAAGTTGGGCATTGGCCGTTTGTTTTCTACGTTTGTGAAGAAATGTTTTTGAAAACGGTAGTTTTGCTTTCATTTTCAGTTAAAATGGCGAAAACTTCTGGAACGGAGCTAATATTTACGTCGTAACATAAAAGAATTTTTGGGTTACAAACAAGGCAACAATCTTGGTGACCCAATTCAAACACCAAATTTTTTTAACAAAATCTATTTCCATTTGGCAAAAGGACATTTCAACCGCAACTTCTCAAGGCCGCCAGAGCCTAAGTTCCGCATCAATGAGCAAATCAGGATTCCAGAAATCCGCCTCGTGGGTGAAAATCTGGAAGAAGTCAGCACCATCGTCGGCGAAACAATAGAACCAGGTTCCATTGTACCAACAAGAAAAGCCTTGTTTTGGGCCGACAAAGCACAGCTTGACCTCATCGAAATCTCGCCAAATGCAGCCCCACCCGTTTGCAGGTTGACCGATTTCAACAAGTACCTTTACGAGAAAAAACGGAAGGAAAAGGAGATGAAGGCCAAGGCCGCTAAGACGGTATTGAAGGAAATTCGTTTCGGCCCTAACACAGACGACCACGATTTTGAATTCAAAACCCGCCACGCCAAAAACTTCTTGGAGGAAAGCTCGAAAGTGAAGGCTTATGTACACTTCTTTGGCCGTACCATCGTGTTCAAGGATCGTGGCCGTGACCTTTTGGAGCGTTTCGTAAAGGAACTGGAAGACGTTGGCACGCCCGAAGCACCCATCAAATTGGAGGGAAAACGGATGATTGTCGTACTGACTCCAAAGAAAAAGAAAACATAGGCGAACGGGGACAAAAATAGTCCGCTCATTCTGCCATTAAAATCAACCTTAGTTTGGAATTAACCGAAGGAGTTGCTTACCTTTGCGCTCCTTTACTAAAAAAACGTTCGTTATGCCAAAAATGAAGTCACATTCCGGTTCTAAGAAGCGTTTTTCGCTTACAGGCTCGGGCAAAGTCAAGCGTAGCCACGCCAATACCTCACACAGGTTTTGGGGTAAAAGTGCCAAGGCTAAGCTTCGTCACGCAGGTACTACTGTAGTTGACTCTACGGAAGAAGCTCGTGCAAAGCGCTTGCTTGCAATCGGATAAGAAGAATTTAAACAGATTTTTTAACGAGAGTCCAGGCTGCAAGTAAATGCGAAAGTAGCGTTTCCCTGAGCTGTACTAAAAATTCGAATTATGCCTCGTTCAGTCAATGCGGTAGCGTCCCGTGCAAGACGTAAAAAAGTCCTAAAAGCAGCCAAAGGCTACTTTGGCAGAAGAAAAAACGTCATCAGCGTTGCTAAAAATGCGGTTGACAAAGCAATGGGCTACGCTTTCGTAGGCCGTAAGTTGAAAAAACGTGCTTACCGTCAGCTGTGGATTGCCCGTATCAACGCAGGTGCCCGTATTAATGGTACTACCTACTCCAAGTTGATGCACAAGCTCACTACCAACAAAATTGGCCTTAACAGGAAGTCGCTTGCAGACCTTGCCCTGAATCATCCAGATTCTTTCAAGGCGGTGATTAGCGCTGCGAAATAAGCTTTCTAAGAAGGTTTTTGCATGCAAAAGGGAATCAACGATGTTCGTTGATTCCCTTTTTTCATTGGAGGAAATGGAAGGCTTTGTTGCGAAGTATCGCCCATTCCTTACTGCTCCTCTCCAACTGATGTTGCAAATCTTACCAGATTTTGCTCATGGAAAAATCTGGGTAAACCATCAAAACCCTTCGGGATTACCTTTGTGAAGAAGCCCTAAACATCAAAGACTTGTTTTGTAATTCAATGGACTATCAAATTGATCGAGAAGGGGGAATCGGGCTGAAGCCGGATTCCCCCTTCTCATTTTTGGGCAAAAAAAAAGCCTGGACTTACTCCAGGCGATTTTGACAATTCTTACAATTATTAACCAAAACTTACGTGATTACCCTTAAGGCAAGTACTGTGCCAAAATCGCTACCGTTTTTCATTTTTTTCAAAAAAAATCCCCCCGGTAAAAATTAATACCGGAGGGATTTTTATCTCTATGCTAAAAGTTTGATTATCAAGCCTTTGCCTTAGACTTTGTAAAAGACTTTTTGTCTTCTTTTCCACCACCTACCGGGCGACCCGTGATACGGATATCACCTTTGGAAAGGTCGGCCATCACAGGAGAAGCAATGAAGACAGAAGAATAAGTACCAACTGCCACACCGATTACCAAGGCGAAAGCAAAGCCTTTGATGCTTCCGCTACCGAAAATCCAAAGTACAAGCACTGTGAACAAGGTCGTCAAGGCGGTAATAAGCGTCCGGCTCATGGTGCTGTTGATGGCCATGTTGATGATTTCGTTTTTAGCCTTGTCAGGGTATTTACCAAAATACTCCCTGATACGGTCATAGACAATAACCGTATCGTTTACCGAGTAACCAATGATGGTCAAGATTGCAGCGATGAACGCTTGGTCAACCTCCATCGGGAAAGGCAGAATACCGTGCAACAAGGAGAATAAGGAAACTACTATCAAAGCATCGTGGGCCGTTGCGATAACCGCACCCAAGCTGTACTGCCACTTGTTAAAGCGCAACAAGATGTAAAGGAAGATGACCAATAGACCAAAGAATACGGCTTTCCAAGCACTTTTCCGAAGGTCATCGGCTACTGTAGGGCCTACTTTGCTGAACGAAATGATATGTGTGCCAGTACCGTCTGGGCTTTTGAAGTCTTCCAGTTTGGTGCTGCTAGCCAAAATCCCGAGGCCTTCGTGAAGCTTTTCCATCACCTCTTCCTGCACTTTTTCTCCTTCATCACTCACCCGATAGTCGGTGAGGATATTATAGGTGTTTTCTGTATCAATAGCTTTTACGATTGGTGATTTACCAAATGGTGCCGTTAAGGCTTCCCGGATGGCCTCCGCCTCCGTTGGTTTGTCGAAAACAACATTGTACGAGTATCCTCCTTTGAAATCAACACCGAGGTCGAAGCCCCGAGTAAAGAACGAGATGATGCCTAGTACTGTAATGCCAATTGAAAATACATAAAACATTTTGCGCTTTCCCATCCAATCTATATTGAGATTGGCCAGTACGTTCTTGGTCGGAGCAGTCCAAAATGAAATATCGTTTCCTTTGCCCACCCACCATTCGATAAGCAAGCGGCTTACCAAAACTGCGGTGAAGAAGGTGAAAATAATACCCCAAATCAGGATGACCGCAAAACCCTTGATAGGGCCGAGTCCAAAAATTGCGAGTACAAAAGCGGTGAGTAAGGTGGTCAAGTTACCATCAATAATGGCAGAATAAGAGTGCCGGTAGCCTTCTCGAATGGCCACCATAAGCGACTTGCCTTCTCGCAGTTCCTCACGTACCCTTTCAAAAATGATTACGTTCGCATCCACCGCCATACCGATAGTAAGTACGATACCAGCAATACCCGGCAAGGTAAGCACCGTACCAATGGATGACACCGTTCCTAAAAGGAAAATAACGTTCAAAAAAAGTACGATGATAGAGAAAACTCCCGCAGAACCGTAGTAGAAAACCATGAACATCAATACGAGCAAAAAGCCAATAAAAAGGGCTATCATACTTGTATTGATGTTTTCTTTTCCAAGTGAGGGGCCCACCAATGCCATCTGAACGACATTCGTACCAGCTGGCAATTTACCTACCTCAAGTATGGTGGAAATATCGTTCGCTTCTTCAAGGGTAAAGCTACCAGTGATTTCAGATGAACCGCTTAGGATTGGGTTTTGCACACTTGGCGCAGACACTACTTCATCATCCAAAACAATGGCGATTTCACGATTGCCGTCGTTGGCTGCCTTTTGTGTCATTTGCCCCCAAATACGTGCACCTTCGGCATCCATGCGCAAACTGATAGCCAATTCACCAGTAGATGGGTTCGGGCTGGCCGAAGCATCGGTCACATGGTCACCTTCCAATGGAGCGCTGTTCTTACCCGGCTCTTTCTTGATAGCATACAGCTCGTAGATATCATTTGTTGGATTTCCTTTCTCATCTTTCGCAGGCTTGCGTGACCAAAAGAATTTGACATCAGCAGGGAACATCTCACGGATGCCGGGCTTGTCTAACAATTTGAGAACATCATCCCGCTTATTCTTCTGAGCTTGGCCCATGATGGCATAACCACGAGACCCATTGTTAGGTGTAAAAATATCAAACAAAGGCCCGCTGTTAGCATTCAAATCAACGCCCGCAGTGTCCGGTTTACCCGCAACTTGCGTTGTATCCATTATCATGTTACCAAGCGAATCAACTTTCGAACTGTCAATGGTCATCGTAGTTGTCGTTTCACCAGATTCCATTTTCTTCAAGCGGTCATTTGCTGCCGCAAACGAAGAACCCAAGGCGCCGTCAGTGATTCGGTAAACATTCCAAAACTCCAGCTTCGCTGCACTTTGCAGAAATCCAAGGGCACGCTGTGTGTTCTCAACACCAGGCAATTCCACCAAGATAAGGTCTCGTCCTTTATCCAAGGATACGGTTGGCCCGACGACGCCCAGCTTGTCAATACGCTGCTTGAGCATCTCGTAGGTACGGCCTACCGTCAGGTCAGCTTCACGGCGGAGCAATGTCACCACTTGCGCATCAGAGGTAGATGCATTAATTTCGTTTTTCAGCGACTCATTCCTCTTGAAAACACTGCTCATTGTCTTGCCGCCAGCAGTTTCCTTCCAAGCTTGCGCAAACAACGTGATATAGTCAGATTGTGTGTTTTGCTGAATTTGAGAAGCACGAGCCAAGGCATCCTCCACCGATTTATCGGAAGTGCTGCCAGCAATGGCACGGATGAAATCCCGAAGGTCAACCTGCAACAGAACGCTCATACCACCTTTCAAGTCAAGGCCAAAGCCTAGCTGGGAACCTTTCAGCTCTTGGTAAGTATATTTTTTGAGCAATGGAATACTGAAAACTGTTTCGCTGGAAATAGAATCCAAGTAAACAGCACGTTGCGCCCGTTGGCAAACAGGGCTCCCGTCTGAACACTTTGAAGCAGCGTAATTGTCCGCTTTGCGCTCCACACCCCATGTAGGGATCATAAACGCAAATTGAATCAGGGAGACCACGGCAAAAGCCACGAGAAAGAACTTAATAAAACCTTTTCCTTGCATGACAAGCAATTTTTTTAGCTGTGAATCTTGGGGAACTGCCGTTCAGCATCCTTACATGACATCTTTTCCGATGCCCTCCAGTGCAAACCCGGCGTGTTACTTGGCCCAAAATCACATTTTTCGAGTGGTAAAACCTCGTATAAAATGTTGGTGTATGATTGTTAAAGGCTTATAAATCAATAATTTATGTAAACAAATTATGAATTTTTAAACCCCTTGCGAAAAAACTGCGCAAATATACGCCTTTTACTCAATTCCCTTGTTTTTGTTTCAGTCTTCAAGAACTTAAGTAGCCGTCTTGTTCCAATAATTTTGTTGAAGAAAGCGGTTTTTAGGTAAAAAACTCAATTAGAAAGAGCCTAAGCTGCTATCAATTTACGCCAAGTCGAATGGCAGGAACAAAATTTTCAGTATTCCACCCCAACATCTTTGTGACAAATGCGAATCTTTTCGTCCATAAACGGCAAGTCTTGGCAGTTAGGTTTTGATGAACTTCCAAAATCAATACCTTTGCCGCTACTACATAAAAATATGTTGCCCGACGGATGCAAAACGTAGCTAACGGACAGCCTAACATTTAAAAACTAATTGAACCATGGGTCTATTTTCTTTTTTGAAAAACGCAGGAACCTCCCTTTTTGGTGGCAAAAAAGCTGAAACCAAAACAACACCAGCCGCACCCGCAGCGCCTAGTGCGCTTGATCAACTCGAAAACGCACAATTGGCCATGCGCCTGACCAACCACGTCGTGGCACTTGGCTTGAAGGTCGAAAACCTCAACATCGTGGTAGATGATGACAAAGCAACCATCACAGGTACTGCCCAAAGCCAGTCTGAGAAAGAAAAAGTGATTCTTGCCGTCGGCAACGTAGCAGGCATCGCTTCTGTTGACGATTGGATGACTGTGGCCGTAGCTGAAGAGGCTGCACCAGAGCCAGAAGCTGTATTTTATACGGTTGAAAAAGGGGATACCCTTTCAAAAATTGCCAAAGAACAATACGGCAACGCCATGAAGTACCCAACCATCTTCGAGGCGAACAAGCCGATGTTGACGCATCCAGACAAAATTTACCCAGGCCAAGTGCTTCGCATTCCACCGATAGCCTAGTTTGCAGTTAGACAGTTGGCAGTTGGCAGTTTTGGCTGCTAACTGCCAACCACATTCCTCGGCGTACCCGCCAAAAATGCCCGCACATTCTCCGCCGATTCCTCCAACATCCGTTGCCTCGCCTCCCTTGTCGCCCAAGCATTGTGCGGGGTCACGAGACAGTTCTTCACGCCGATAAGCGGGTTTCCGTTCCGAGGCGGCTCTTCCGAAAGCACATCCAACCCTGCACCAGCAATCAGCCCGGTCTCCAACGCTGTTTTCAAATCCACTTCGTTTACCAAACCACCTCTGCCAGTGTTGATGAGCAAGGCGTTCCGCTTCATTTGCGCAAGCGAATCCATATTTATAATCCCTTGATTTTCAGCGCTTAGTGGCGCATGCAAGCTTACGACATCGCTTTGCGCCAGCATTTCACCGAAGGAAACAAAGGCCACGCCGGGCCGCTGGTCACGCTGGGGGTGTTTGTGGTTGGCCACCACCTTCATTCCGAAGGCAAGGGCAATGTCTGCCACCCGCTGGCCAATTTGCCCAAGCCCGTAAATCCCCATCGTTTTCCCTGCCAGCTCCCAAATCGGGGCGAGGGTGTAGCTCCAATCCTTCGACTCCGCCCAGCCGCCCGCTGCCGTGTGCTGGCTGTGCTCCGCAATGCGGTTGGTGAACGCCAACACCAAGGCGAACACATGCTGCGCAACGGCATTGGCGGCATAGCCCCGCACGTTGCTGACGGTGATGCCGAGCTTTTGCGCAGCACCGACATCCACCACATTGTAGCCAGTAGCCAGTACGCTGATAAAGCCAAGTTTAGGCAATTGGGCGAGTGTGACTGCATCCAGTACTGCCTTGTTGGTGAGCACAATATCGGCATCGGCAGCCCGCACGCCGACCAATGTTGGCGGGGTTCGGTCGAAAACAGTCAGGTGACCCAGTGCTTCGAGCGGCGCCCAACTTAGGTCACCGGGGTTGGCTGCATAGCCGTCAAGAATGACAATGTTTTTCATTTTGAAGGATAAGACATTAGATTTGAAACAATGGACGATAGATTTGGGAGTGCATAGCGTTACGTCTAAAATCTATTGTCTAATGTCTGTGTAAATAAGAGATTTGCAACCAATTTAGCATTGCGATGAAAATATTCAGAAAACTCTGGGCAATCTACGGCATCCTCGTTTTTTTCCTGCTTTGGCTGGTGCTTTTTCCGTTTTATTATTTGGCGTTCTTGGTGTTCCCACGGCCCTGGGTGCGGCATATTATCTGGTTCAGCCACCATATTTACACCCGGTTGTACTTCGGCCTCACCTTGGTTCGCTTCAAAATTGAGGGGCTTGAAAAAATTGACTTAAAGCAACCTTACATCATCGTGAGCAACCACCTGACGGCGCTGGATTTTATGATAAATGCTCGTGCCTTCCCCGGAGTTTACAAGTTTTTGGCAAAAAAAGAATTGATAAAAGTGCCCCTTTTTGGCTTCATCGTACGCAAACTCTGCGTGCTGGTTGACCGCTCCAGCGGCACTTCCCGATCCAGCAGCATGAAGTACCTGCACCGGACACTGGAGGAGGACGGTTATTCGGTTTTCATTTACCCAGAAGGCACCCGAAACACCACTACCGACCCATTGCTGCCATTCCACAAAGGAGCATTCCGAATCGCCATCGAGTCGCAGAAACCCATCGCCATCCAAACGATTTTGGGGGTAAAAAAAATCACAGGTGCTGTCGCTGGCTTCGACCTCTGGCCGGGCACAGTGCGCATTGTTTGGAGCAAACCCATCGAAACGGCTGGATTGACGATGGCGGATGTGGAGGTGTTGTCGGAGCAGGTACGGTCTGTGATTTTAAAAAATTTGGGTAAATAAACTCCAATAAATCCTTTCCTTTCGGCTTTGTTCATCAAAGCTTTTGAAATGAAAAAACTCCTCCCCTTCCTTTTTACAGTTGGTTTGGCTCTGCTTCCAACTGCCAACTGCCACCTTCAAACCGAAATCGCCCCCCGCATCCTCGACAATTTCTGGAAAGCCCGCTGGGTGGTTTGCCCCGGTGAGTCGCAAAAACAATACGGCGTTTATCATTTTCGTAAAAAAATTGAACTGAAAAATGCCACCGCCAGCTTCATCGTCCACGTCAGCGCCGACAACCGATACCGGCTTTTTGTCAATGGCCAGCCTGTGTGCAGCGGCCCCGCCCGCAGCGACCTTGGCCATTGGAATTTCGAGACGGTGGACATTGCTCCGCAACTCAAAATTGGAGAAAACACCATCGCCGCCATCGTCTGGAACGCTGCGGAACATGCGCCGTTTGCACAAATCAGCTACCAGACGGGCTTCATTTTGCAAGGCAATACCGAGGCCGAAGACCTAGTAAATACTGACAAAACTTGGCGGGTGCTGCGCAATGAGGCATACCGCCCCCTGCCCGTTGACCGAGGAAAACTACAAGCCTACCTCGTGACCGGCGACGGTGACGACGTGGACGCCAGCCGCTACCCCTGGGGCTGGGAGCAGCCGGGTTTTGATGATTCGAAATGGAAAAATGCCGAGCAACTCTGGTTTGCTGGAAAGCCTCGGGGACTTGGTTCGGATGGAAATTGGATGCTGGTGCCGAGAACGATACCGCTTTTTACCGAAGAAAAAATACCGATGGGAACTGTGGTGCGGGAGCTTTCCGAAGGCAAAAACGGCCTAGAGAAATCTTCGCTTTCCGTGAAAATGTTTTTCCCACCAAAAACAAAAACCAGCATCCTCATTGACCAAAAAATCCTCGTCAACGCCTACCCTACCCTCACCACCTCGGGCGGAAAAGGCGCAAAAATTACCCTCACCTATGCCGAAGCACTCTACGATAAAGACCGAAAAAAAGGCAACCGAAACGAGTGGGAGGGCAAGGAAATCATGGGCATCCAAGACCGTTTTTCGCCGGACGGCGGCAAGGAGCGGGTTTTCCGGCCACTTTGGTTTCGTACTTGGCGCTGGCTCCAGCTCGACATCGAAACGGGCGATGAACAACTGATAATCAACGGCTTACACGGCATGAGCTACGGCTACCCGCTGGAAGCCAAGGCCAGTTTCAAGAGCAGTGACCCCACGCACGAAAAAATCTGGGAAGTGGGCTGGCGAACCGCCCAGCGCTGCGCCGGGGAGACCTATTTCGATTGCCCATATTACGAACAACTCAGCTACGTCGGCGACACACGGCTTCAAGCGCTCATTTCACTCTACGTCAGCAGCGACGACCGGCTGGTGCGCAAATCCATCGAGGATTTCGACAACAGCCGTATCTCCGACGGGCTGACGCAGAGCCGCTACCCTTGCAACGACATGCAAATCATCCCAACCTACTCCATGTTTTGGGTCAGCATGGTTTATGATTATTGGATGCTCCGGGACGATGAGGCTTTTGTGAAAAAATTCCTGCCGGGCATCGAGGGCGTGCTGGCATGGGAGGAGGCCCGCATCAATCCTGAAACAGGCATGATGGGCCCTGTGGAGTGGTGGAATTTCGTGGATTGGGCTTGGCCGTGGAGCGAGGAGGAGCGAATCGGCGGAGTGCCGCCGGCTGTGGCAAGGGGCGGGTCGAGCATACTCAGCTTACAATACGCCTACACGCTGCGGCAGGCGGCGGCGGTTTTTAATTTTTTTGGAAAAGAAGAAAAGGCCGAGGTTTATAAAAAACAGGCCGATACACTGGTGAAAGCGACCTACCGCCTTTGTTGGGACAAAGACCGAAACATGTTGGGTGACAATCCTACAAAAACCAGTTTCAGCCAGCACGCCAATATTCTTGCCGTGCTGACCGACGCGATTCCGTTGGAGGAACAAAAGGAATTGTTGTTCAAAACCATTTCCGATAAAAGCATCACACAGACCACGCTTTACTTCCGATTCTACCTGCTGGAAGCCTTGAAAAAGCATGACATGGGCAAGGAATTCGATGCGCAACTTGATGATTGGCGGGCCATGCTGGACATGGGGCTGACCACTTTCGCTGAGAAACCCGAGCCCACCCGCAGCGACTGCCACGCCTGGAGCGCTGCCCCGAATTACCAGTTTTTGAGCACGATTTTGGGCATCAACCCTGGGTCGCCCGGCTTCAGAACGGTGCGGATTCAGCCCGTTTTTCGGGGATTGACCTTTGCGCAAGGCAAGATGCCGCACCCTTTGGGTGAGATTTCCGTAAGCTTGGAATGGACGAGGCAGGGCATCAAAGCCATTGTTTCACTACCAAAAGGGCTCAATGGGGAAATGATTTTGCAGAACGAACACAAGCAACTTCAGGGTGGAAAAGTACAAGTGATGTATTTTTAACGAAACGATGCAGCATCTTTCATAATTAAGGTGGAAATTCGCCGCCCCATTTGAACCTTTCACTGCAAATTACTAAAATTGAAAAATTTCATTGACCTGTTGGGGCGCATTTTACTGTCCTTTATTTTCTTGTACGAAGCCTACGATTCCATCTTTTTTTTCAAAGAAACAAAGGCCAAAATGGATTTTTATGGCTTGAAATGGCAGCCTGATTTCCTGCTTTACAGCACCATCGTGCTGCTGGTTTTAGGCGGATTGATGATTTTGTCGGGGTACCGGTCGAGCTTGGGGGCTTTCCTGTTGCTGCTGTACTGGGTGCCAGTCACGTTCATTGTACATGATTTTTGGAACGTGCCATTTGAATGTCAAATGACCGTAAGTTGTCCACAATTGCAAATGAATGGGTCCGAGGTTTTTCGAAGATTACAAGGTGTGATGTTCATGAAAAACCTAGCCATTGTTGGCGGCCTACTGATGGTAATGGTCAATGGCAGCGGACAGTTTAGTGTGAAACGACTGTTTGCAACGACGAAAGTGGCGGGGGCGTGACGATTGCGGATTTACGATTGCGAATTGCGGATTGGAGACAACGGAAATTGGTAAGTTTGAAATTCATGAAAATTGATGAAATTCGTGACAACAAACTTGATGAGACTATTTATTAAACTAGTTTGCCAACGCTGGGATTCTACTTTTTACTTTTTACTTAGTTGATATGCAATTACTGGACGACCGAAAAATACGGCAAAAAATACGGCGCCTCGCCATCGAAATCTTGGAGCATAACTACGAGGAGCCGGAAATCATCCTCGCTGGTATCAACAACCGGGGCATGGCCTTCGCTCGGCTGCTCCATGCAGAATTGGTGGCCATCAGCAGCCAGAAAATCACGCTGACACATTTGCGCATCAACCCTGCCGACCCGTTGTCTGTTGAGATAAAAATTGACCTTCCCATCCCATATTTAGAAGAAAAAACCATCATCCTGGTGGACGATGTGGCCAACACCGGCCGCACCATTTTCTACGCCTGCAAGCCCATCCTCGATACCCTGCCCAAAAAAGTGGAGGTCGCCGTCATGGTGGACCGTACGCACAAGTCCTTCCCAGTGAAAGTGGATTATTTTGGCATGAGCCTGGCCACTACCCTACTCGAAAATATTGACGTGCAAATACCTGAAAATCAAGCGTTTGGGGTGTTTTTGAATTGAGGGGGTTGTATTGCTGGATTGTTTTATTGTTGAATTGTTGTCCGCATGACGACAACCTTGAAGCAGTATGAAATTCAGCAATAAAAAAAGGGTTTGCCGAACGCAAGCTCGACAAACCCTGGAATTTTAAACTACGCCCTGCCCTCGTTTGGTACAGGGGTAGCCCACACACTATGAGAACACCCAATATTAATCTTCATTCGCTGAGCGCTTGCACTTCTCAAATGCGCTAACACTCAACTACTCAATATTTCAAAAATGGCAAGGAAGCGCCCTTTTTTACTGATGAGACCGGGGTAAATGCCTTTCCCGTGAAGGGAAATCCATCTGTTTGTTCATCAGTTTTCGAAGTTGTTAAGCCTTTACCAGTTTCCCGACCAAGGTCGGGACGGGCTGTGCTTCCTCGCCGAGGGGGTAGTTTTAACCCACTTGTCTAATGCTCCCGGACACGTTTGCCGGTATCGTTCAAAAAATAGGAATTTAAAAAAATGGGTTTACCGCAAAAATTCGGGGTAAACCCGACAACAGAAAATAACTACTTATAACCGCTCCAAAATCTTAGGTTATAATCAGGGTTTGTTCATTGTCTTGTTTTCAAATATTAGCAGCCTCCAACTGCCAACTGTAAAACTATAATTGTGTCATCTCAGTGGTCGTCAAACGAGAGACTGCCAACTGACGAACTGTCGAATTAAAAGAAGGCGGGTCATTGGGGTCAGGGTCTTTCGAGGAAGTCTCATCACCCAACACTCGCCATCTCAAATTATAATCCCATGATATGTTTGTTCATCGCTTTGTTTTCTATGGGAATTTTATCAGTGTTTTCTTTTCTTGATGTTGTCCTTTGACTCAATCATTTTTGATGATACAAAAGTAGGGGCGTGTTGAGGCGCCCACAATCCAGTTCTTTGCTTTAGATGGAGTTTCTACCGTTGGGTTTTTGATGGACTCAGCGCAGCTAGTCAATTTATTTATTAAAAAATTTTATTATAAAACACTATTTTACAGCATTTTAGAAAATTACAATTCGCTAAATTGACTTTAGATTTAGGAAAAAAGCGCCACCGCCAACTCTATGAACTTGGAACTTCCAAGGGTTGAAAAAAAAGTGAAAAAAAATTCATTTTCTATTTTTTTGAATGCTTTTGGGCAAAAATGGCCTACAACATCACCCTATTCGGGCCGAACAAACACCAAGTTATGCGCAGTAAAGAAGACCTTTTTAGCCTCGTGCAGGCGATGTCCAAATCGGAGAAACGCTATTTCGTGCTGGACGCCAAAAAATCTGGCCGCACCGACAGCCGTTACCTCAACCTCTTCGATGCCATCAACAGCATGGAAGAATACGACGAGGCGCCGCTCAAAAAGCAATTTGCCGCCAACCTCTCTTCCGACAAGGCATACCTCTACGAGGCCATCCTGCGCAGTATGCGGGACTACCGCAGCCAATCCTCCAAGGCCGCACAAGTGAAAGAGCGCCTCATGGATGCCCGCTACCTCTACGAGCGTGGCCTCTACGACCAAAGCACCGAGCGCATTTCCGAAGCCAAGGCCATGGCAGCCGAACTGGAGGACCAGTTCACGCTGCTGGAAATCAACCGGGAGGAGCAGGTGTCGCTTTTCGACCGCCGGGCGAGGGTGCAGTTGGAGCATATTGAGAAGCTGAACGAGGAAAGGGAACGGACCTTGAAGGCGATTGATGAGGAGTTACGGTATTTGGATTTGTATTATCGGTTGTTGTTGGAGTTGCATAAGGATTTTAATCCTAACGATGAATTACGTATCGAAGCATTCAGAAATGATTTGCCACTACAAATGTTAGAAGAAAAAAACATTCCTCAATCCTCACAGGCCACCAGACGTTTTTATCTATGTAATATGTTATACTTTAACCTACTAGGCGATTTAGGAAAGGTATATTTTTTCTCCAAAAAAGCAGTGAATTGGTGGAATGACTTTCCAGTATTAAAGGAGGAGGAGTTTCATGGATATATTAATGATGTAAACAACTTAGTTAATACTTGCTATAAATTAGAAGACAATATTTCAGAAGCATATGAGTGGTATGAACGATTAAAAAATGAAAAACCAAGTGGGAATATTCACAATCAAAAAGTCATTTTCCGTTATTTATCGTTATCAAAACTTTTATACCATTTAAATAAGAATGAATTTGTTAACGCAGGAATACTTCTTCCAGAAATCATTGAGGGAATGAACAAATTCGGACTTAAGAAAAACATAGCTTTGGCAGGAAATATAGTTACTGTTTATTTCCTTATTGGTGATTATCAAAATTGCATCAAATGGGTTGATCACATAATAAAAACGATGAAAGGCAGTGGTAGGCTAGATATTCAAAGAATAATTAGACTTTATAAGGTAATCTCTTTACATGAAATTGATGAATTCGAGCAAACCGATTTAGAGGTACGTTCTTCAAACCGATTTTACAAATCAAATGATATAAATGGAGAAGCGTTTGAAGAAATTGTTCTAAATATTTACTTAAAACAAATCTTCAACGCACCTGTGGGAGAATTTAAATCTTCAGTAAGAGAATTAAAACAATATCTCTCTGAAATAAAGCAACAACCAAACGCAGATAATCTTCTAGGATTAGATGAATTAATGATTTGGATAGAAAGTAAATTAAAATGACCCCTACTGTCAAGCTGATGGCAGATAATAGAATCGAATCATTTTTTTCAAACCACTAGATTCAAGCCTTACAAGAACTACATTTGGAGAAGACAACCCTGAACTTGGGTTATTTTTCAGTTTCACTGAAAACGTTTTGACTTTACTTTGTGGCACTTCAGTTGGACCAGAAAAGCTAGCCACTATATCCGTTATCCCAATAATAAACACCGTATTATTCCCATCATTGTAAGTAATACAAAGCTGGTTTTTCAAAACATCCGACGTATCAAACTCATAAAAGGCTTTTTTGGTCCCAATCGTCGTCTTAATAAAATCATCCAAATTCGCAGGCACCTCGCTGGCGCAAATATCCGTACCAAGCACCGACAGCAGCACACCCAGCTTGCCAATCGACAGCTTCTGGTCGCCCATCAAATTATCCACTAAAACAACAGAATTAACGTCAGCAGTCACAAGGAGTGAATTTCTCATAGTATTAAAAGTTTTTTGTTAGTATGTTGTGCAGTTCTTAAAACTGGAACAAAGAAACGGTTTTCCCATCAAAATCCAACAGTTTTGGATGGGCTTTCGGGAGGTTTTGGGAAAAACTTGCGCCAGCGAAAACTGTGTTCCGTAATTTGGCCGTCGTTTTCACGGCAACAAAGCCCCCAAACAAACGTTTTTTCTTTGCGGTTTAGGTGGTTTAGAAAGTTTAGCAGGCTTAACAATCAGGGCCAACTAAATCTTCTAAACCCACTTAAACCTTCTAAACCTAAGTTTCCGATGAAGTATTTATACGCCTTTTTCTGTCTCGCCATTTTTGCCATGTCGGCTTGCACTTACACCCAAAAAGTGAAGGATGGTAACTTTGCAGTGGATCGCAAACAGTACGCTGTGGCTGTGGATTTGCTCAAAAAAGAGTACTCAAAAGCAAAAACCAGGGCCGAAAAGTCCAAAATTGCCTTCCAACTCGGCGAAAGCTACCGGATGCTCAACAAGCCCGCCAGCGCCTCCGATTGGTACAAAAAAGCCTATGACGACGGCTACGGCACCGATGCCCTTCGGGAATATGCCTACTCCCTCAAACAGACGGAGCAGTACGACGAGGCCATCAAACAGTTCAAGGAACTGGGCATTGAAATCGGCAGCCCATACGAGTACAAGCGGGAAATAGCCGCCTGCCAAGTGGCCAAGGGCTGGAAAGCCGAGAAATCCAAGGCGTATTCCGCCACTATTTTGCCCTTCAACAGCCCTGGTGCGGACTATGCGCCGGCCATTTTTCAAAGTGGAAAAATCGTCTTCACCTCCGACCGCCAAGCCGCTACTGGCGATGAGACTTACAAGTGGACGGGTAACGAATTTTCCGACCTTTTCGTCGCAGATTTACAGTCAAACGAGGTGCAACCATTTGACAATCAACTAAATACATCGAACAATGAAGGTACGACTACCTTCAATAAAGCCAACACAGAACTCTATTTCACTCGCTGCTACGGCGATAAAAAAGAGGACAATTTTTGCAAAATTTTGACGAGCAAATGGGATGGCTCCAACTGGTCAGTCCCCGTGGCGCTGCCTTTTCAGCAGAACGGCATCAACTACGGCCACCCAGCCCTGAACGCCGACGGTAGTATCCTATATTATTCCTGCAATTCCAAAGATGGTTGGGGCGGCTACGACATCTGGTCGAGCGAGCGGCGTCCCGATAGCAATCGGGAGTACCAGTGGGGCGAGCCCAAGCTTTTGCCCCGCACCGTGAACACCCTCGGCAACGAAAAATTCCCGTGGCTAGATGGCGATACGCTCTATTTCGCTAGCGACTATCACCCCGGCATGGGTGGTTTGGACATTTTCAAGACCTACAAATCGGCAGGCGGGGCCTGGTCACCTGTCCAGAACCTGAAGCCACCGCTCAATTCTGGCTCCGACGATTTTGCGTATGTGATTGATTATCAGGCTAAAAAAGGTCAGGATGTGCTTCAAGTCGGTTATTTCAGTTCCAATCGACCAGATGGGAACGGGAACGACGACCTCTATCGCTTCGAGCGGCGGATTCCACCACCAGAGCCGGAGAAACCCGTTGCAGAATACAAGCTGAAACTGGAAGGCTATGTGCTGGAAAAAATCTACGCCGAGGCAGATAACCCCGACACCAAACTGCTGGGGCGCAAGCCGCTGAACGGCGCAAACGTGGAGGTGAAATTTGGGAAAGAAACCAAAAAGTTTACCGTTGCCGAGGACGGTTTTTTCAGCATGGATTTAGCGGAAAATACTGATTATCAGTTTATTGCGACGAAAAACAGCTACCTGACGGGCGAGACTTTCTTTTCCACAAAAGGCATTGGCAAAGACCCGAACAACCCCGTTCAGACTTACGAAGTGGAGGTCGTTTTGGACAAAATTTTCCTCAACAAGGAAATCGTGCTGGAGGACATTTACTATGATTTTGACAAATGGGACATCCGCTTGGACGCCATGCCAACGCTGAATGCACTGGCCAGAAACCTGGAATTGAACCCCAAAATCCGCATCCAACTCAGTTCGCACACCGACTGCCGGGGCAACGACTCCTACAACACCGAACTGAGCCAGCGAAGGGCGCAAAGCGCCGTGGATTACCTAGTTTCTAGGGGAATTCCCGTGGAGCGGCTCTCGGCCAAGGGTTTTGGTGAAACTTTACCGAAGGCAAACTGCGCCTGCACACGCTGCACGGAGGAGGAGCACCAGTTGAACCGGCGGACGGCGTTCACGATTTTGGAAGGGCTTTAAGCACTTTTACAAAACATCAAATATGCCTACCTTGGCAAAAATTTAAAAACAATCATTATGGCAAAGGGTAAATCACCAGCAAAAGGAAGCGACAAAAAGGCTCCTACCAAGAATCTCAAGGAGAAAAGAGCCGAAAAAGCCGTGAAGAAAACGGCAAAGAAATCGACCAGCTCTAATTAGGCTGAAACGATTTAAATGGCTGCACCGGGCACGGTTGCGGCCATTAATTTTTCCTAAATTTCTTGATTCCCTTCACCACCAGCGGCGGCAGCAAGTCGTTGGCTAGGTTCACCATGTTGTTGAAGGCGGTCATTTTGGCGCTGTCCTGTCCTTTGCGGGCAGCAAAAGTGGTGGTGATGCGCTTGCGGTTGGCCTCGCTTACCTCACTGTCTGGGCGGCCATTGGTGTAGTAGTAGAGCGCCAATGATTTGCGGTTGCGTTCGGGCGGGCAGGCCAACGCATCGGGGTGGCCGTGCCAAGAGAAATCGGTGGTGGAAAAAATGGCCATCCGATTGAAAAACGGAGCGATTCGGGTCACGCATTTGCTCATGTCCTTTTCCCAAAGCTCAAAGTGACCGCCCCACGCCTCGTCCCAGTCTTCGTTAAGGTAAACGAGCACGTTCACCCGGCGGTCGAGGCCCATCATCTTATGTTTGTGAAAATCCACGTGTACTTTCAGGAACCCACCGCTTTTGATTTGGTGACAGCCGCCGCCCTCAAAATACGGGTCGGGCACGAGTGTTTCTTCAATGCCCGTCAGGTTTTGGAGGAACTCCAGAAACGGCTGCGAATTGAGGAAGTGCATGAACTCACGGGTCAGTGGACCGAATTTATATTCGCCTTTGGAGGCATGTTTGACTTCGTTCGGATTGGCATAAAAAACCTCGTCCTTGCCCGGCTGGCCGAGTTCTGGGAATTCGGCGAGGACTTTTTTCAGGGCGTCTTTGTTGAAAAAATCATCGAACCAAGTGC
This sequence comes from Saprospiraceae bacterium, assembly GCA_041752395.1. Lineage (GTDB taxonomy): Bacteria > Bacteroidota > Bacteroidia > Chitinophagales > Saprospiraceae > UBA6168. Next base: position 10,715 of record JBGSWN010000080.1, on the reverse strand, counting down.
TGGCAAAGGGCTTGGCGTTCTTGTAGGCTTCGTGGCGTTCCTCGCCGAGGGAAACGAGTTCGGGGAGCGAAATATCTAAAAACTGCATGAGCTGAAGATGATAATTGATGAATAATTCGAGGCGCAAAAGTATTTGATTTCCGGCAACTCAGCCGCCCCGGGTTTCACTTTCATTTTTACGAAGAAAACAGTTGGTAAGTTTGGGCAAATACAGCGTTGTTGGCGTCTTAGTCACAGCTTTTTTCAAATGAAAACCTAATCCCCTACCCCAACCGTGTCTATTACTTTCAAAGCCCTTAATTTTGTGGCTTCAATTCTAAATTTTCCCAAAATATGAAGCTTTCCGTTTTCCTATTTTCTTTGTTTCAAATACTGCTTTTCAGCCTGACTGGCAAAGCGCAGGGCCATAAAATTGATGTGACCATTGAGGGCTACGCTGGCGAAAAAGCCTACCTCGGCTACCGCCGGGCAGACAAGGTTTACAGCAAGGACACCGTGGCCGTCACCAATGGCAAATACGTTTTCGAGGGGCCGGAAGCACTGGCACCGGGCATTTACCTCATCCTCATGCCGCCGGACAACAAGTTCTTTGAGTTCGTGGTAACGAAGTCGGAGCAGCATTTTTCGGTGATGACCAAGGCACCGGATTTTTACCAAAACCTAAAAGTGAAAGGCTCGAAGGACAACCAGTTGTTGCTTGATTATCAAAAATTCATGTCCGACCAAGTGGCCGAGTCAAAGAAAATTCAGGAAGCCATCACCGCCGAAACAGACGTAAAACAGCAAGAAAAGCTGAAAAAACAGATAGCGGACCTCTCGAAAACGGTGCGGGATCGCCAGGACAAGTACATCAAGGACAATCCCGACACCTACACCGCCAAGCTCATCGGTGCCTTCCAAGACCCCGAAATCCCAGAAGCCCCGAAAAAGGCAGATGGCAGCATTGACAGCAGTTTCCAGTTCCGGTACTATCGGGCGCATTTCTGGGATGGCTTCGATTTTTCCGATGAAATCTTTGTGAACACACCGTATTTGAAAGAAAAAACCGACCGCTATTTGGATAAATTGACCCTTCAATCAGCCGATAGCGTTGGTGCAGCGGCGGAGTGGCTGGTAGAGAAATCGAGGGCAAATATTGACGTGTTCAAGTACCTGCTGCCTTATTTGCTCAATAAATACTACACGCCCGAAATCATGGGCTTGGACGCAGTATTCATCAGGCTTTCCGACAAATATTACAAGTCGGGCATCGCCGATTGGGTGACACCGGAGAACCTCAAAAAAATCACCGACGACGCCTACATGAACAGCAATGTATTAATCGGAAACCCTGCCCCCGACGTAAAGCTACAGCGCTACGACCCGGTGGAGGACAAGTTCACGAACGAACTCATCAGCCCATACGATGTGAAGGCCGAGTACACCATCATTTTCCTCTGGAAACCCGGCTGCGGCCACTGCAAGCACATGACGGAGGAACTGATTCCTTTTCACGAAGAATGGAAGAACAAAGGCGTGGAGGTTTTCTCCATTTCCAGCGCCAACCACACGGAATTGGAGAAGGCCGTGGAGGATATCCACAACGAAAAAATGCCGTGGATCATCACTGCCGACCCTTACACCCGGGCACGGGCACTGCAAATGTTCTACGGCACTTCGCTGCCGAAACTCTACCTGTTGGACAAGAACAAAAAAATCGTTGCCAACCGGGTAGGCGTGAAGCAATTGCCTGAAATCATCGAGAACCACAAACGGGTGACGGGAGGGACGAACAGGTAATCAAATGCAGTTTTTACTCAAAACAGCGCCGCCGAGTGTGTAACTTGGCGGCGCTGTTTCGTTTTATTCCATTTCAAATGAAATCAAAAAAGCCACATAAACGAAAGTTCAAACGTGCGGGCGCACCACCCGGCACCTTGGAATACACCGGCGAACGCCGCCTGGAGAACCCAGAACTGATACTCACCCGGTACAACCAGCAGGAACTGGAAGAAACCAAAAACCCTTCGGGCGATGGGGCTTTCAATACTTCGCCAGGTTCGATATTTTGGTTCGATGTCATGGGGCTGCACGATGTGAAACTTATCGAGCGCATCGGGCAGCAGTTCAACATCCACCCACTGGTTTTGGAGGACATTCTTCACACCCAGCAGCGGCCCAAGTTCGAGGAGTACGGTAACGACGCCTTTGTGGTGACGCAGTCCCTCATCTACGACCCCAATACCCACGAACTGAATACAGAACAAATTGCCATTTATTTTGGCGAAAACTTCATCATCACTTTTCAAGAAAATGAGGACGACACCTTCAAACCAGTTCGGGAACGCTTGGAAGTATCCAGTGGCCGCATCCGCTCCCGCAAGTCGGACTACCTCGCCTACGCACTGATTGACAATGTAGTGGACAAATATTTCGAGGTGCTGGACCGATTTGAGGAGCACATGGAGCAGTTGGAAATTGAAATCACCAAAAACCCAAGCCGACAAACCAAGGAGGATATTTACCACCTTAAATTCCAGATGCTGGCAATGCGGAAGGCGGTCATGCCACTTCGGGATGCCGTCAACAAATTCTCTCGTTGCGAAAGCAACGCTGTTGACGAGGCCACAGGCATTTACATCCGTGACCTCTACGACCACGTGCTGCGCATCGCCGATATGACGGAAACCTACCGGGACATGCTCAACGGCCTCATCGAGCTATACCACAGCGAACTCAGCCTCCGCATGAACAACGTGATGCAGGTGCTCACGGTCATCACCACGATATTTGTACCGCTCACCTTCCTCGCCGGTGTGTATGGCATGAACTTCGACAACATGCCTGAGCTACACTTCAAAAATGGCTATTTTTACCTCTGGGGCTTCATGGTGTTTATCGCCATCCTCTTGCTTATTTATTTTAAAAGGAAAAAATGGATGTGAAAAGCCTGAATTAAAAGATGATTATCACAAGAGATTCCTTCGTAAAATATTTATTGTTCTTCCTCAAGTTGGTGCTTTTGGTCGCTTTGGTTTATTCAAAAATTAGGTCGAGCGAATGGGAAACTGATTTGAGCGCAATCGGCAGGAGGGTATTTTCATTGACCAAGGACAATGGCCTTAAATTCAGGAGTTTTGTGAGCATCCTGCTCAATTTCAGCATCCTGATTCTTGGCCTGCACCTGTTGACGGTGGTTGGAATTTCCATTTACCGAAGGCGAAACGCCATTCAAAAGGACAAACCGAACAACGTAGTTCTAGGCTTACAAAACCTCTATATCCTGCTCTCTACAACGGTTGTGATTATAACTGTTTTAAGCTTTTTCGGCATTGATATTAAAAGTTTATTTACGGGGCTGACCATCGTTGCGGCTGCTATTTCCATCATCACCAAAGACTATATCGCCAATATTATCAGCGGCATGGCCATTAGTTTTTCAGATGAAATTACCATAAGCGACTATGTAAAAATTGCGGAGCACAAAGGCAAGGTCATGGATATTTCCATTTCCCGAATCGCCTTGCTCAACGACGACGACGAAATCATTTACATCCCAAACAACACCGCCTTTCTCAGTAATATCGTCAATTACACAAAGAAAGGAATTCGAAAAGTTAACATCGAGTTTGAACTGAACCTTGCGTTCCTTGACACGATTGAGGCATTGGAAGCCGACCTCATCGAATGCCTCAACGACTACCACGAGAGCATTGAAAGCGGTTCTTTTAAACTAAAAATCGTGGACATCAAAAAGGACAGCCTCGACCTAAAATTCCAATACACCCTCAAGAGCATCAACCGGGAACTGGAGCGGGAAATCCGCCGAAAGACCGTGCGACGGGTGGTGAATCATATTGGTAAGAAATGAGTTGGCAGTTCGACAGGGGGCAGTTGGCAGTCAGTTTGGCAGTTGCTTAGTCGGTGACTGCGAATTTTATTGGGGTAGTTTTACGTTAAAATTTTTGGGGGAAATTGCAGCGAGCAAAACGCAAAAAAAAAGTGGGTGACTCAGGTCACCCACTTTTTTTTAAAATTTGTTCTGACAGAAACAATGTCGCAGTCCCTGACTGCCAACTGCCCCCAGTCAAACTGCCAACTCAAATCACCGCACGTACATATTGAACTCAACCCGGCGGTTACGTTCCCTACCCTCTTCGCTGTTGTTCGGTGCTATGGGCTTCGATTCGCCATAGCCTTTGTATTTCATTCTGCTTACATCCACCCCACGGGCTAAGAGGTACTGGAAGCAAGAAGAAGCACGCTCTTCGGACAAGATACGGTTCGCACCAGCATCGCCAGTATCGTCTGTATGGCCATCCACGTTGAGGTTGTAGCGAGGGTATTTTTTCATGATTTCAGCGACCTTTTCCAAAGAGGCATAAGATTGCGCTTTCAACGTTGCCTTGCCAGTTTCAAATTGCACGTTTTTCGCAGCAAAAGCTAGCACTTCCTTGTCTTCTGTCGAGATATCGGGGCAACCTTCGTTGGTACCTTTTTCACCGGGGCATTTATCCAAGTGATTGGGCGTATTGTCACCATCTTCGTCGGGGCAGCCGCTGGCACCAGGGGTACCTGCCTCAGTTGGGCAGAGGTCATTTTTGTCAGCAATACCGTCACCGTCCGTATCCGGGCAGCCCTTGGTGGAAGCTGGGCCACGCTGGTTCGGGCAAAGGTCATCCTTGTCCTCAATGCCGTCATTGTCAGCATCGTAGATAGGGCAACCGTTGTTGCTGGCACTTCCTTTTTCCCTTGGGCAATTGTCGTCACGGTCGGGAGTTCCGTCGCCGTCAGCATCTGGGCAGCCTTTTGCGGAAGACACGCCAGCCAATGTTGGGCAATCGTCGTTGTCGTCCGAGATGCCATCCTTGTCGGTATCGGGACAGCCGCTGAATATCGCCTCACCCGGCTTGTCGGGGCAGCGGTCATCTTTGTCCTTGATGCTGTCGCCGTCCGTGTCGGGGCAGCCGAGGAGTTGGATGGGGCCAGCCACCGTCGGGCATTCGTCACGACTATCCACGAGGCCATCACCATCGGAGTCAATGTTTGGCCCGCCTACTTGTGCTGGTGGTATTGTAGGTTGCGGAGCAACAACAACTGGAGGATTGCTATTTGGTGTAGTTGCCTGTTGCGCAGGAACATTTGGAGGACAGCCTTTTAGTGCAATCGTGCCCGGCTGGTCAGGGCATTGGTCGAGGAGGTCATTGATGCCGTCACCGTCACGGTCACCTATTTTGGCGGGTACTGGTGGTGTGACAACGACTGGCGCATCGACTGGGCAACCACGGTTTTCGGCGGGGCCTTTCACGGTCGGGCAATCGTCCTCGCCGTTTGGAACACCGTCATCGTCAGCATCAGGGCAGCCGTTGGCGAGCATGGTGCCTGCTTCGTTGGGGCAAAAATCCTGCGCATCGGGGAGGCCATCGCCGTCGGTGTCAAGCGGACCGTCCAAACGAGGCTGTGGTTTTAGTTTAAAATGCCAACCAATGCCGAGTTGAAGGTTGTCCCGCTGGTCTTCCAGCGACTTGCGGTACTCGCCCTGCACGGTGAAGAACGAGCTTCCGCCCGCCCGCACGTAAAGGCCAAGCCCCACTGGGATTTGGGCATTGTTTTCCTCGAATTGCTCAAAAACCATCCCGATTCCCGCAAAAATATAGGGCCGCACGATGCTTTCCGGGCTACCAATCTGGAACTGTCCGATGGCATCAAGGCTAAAAATGGTTGTTTTATCCTCGCTGCCGTTGAGGCTGGCGAGGCCAACTTTCAGGGGGACTCCCACCGCTAAATTCGGGTTGATATTGCGAAGGTAGGCCAGCTCGATTCCGTTGGTAGGCTTGAACCCATCAATGGAATTGGGCGTGTTGTAGTCAATGAAAAGGACTTTTGCGGAGATGCCGTTGAGCGGTGGCGCATCGTCCTGAGCAACGACTGAAACCGTTTGGAGTAGGCACAGCATGAACAACATGCTGAGAAGTAATTTCTTCATAATTTTAAATCTGATTTGGGAAGAAAGCAGCACGAACAAACGGAGTGCGGGCATGAACGGTTCGCCAATTAATTGAAAATCAATGACTTACCATCAAACCTTGCTTCATTGTCGGCCCTTTCAAATACTTATTTTCTGAACAAAAACAGGGCGAAAAGCCCAATTCTATCTCGGTACAAAATGTACGGAAAAACGGGATTGATGTTTCAATCGTTTTTCCCAATATGCATTGAATTGCATTGTTCTAAGGTGGTGGGATAGCTGAAATTGCAAAGCCAAAGTTAGGAACCTTTGCGAATTCGACTGCTTGTGAAAGTAGTTTCAAGTGAATTTCACTGGTTTCAGGGATGGGGCACGGCGGTTTTGGGTTTCTGGTTTTGGGTTTCTGGGGGGGCAGCTTTGAAACCTGAAACGCTTTTCTCTTGAAACCTGAAACCAACTACTTTCTGATTTGCTGGATTTCAGTGTAGGGCAAGACGAACTCCGTGGCACCGATGGCCCAAGGACCTACCTCGTAAGGCACGTAGATAAAATAGATGCCATCTTTCACCAGTCCAGTATTGTCGGCTATTTTGAACTCAAAAGTTTCATCGAATTCAAAGCCAGTGCCACCTTCGCTTTCGGGTTTGAAAAGGTCGGCCCGCACCTCCCGGAACTTTTTTTCGGCAAACATCTTCAAGGAATCAAGGTTAGTTACGACCTGGTCGAGCGAGATTTTTTTGGCAGTAGCCACATCAAAAGTCACCACGGACGAGCTGGCATTGGGATGAGCGCCACCCATGTAGCTGTAGCCGTCGAGCATCAGGGTGAGGTATTTCCCATCGTTCAGCAGCACGGTGTCTTTGGTTTCGGCCACGTAGTAGGCAGGGGCGTCGGGCATTTCCTTCACCTGCTCTTGGTGCATGTTGAAAAAATTGGTGATGGCCTCCTCCAGCGGCGGGAAATTGTCGGGCTCCTCTGACATGCCCACCCAACTGGTCATGAATTCCCTGGCCCAAGCTTCCACAGCTTGTCGGAGAGAGTCGGAGCCGTCTTTGAGTTGGGGGTAACTGAAATTAACATGGGCACAATTGACGATGAGGCTGTCCGGTTTATCGCAGTCGGGGCCATTTTTGCGCTCAATCTTCATGGATGCTAACGTGAGTGGGGAGGGAGGTGGAGCAGGCTTTTCATTTTTGCAAGACAAAGACAGGAAGCTAACCAGTAAGCAAACAAGAAACAAAAGGTAGTAGTGATTTTTCATGTTGTTTTTAAATCGAAAAAAAAATTTACCAAAGGTAAAAATCCTTGATTCATTGGCTTGATATTTTATATCTGACCTATCCAAACAAAACTATTACCTTTGTTTTTCCACATTCATTTTCACCATTGAGTTGCTACTCTCACAATCAAATCCCAATTTCATTAGAAAACATCTGAATCAGCATCGATTTAAAAGGAATGAAGCACCTTCTGAAAATTTTAATCCTGAGCTATTTTTTTATTGAACAAACGTTGGCTCAGTCCTCTCCGATTTTGTTAGAAACCCAATCCAATTCTGTTGGGGCAACGATAAATCTTGCCGCCAATAACCTCAACACTTTCCAAGGTGCTTGTGCCCCGTTCCGCTATGGCGACAAAATCTATTTCTCGGCTTCTGTTCCGAAAAAAACAGGTGCAGGTATGGTTAGTCGGTTGTATTCGGCATGGCAGAATGAACCCGCAGTGCCCCAGTTGATCAACCCAAAAGAGGATGACCTAAGCGCCGCTCAAGGTGTACTCAATATCGGTGGCGACCGGATTTACTACACCGTATACAGGGAGACTGCAAGCGGAAAGCCGGCTCAGGGTGAAATCTGGTACCGTGACAAACGGTATGATGGCAGTTGGGGCCAAGTAGTTATCTTGCCTAAGCCCATCAATGAATCGGGCATCATTAACCAGCAGCCTACCTGTGGCTATGATTTTTTGCTAAAAAAAGAGGTACTCTATTTCTCCTCGAACCGCCCTGGTGGCAAAGGCGGTTTCGACATCTGGTACTGCGTCCTCAACAGGGACGGCTCGTTCAGCAAACCAATTAATGCTGAATTCAACACCGTCAACGACGAGGTAACACCGTTTTTTTATTCACATGCCCAAATATTGTTTTTCAGTTCAAATATGCTTGCAGGCAAGGGTGGATTCGATATTTATCGAACTACAAAAAACGAAACCGGTACTTGGGAGGCTGCTGAAAACCTGAATGCCGCAAACAGCAGTTTTGACGATCTTTATTTCAGCTATCACCAACCCTCGAAAACTGTTTATTTATGCTCTAACCGCCCAAGTGAAAATTGCGAAAATGCCCCGATTGGCTGCCCAGGGCTTTCCATTTTTTCTGGCAAACTAAACGGGAGCATCATAGTGAACACCATGAGTGCATTAGACAGCGCCGCAGTTTATGGCTGTAATTTTGAACTGGAAAACAGGGAAACTGGCGCCATTGAACTAACCTTGTTACAGTCGGAAAACAGCATTGTTGAATTCCCCGTTTTGCCCAACAAAAAATATCGGCTTATAGTAAGCCGAAAAGGATTCTATCCAAATTTCATTCAGTTGGATTCCATGTTTACCGATTTTGCCCATCCCATTCACAAAACGGTGCTTTTGAAACCCATGAGATAGCCGTTTGTAAAATCAAGTTCAACCTTGCCATTTGGCCTAAATCTGACTTTCCTATCGAAAGCCATTCAAAATATGACCTAGGTGGTTTATCCATCCGCTTTCCAAGACCCTTCATCCATTCTTCTTTCCATTTTTTTTTAAAAAACTACTTTTGCGAACCCCTATCCAAATCCGCAATCCGCAATCGTAAATCCGCAATCGAATGACCTACGACAACTTTACCATCAAAGCCCAAGACTGCATCCTCAAAGCGCAGCAAATCGCCGCCTCGAACAGCCAGCAGAACGTGGACACTGCACACCTGCTGCGGGGCATCCTTGAAACGGACGAGCACGTCGCCACTTTTCTTTTTGAAAAATGCGGCATTGACATGAACGTGCTCAAGCGGCAGCTCGAAACGCTCATTCAACTCACCCCAAAAGTGAGCGGCACCGAGAAACAGTTCCTTACCCCAGAAGCCAACAAGGCGCTGGCTCGGGCCAAGAAAATGCTCGCCGATTTTGGGGACGAGTACATCAGCATCGAATTGATTTTGATGGGCATCCTGCAAGGCGACGACAAGGCGGGCAAGCTGCTCAAAATGCTCGGCGCCGATGACGACAACCTCCGAGCAGCCATCGCCGAACTGCGCAAAGGCGAAAAAGTGACCGAACAGAGCGGCGACGAGCAGTTCAACGCACTCAGCAAATTCGCCATCAACCTGAACGCCATGGCCGAGGAGGGCAAACTCGACCCCATCGTGGGTCGGGACGACGAGATCCGGCGGGTGCTCCACATCCTTTCCCGAAGGAAAAAAAACAATCCCATCCTCGTCGGCGATGCGGGAGTGGGCAAGACGGCCATCGTGGAAGGCATCGCTTGGCGAATCATCAAAAAAGACGTTCCGGAAAATTTGCGGAGCAAAAAAATATACACCCTCGAAATCTCCTCATTGATCGCTGGCGCAAAATACAAGGGCGAGTTCGAGGAGCGCCTCAAGGCCGTCATCAAACAGGTGCAGGCCAGCAATGGCGAAATCATCCTGTTCATTGACGAAATACATACCCTCGTGGGCGCTGGCGGCGGAAACGGTGCCATGGATGCCGCCAATATCCTCAAGCCTGCACTGGCCCGTGGCGAGCTGCACACCATCGGCGCCACCACCAGCGACGAGTACCAAAAGCATTTTGAAAAAGACCAAGCGCTGGTGCGCCGTTTCCAGAAAGTGCTCATCGAAGAACCGAGTGTGGAGGACACGATTTCCATCCTCCGGGGCGTGCAGGAGAAGTACGAGGTTTACCATAAAATTGACATCAGCGACGAGGCGCTCGTCGCTGCTGCCGAGCTGTCGCACCGATACGTGGCCGACCGCCAACTGCCCGACAAAGCCATCGACCTCATTGATGAAGCTGCCGCAAAACTGCGCCTCGAACTTGATTCCGTGCCGGAACTTGTGGACGAATGGGACCGCAAGGTGCGCCAACTCGAAATCGAAAAAGAAGCGCTGAAACGGGAAAATGCTACGGCTAAAGTGCAGACAATCACGGGGTTAATCGCAAACGCACGGGAAAAACGTGATAGCCTCCGTGCCGCTTGGAAGAACGAAAAAGAAATCGTGGATACGATGCAGGGCATCAAGAAAAAGGTAGAGGAATTGGAGCAACAGGCCGAAAAACTGGAACGTGGAGGCGACCTGGAGGCGGTGGCCAAAATACGGTACGGCGATTTGCCGAAGGAACAAAAAGCACTGAAGGATGCGGAAGCCAAGCTCGCCAAGCTGCCCGAAGAAGGCCGTTTCACCAATGACGAAGTCACTGCCGACGACATCGCCAATATCGTGGCCCGCTGGACGGGCATCCCCGTGAGCCGGATGATGCAGAGCGAACGGGACAAATTGTTGAAACTCGAAGATGAGCTGCACAAGCGCCTCATTGGGCAAGAACCTGCCGTGAAGGCCGTCAGCGATGCCGTGCGACGCAGCCGAGCGGGGCTTCAGGACGAAAACCGCCCCATCGGCTCTTTCATTTTCCTCGGCCCAACGGGCGTTGGGAAAACGGAATTGGCCAAAGCGCTAGCCGAGGTTTTGTTCAACGACGAACACGCCATCGTCCGCATTGACATGAGCGAG
>JBGSWN010000079.1:0-30673 GCA_041752395.1 Saprospiraceae bacterium | reverse complement strand
CTTCAAGCCACCTGCATTGCTGCTGTAGTAGCCGCCGAACGGGCAGCCTCTCATGCATAGGTTGCGGAACTGGCAGTTGCCACGGCCTAGTTTTTTCTGGGCTTCGGTGGCGGCGGTGATGTGGGCAGTGCGGCCCATCGTGATTTTGCGGTCACCAAATTTTGACTCGACCTTGCCTTTCATGTCCGTTTCCACGCAGTTCATTTCCATGGCTGGCTGAAAATGGCCGTCGGGCAATTGGTGCAGGCCCTCCTTGGAGCCACTGACGCCGATAAACTCTTCGATATGGTCGTACCAAGGTGCTAAGTCAGCGTAGCGAATAGGCCAGTCGGTGCCGATGCCTTCTTTGGCGTTGGCCTCAAAGTCTAGGTCGCTGTGGCGGTAGCTCTGGCGGCCCCAAGTGATGGAGCGCCCGCCGACGTGGTAGCCCCGCATCCAATCGAAGCGTTTCACTTCGGTGTAAGGGTGCTCATCGTCCTTGACGAACCAGTGTTTCCAGCCTTCATTGACGGTGTAGCCAGTCCGGTTTTGCTTTTGGTAGTGCTTCTCAATTTCGGCAGGAGACACCTTGCCCCGGTTCGGAAGCTCCCAAGGTGCCATGTTGGCCGTCGGGTAGTCTTCAATGTGCTTGATCATGCGGCCCCGCTCTAAAACGAGGGTCTTCAAACCCTTTTCCGACAGCTCCTTGGCGGCAATGCCTCCACTGATGCCGCTGCCGATGACGATGGCATCATAGGTATTGTCTTGCTGCCATTTTCCATTGATGTTACTCATGCTTAGTACGTTTAGTTTTAATGTAAAAAATATCGTGCGTAGTTTTCAGTGGGAAGGGCCGTTTTCTGCTTTTGAGGGGTTTGGTGAAATAAATGGCGGGAAAGATAGGTACGTCGGTTTATTTGGTGAACTTTTTTTTTTGGATGAAATGACGGAAAGCTGCCGTATTAACAAAACCATTTTGGCTAAATCACGGGTTTGACGACACAAAAGCACGGTTCGGCGACAAATTTGCAGTTAACGTTGTCAAAGAAAGCTTAAACTATGGTTGGGCAGTTGTGCCAAATATTTTTTTTTCCGTTCTTGCAGAGCCTTATTTGAATTTCTGCGTTTACTAAAGATAAATCAGGGTCAAACCATGAAACGTCAGTTCATCCTACTTGGAGCCATCGCCTTTTTGGCCGCTTGCAACGACCACACCGTTCGGAAGGAGGGCTTTGGCGTGCATGGGATTGATGTTTCGCATTACCAGAAGGCCATTGATTGGAAACGGGTGGCTGCACAAGACGTGCAATTTGCCTTCATCAAAGCTAGCGAAGGCGAAGAAATGCAGGATACCCTTTTTTGCAAAAACTGGGATGCCATGCGCTTGGCGGGCATCACTCGGGGGGCTTACCACTTCTTCAGGCCCGGTGTTTCGGCAGTTTTGCAAGCGCAAAATTTCCTTTCTACCATTGACTTACAGCACGGTGACCTGCCTCCTGTACTCGATGTGGAAGTGACGGATGGTTACTCCCCGGAGCAAGTTGCCCACGGCGTCAACACTTGGCTTTCCATCGTTGAGGATGCTTACAAAGTGAAGCCCATCGTTTATTCCAACCAAAAATTCTTTAATCGGTATTTGGCGAAAAACTTAAGCGATTACCCCGTTTGGGTAGCTCGCTACACCAAAATTTGGTCGCCGGAAATTGAGGAAGGCCATGCTTGGAGTTTCTGGCAATACGGTAACCGTGGCCGTTTGAAAGGCATCGCTGGCGACGTAGATTTCAATGTTTTCAACGGCAGTTTGGCTAATCTCGAAAGCCTTACGATTCATCGCCCTGCTCCACTTTTGGATAGGATGCCCGAACCTGTGCCGCCTCCAACGCCCGTTGCTTCTATCGTTCCGTCGCCATCACATGGCGAGCCTGTCGCTGCAAATCCCTAAGTTTGCAGGAGCTTCGGATTTGACAAATTTTTGAAAATTGTCAAATCCTTGCCGCATATTTTTCAACAGATTTTGGTAAAAAAAATCCTCGTCATCCGCTTTTCCTCCATCGGCGACATCGTACTGACGACGCCCGTGGTCAGGTGCTTAAAGCAGCATTTCAAGGCTGAAATACACTACCTCACCAAGCAGCAGTTTGCCCCGCTGCTGGAAGCGAACCCACACATTGACCGCATTTTCACCATCAAAAAAAACGTATCGGAAGTGTTGCCGGAGCTGCGACTTGAAGGCTACGATTGCGTGGTTGATTTGCATAAAAACCTGAGGACGCTACAAGTGCGACTCGGTCTTTTTTTTAAACCTAAATGGCTGGCATTCAATAAGTTGAATTTTGAAAAATGGCTGCTCACCACCTTCAAAATCAACCGACTGCCAACCGGGCACATTGTTGACCGCTACCTTCAAACCGTTGCTCCGCTTGGTGTAAAAAATGACGGGCTGGGACTTGATTTTTTTCAATCAAATGACTCGGCTGGCACTGACTGCCCACCGCCAACTGCCGAACTGCCAACTCGATTCATCGTTTTCGCCATCGGCGCACAGTTCCAAACCAAGCGATTACCGACGAAAAAAATCATAGAAATCTGCCAGCAAATCCAACAACCCATTGTTTTGCTGGGTGGCAAAGCTGAAGCTGATGAAGGGGGAATTATTGCGGAGCAAAGTGGTAGGCATGTCACGAATCTTTGTGGGAAATTGTCGTTACAAGAATCGGCGGAGGTGCTGCGGCGGGCTTCGCTGGTCATCACCCACGACACCGGGATGATGCATATTGCAGCAGCTTTTCAGCAAAAAATATTGTCTATTTGGGGCAATACAGTGCCTGCTTTGGGCATGTCGCCATACTATGGTTCGGCAAATCCCGACCGGAACACGAGCTTTGAAGTGGCGGGGCTACCCTGCCGCCCTTGCTCAAAAATCGGCCATCAGGCTTGCCCAAAGGGACATTTCCGCTGCATGAACGAGCAGGACATTGAAAAAATAGTGAGGCAAGCAACCCTTTGAAAATTTTGGGCATTCGTCTTAAAACTGTCAGTCTGTGTGCAAATCCTATAAAAATCGAACTTGCTGAGACAGGTTTAACTGCTATCTTGCAGCAAGTTTTAACCTAATTTGAATAAGAAATTCTATCTTTCGGCCTTTTGCCACACGGCCCTCAAATCCTTATAAATTTTATTCGAAATGAGATTGACAAAAACAATTTTACTCCTCGTTGTCACGCTTGGCGGCTTTGGCCATATCAAGGCGCAAGACCTGCACAACACGCTTTTCTACATGAACCCCCTCCACATGAACCCTGGTTTCACGGGGTCGTACGAGGGGACGTTCCGCATTGGTGGACTTTACCGTGACCAGGCCCGCACCGCCATCGGCAGTTCAGCCTATTCGACGCCTACGATTTTTGTGGATGCTCCGATTTTGATGATTGGCAAAAGGCACTGGATAGGCGTTGGCTTTTTGGCCTTCCAAGATCAAGCTGGAGACGGCAACTTGAAAACAAATGGTGGGCAGCTGAGTGGCGCATTTCACTTGGCGCTTGATAAAAAAAGCAAAAACGTGCTTGCGCTCGGTGTGCAGTGGGGCAAGATTGCGAGGGAGCCGAAAGACAAGGACAAGTACCGTCCGGAGGACTTGATTTTGGATGGTTTTAATGGTTCAGTAACTCCTGAATCTCAGGATAAGCTTTTTATGAATGGCGGTGCCGGCCTTACGAAGAAAACTTATACGGACATAAATATTGGCCTACTTTTCAAATCCAAGGTCAGCAAAACGGCGGACTTCAATTTTGGGATTTCTGCTCGGCATATCACTTCGCCCGACAGTGACTTCAATTTTGGCAGCCCAGGCGGCGGGCAAACGAAGGATGATATTGACCTGAACATGCGCTTTATCGCTCATGCGCAACTCAACACGGATTTGAACAAAAAATGGACCCTGACACCGGAAATCTATTTCTCCAATATCACGCCGGCTAAACAGTTTCAATTACATGCATGGACAGGCTACTGGCTCAAAAAAGCGGAGAACGTCAAGCTGAACGGTGGTCTCGGCTATCGGGTAGGCGATTCTGCGCAGCTGCTGCTCGGCTTGGATTATAAGAATTTGAAAGTTCAGCTTGGCTATGATTTTACGCTCTCAGCGCTGAGCGAAGCAAACAGCCATCAAGGTGGGTTTGAAATTGCGGCCTATTATACCGGTAAAATTTACAAGAAACCGACCGTGAAACCCGTTATTCTTTGCCCGCATCTTTAAAAAATAACAGGCAATTGCGGCAGCAAAAACCTTTCAACTCATGAGTTGGATGGAATTCAAAAATTTCAACCTGAAAAAAAATTATGAAAAATAATATCCTAATAGCAACGCTCCTGCTCTGCGGTGCGTACAGCGCTTTCGGGCAGCCGCTCAACCGACCTACCTACGCCATGATGGTGGAAACGGCGGATGAACAGTATGAAAAGAAAGACTACTACCGGGCGCTCGAATGGTACGAGAAAGCCTACGACGAGTCAAAGGACATCGAAATGACCATCAAAATCGCCGACCTGAGCTACATGCTCCGGGATTATGCCAAGGCGGAAAAATGGTATGTGCGTGCTTTGAAGCCGACCAAGAAAAACAAGAAAGTGGACGAGTACGAGGAAAGGCGGTTTGAGTATGCCCGCTCCTTGAAAATGAATGAAAAATATGACGAGGCCATTGAGGAATTCAACAAGTACATCGCCAAGTCAAAAGACCCAGTGAAGCAGGAATTGGCAGAGTTGGAGAAGGTAGGCTGTGAGTTTGGAAGGGTGGCCAAGCCCGTGGACGGTGTATCCATTACGCACGGTGGTAAGGAAATAAATGGAAAAAACTCCGAATACTCGCCGTTTTTGGCTGCTGACAACAAGGAAATCTACTTTGCTGCACTGGTCGGAGATGACGTCATCGTGGTAGCAGATAAACCAAGTGAGGATGATAAAACCAAGGTTGATTTGGGTGTAAAAGAGGACGAAGGAACGAGTGACTATTATTCTAAAATTTACAAATCAACCAAAGGCGAAAAAGGCTGGGGCAAACCAGAGGCACTCGATGAAAATGTGAACCGCCCTGAGTTTTTCAATGTGAACAACTCCATTTCGCCAGATGGTAAACGAATGTTCTTCAACCGAGAGTTGCTGGACGGCCATATTTTGACAGAAAGTAAAATCTACATGAGCGAAAATAATGGCGGCACTTGGGGCGCTGCCAACGAGGTGAAGGGTGTGAATGGCGATTTCATTGCAAAGTCCCCTTGTGTCGGTGAGCTTTTTGGAAAGGAAGTGCTATTTTTTGTTTCAGATATGGAGGGTGGGCAAGGCGGTTACGACCTTTACTACGCCACTTACAAAGGCAATGGCCAATACGGCGACCCCGTAAACCTTGGCCCAAAACTCAATTCCATTGGCAACGAAGAGACGCCATTTTACAGGGATGGTGTGCTATATTTTAGCTCCGAAGGACATCCAGGCCTAGGTGGCTACGACGTTTTTATGAGCACTTGGAACGGTACAATGTGGAGCAAGCCAACCAACATGGGCAAGGGCTACAACTCCAGTGTTGACGACCTTTATTTTATGCTCGACAAAGAAGGCTATAACGGTGTACTGGCCAGCAACCGCATTTCCGAAGGCAGCCGCAGCGTACACAGCAAGACCTGCTGCAACGATATTTACAATGTGATTTTGAAAAAAATCGAAGCGGACATCCTTGCAACGGCGTTTGACCTCGAAACAAAAGAGCCGCTGATGGGCGTCACCTTTGAGCTGATTGAAATGCAGGGCGAGAATCCGAAAACAATTGATACCAAGACCAACAGCGGTGCCAACAATTATGATTCGCCGTTGGAGCTAGACCGCACTTATCTTATCATTGCCTCGGCCGAAAACTACGCGAACGACACCGTTCGATTCAATACCGTCGGGCTTTTTGATTCAAAAAGCTACAAGGAAAGGTTGGACTTGAAGCCGGGCCGCATTGTGAAAAAAATCGTACGGAACGAGGCATTTGTACTCGAAAACATCCTCTATGATTTTGATGATGATAAAATCACGGTGCCTGCCGAGGGCGATTTGCAGGTAATTTTCGACCTGATGAACAAATACCCAGACATGGTTATCGAGCTTTCTTCGCACACGGATGCACGGGGTGATGAGGATTACAACCGCAACCTTTCACAGCGCCGTGCTGAATCGGCCCGCCGATGGCTGACGACCAAAGGCATCACTCGGAACCGAATCGAAGCAAAGGGTTACGGAGAAAATCAACCCAAAACCATTGACGCGAAGAGCAATGCTAAATTCTCATACCTGAAAGTCGGCGACGTGCTGACAGAGGAATACATCAATGCCCTGCTGCCGGATAGTGTGAAGTTTGAAGCCGCACACCAACTCAACCGCCGCACGGAGTTCAAAATCCTTTCTGGACCGACTAGCATCACCATCGAGGAAGAGCAGTTGATTCAGATTGGCAACCGCAAAGTGGATCCGAATGCACCAAAGGCTGAACCTAAAAAAGATGAAAAAAATGCCCCTCGCAAGCCTGCACCAAACCGCAACAACCGTCGAGGTAATACACCTAGCGGTGGTGGTGATAGCCTCAAGCCTGCACCAATCAAATTGAATATTGAACCTGTAAAAAAAGATAGTATCATCATTGATAAACTGTCTTCATTGTATGGGAAAAAAGACTTGAAGGGGTTTCCTATCATGCAGTTCGAGACTCGCATGTACGACATGGGGCCGGTGAAAAAAGGCGATTTGAAGGAATACACTTTCCGTTTCACCAATGTCGGTGACGTGGCGCTTGACATTGACATCGTAAGTGTCTGCGAGTGTACCAGCTACGAACTGGGGCCAAGCGTGGCAAAGCCGGGTGAAAAAGGCTGGATAAAAATCGTTTTTGACAGCGGTAAAAAAGACGAAAGCGACACCAGCGACGTGGATATTTATCTTAAAAATATGGACCCAGAGATTGATGCCCCGATTTTTGAGCGGGTACGTTTCAAGTATGATTTGATACAGTAGGTGCCAATTTTGACAAATAAAAAATGCCGTGCTTCTTTTCGAGGCACGGCATTTTTTGTTTTTGGTAAAACTGGCTCAGTTCATTTTGAAAGGAGGCGCCAATTTGAACTCTGGTATTTTCACGTCAAACCTGAATTCATCGGTTACTCGAACCATTTGAAATGTCCCGTGCATCTTTCCAATATCCGTCATCAGTGGGCACCAAGAAGTATATTGATGGCTTTCGCCAGGCGTCAGCACAGGCTGCAACCCAACAACTCCCTCGCCTTCAACTTCCCTCACCACACCATTTGACTCAATGATATGCCAATGGCGGCGGAGCAATTGCACGGTTTCAGAACTTTGATTGTGGATGGTCACACGGTAAGCAAACACGTAGCGATGTTGAATCGGAATGGATTCCTGCGGAAGGTAGAATGGCTCTACACTGATTCGGATGCCTTGCGTTGTAAGCGTTTCCATACTAATTCATGGTCAGTTATCGGATGATTCGAGCCATGCCTGAACGAGGTTTTCGGCTTGCCGCAAGGCGACTTCCAAATTGTCGTTTACCAGCACTTTGTCAAACTTGTCCTCAAAGGTAAGCTCAAAACTAGCTTTGGCGATACGTTTTTGCAGGCTTTCTGCGCTTTCCGATTTTCTTTTCTTCAAGCGTTCAAGCAGCACATCTGGCGAGGGCGGTTTGATGAAAATGGTCAAAGTCTGGTCGGGAAAAGCTTTTTTCACATTGATGGCCCCCTTCACATCAATATCGAAAACGACCTGTTTGCCTTCGGTCCAAAGGCGCTCAACTTCACTTTTGAGCGTTCCGTAAAACTGGTTTTCATAAACTTCCTGCCATTCAAGGAAAGCATCCTCTGCTATCAGCTCCTTGAATTTTTGCACATTAGTATAATAGTAGTCAACTCCCTCTTGCTCGTTGGGCCGCTGGCTACGGGTAGTGGCCGACACGGAAAACGCAAGGTTGTCGAACGTGTCCAGCAGGTGATGGACGATGGTGGTCTTGCCCGCTCCCGACGGGGCAGTGACGACGAGAAGTTTTCCCTGGCTCATACGGAGTTCGCTACTTGTTCTTTGATTTTTTCGAGGTCGTCCTTCATCTTGACCACGAGTTTTTGAATTTCGGCGGAATATGCCTTGGCACCGAGGGTGTTGATTTCACGCCCCATTTCTTGGCTGATGAAGCTCAGGGTGCGCCCTTTCGAAATGACGTTTGTCTCAAGTTGCTCTAAAAAGTAAACGCAATGCTGCTCAAGCCGGACTTTCTCCTCTGTGATGTCAATTTTTTCGAGGTAAAAAATGACTTCCTGCTCAAAGCGGTTCTCGTCAATATTTTCCTTGTTCATGAACTCCTCCAAGTTCTGTCGCATGCGGTTGCGCAGCAGCTGAATGCGTTCTTGCTCGAAGGGGTCCACCAATTGGAGGGCGCTGCGGATATTCCCGACCCGCAGCCGCATGTCTTCTTCAATGACGTTGCCTTCGGCTTGGCGGAACTTGTCAAAATTTGCAAGTGCTTCCTCCAGCGTCTTTTCTACGGCCTTCCATTCTTCCTCGTCCATGCCGCTTTCTTCGGTCATGATGACGTTTGGAATGCGGAGTATGGCGCCCATGAGGCCGTCCTTCGGCATGTCCATGGAGTCGGCGATGTTGGAAAGTTCTTGATAGTAGCGCTTGAAAAGGGGGACGTTTAGTCCAAAGCCCTCGTCGCCGTGCATGGATTTGACATCAATGCTGAAGTCAATCTTGCCCCGCTCAATGCGTTCGCTGATTAGGCGGCGGAGGTGGTGCTCTTTTTCCCGGTAGTTGCTGGGGATTTTGACCCGCATGTCGGTGAACTTGCTATTAAGGGAGCGCACTTCAGCGGTAATTATCTTGGAATGATAGGAATTGGTGGCCCGCCCGTAGCCCGTCATTGATAAAAGCATACACAATTTTTTGAGTGTGAAACCGGCCACAATATTGCGAAGGAGGGCTGGCAGTGCGCAAAGATAGGCAACCACCTCATATTAAATTAAGTACTTCCATAAAGCTTAGGTGAAAAATGAAAGTTTGACTTTTGAAAAAACGGGATGCAGCTTTTGTCACCAACCATCGAGAGGGGCAATCTTAGGTACTTGCTAAAAAGGATTTGCCGTTCACATCAATTTGCCTTTACCAAAACACATAACCCATTGATAATTAGCGGAAAAAAAGCGGAAATTAAATTGAGTTTTATTTCCGTAAATCAAAAAAAAGGCGAAATTTGCGACCTCGTTTTGAGAAACCAATGGTTTTTTTCATAACTCATTCTAAACCAGTTAAATAAGATGAGAAAAGCTGACTTAGTAACAGCCATTTCCGAAAAAACCGGTGTCGCAAAAGTTGACGTCCTCGTAACCCTTGAAGCTTTCTTCACTTCGGTGAAAAATTCACTTGCCGGTGGCGACAACGTGTACATCAGGGGCTTTGGGAGCTTCGTTATCAAAAGAAGAAAGAAGAAAATCGGGCGTCACATCAAGCGCAATGTATCCATTGACATTCCGGAACACTACATTCCGTCTTTCAAGCCTGCAAAAGTTTTTGTGGAGCATGTGAAAGGTAACGTGGATCACTTGCCAGAAGATGACAACGATGATTGACACACAACTTTGCGCAAGCCTAAGTTTTGACCAAAAGCAAATGCAGCGGTGATGAGCAAAAGCCAATGGACTTTGATTTCAGTGGCGGTTTTGTTGTTCGCCGTGCTGTATTTTGGTTTTGACACAAAGCCAAGCAAGCAAAAAGCAATTGAGAAGCAAAGAGCGGGCGCTTTTTCCAGTACGGACATCAATTCTATGCTGGTGGATGCGAAAGCTGGTCTTTCCAAGCAAGCAATTGCCTCGGTGATGGCCTTGGAAGGAGATGTCGAAAAAACATCGCCTGATACTGCAAAAGCGGCAGCATACAGGCAACTTTCCAGTTTTTGGTTTCAGTTAGAGAAGCCGGGGATTTCAGGGTACTACGCAGAAAAAGTAGCCGAAATAACCCGTGACGAAGAAGCGTGGTCCATAGCGGGCACTACTTATTCTCTTTGCCTCCAACGGGAGCAAGAGGATAAAATCAAGAGCTTTTGTACCGAACATGCGGTGCAGGCATTGGAGAAAGCAGCTTCTTTGAACCCAACCAACATTCAGCACAAGGTCAATTTGGCCTTGGTTTACACGGAAAATCCGCCAAAGGAGACTCCGATGAAAGGTATCCTGATGTTGATTGACCTAAACAAGCAGAACCCAGACGATGTTCTAGTCTTGACCCAACTGGGTCGGCTGGCCATCAAAACGGGGCAATTCGACCGGGCAGTTCAACGGCTTTCAAAGGCTGCGGAGCTTGAACCGGACAACAAGGCGGCAACTTGCCTCCTTGCGCAAGCCTATGAAGGGCTGGGCGAATCAGCAAAAGCAGCTGATTTAAAATCAAAATGCGAGAAATTATCCGGAAACTGAACCATTGGAAATCTGGAACGCCATGACCCCTGCGCTATTCCAAACCATTGATTCAGTATCCATTATTTGTTAACTAATTTAAGAGAAATTGACATGCCTTGTGGTAAAAAGCGTAAGCGTCACAAAATTGCAACACACAAACGCAAGAAAAGACTGCGTAAGAACCGTCATAAGAAGAAGAACCGCTAGGTTTAGCTAAACCTTGTAAACGATTGGCAGCTCAACGGAAGTATCCGTTTTGGGTTGCCAATCGTTGTTCCGGTCTATCGAACCGGGGATTTTAATAGGTCAAAACAGCAAACCTTTCCAAAAGGAGCAACCGAAAAGTTTAGCGATCCCAAAGCCGACGGGTTTTTTCAAAGAATCCGATTTGCCCAAAAAAGACAACCAAACCATTTTCGGTGCATTCACCAATTATAGGTAAATACCTGATTCTGAATATTCTAGGCCAGAAGTTTTACGATAAAAGTGGAAAAATCTAGGGGCTGAGAGGCAGTTACAAGCGAATATGGTACCCCAACTTTACACAAAACAGTAACTTTTCCCACTTTTTTACACTGGCCCAGCCTTTACAATATCTGGAGTTGCTCCTTCCTTTGGCTTTCTTTCCTTGAGTTGACCTTTTCCAAATCATCGTGCGATAGCGGACGTACTCGCTTTGCTATTCCTATCAAACTCCTTGCAAGGAGTTCTAAATAGACCATTGTGGAAAAGGAATTAATCATCAATTCTACCCCCACCGAAGTAGAAATCGCACTACTGGAGGATGGCAAGCTCGTAGAGTTGCACCACCAAAAAACGAATAACAACTTCTCGGTAGGGGACATTTTTTTGGGCAAAATCATCAAGACGATGCCCAACCTCAACGCCGCCTTCGTGGACATCGGCCACAAAAAAGAGGCGTTCCTGCATTACACCGACCTTGGCCCAAAGCTGAAATCACTCCTCAAGTACACCAACAACGTACTAACTGGCAGCCAGACCTCCCCATCGTTGGACAATTTCAAAATCGAACCTGAAATCATCAAGACGGGCAAGATGGACCAAGTTGTCATCAAGCGACAGCCAGTTTTGGTGCAAATCCTGAAAGAACCCATCTCGACCAAAGGCCCTCGCCTGAGCTGCGAGCTGACCATTCCTGGGCGCTTTTTGGTGCTCACGCCATTCTCGGACATCGTCGCCGTTTCCAAAAAAATAGCCAATGCCGACGAGCGGAAACGCTTGAAATCATTAATTGAGAGCATCAAGCCAAAGAATTTTGGTGTCATCGTGCGAACGGCAGCCGAGGGCAAGCGAATCCAAGACCTCAACGAGGAACTTGCCATGATGCAGAGCAAATGGGAGGATGTTTTTAACCAACTTCAAGGCGCAAAGCCACCAGCCAAGCTGCTCAGTGAGTTGGACAAAACAACCAGTATCCTACGGGATATCCTCAGCGACTCCTTCAACAGCATCGTCGTTAACGACAAGCAACTCTACCAGAACATCCGCCATTTCCTTGGCAATATTGCCCCGGACAAAGTGGATATTGCCACGCTGCACAACAAGAACAAGCCCATTTTTGAAACGCACGGCGTGACTCGCCAAATCAAATCTTCCTTCGGTAAAACAGCCACGCTGAACAGTGGCGCCTACATCATCATCGAGTCCACGGAGGCGATGCACGTCATTGACGTGAACAGTGGACATAAAATGGCGGGCACCAATCAGGAAGAGGCAGTGCTGAACGTCAATGTGGAAGCGGCAGAAGAAATCGCCAGGCAACTGCGCCTGCGGGACATCGGCGGCCTCATCACGATTGACTTCATCGACATGCGCAACAACGAGCACAAGAAGGAACTCTTCAAAGTGATGCGGGATGCCATGCGAAAAGACCGTGCACAGCACACCATTTTGCCGCTCAGTAAGTTCGGTCTGATGCAGATTACCCGCCAACGGGTAAGGCCAGAAGTGAAAATCAACACCGCCGAGCTTTGTCCAGCCTGCAACGGTACTGGCAAAGTGACGCCTTCCGTTTTGGTAACCGACCTCATCGAGCGGGACTTGAAGTTCATTCTGGAATCAGGTGCGAAGGGCAAACTTATCCTAAAAACCCACCCATTTGTGGCGGCTTTCCTCAAAAAAGGCTTGCCAAGTATCCAGATGAAATGGTACCGTAGCTACTATAAATGGATTAGCATCAAAGCCGAAAACAGCTACCAAGTGTCGGAGTACAAGTTTTTCAACGATACTGACGACGAAATCAGGCTGAATTGATACCAACTTGAAATTGAATATTCGAAGGGGCTTGGCTACATTGGCAGGTCCCTTTGTTGTTTACGGGCAAGTGCAATCGCTCGCCCGGCAAGCAGCCAGCAAGCAGAGGAGGAAAAACAACAAGATTGTTTGCCAACGAAGTGATATCATGGTCGAAAACGATTTTCACAAAGCACAAACTTAGCGAAATCCTTGAGCCAGCCGAAAAAAATACTTGTTGCTCCACTGGATTGGGGGCTTGGCCACGCCACCCGTTGCATCCCAATCGTGAGGGAGTTGCAGCGGCAGGGGGCAGACTTGATGCTCGCCTCCGATGGCTCGGCATTGGCATTGCTCCGACGGGTATTCCCAGATTTGCCCAGTTTTGAGCTGCCCGGCTACAATATCAAGTACAGCACCCAATCCATGGCTTGGAACATGCTCTGGCAATTGCCTAAAATCCTGCGGGCAATTTGGCTGGAGCATTTTGCACTACAACGCCTAGTGAAACAAGAGAACATTGATGGCATCATTTCAGATAACCGATTTGGCTGTTTTTCTTCGAAGAAACCCAGTGTGTTCCTCACCCATCAGGTCAATATTCAGGCATTATTTTTTTTGGTAAAAAGGGTGGCTAATTTTTTTAACCATTTGATTATCAATCAATTCGATGAGTGCTGGGTGCCCGATTTATCAGCTTCGCCAAACTTATCGGGAGCGCTCTCGCATCCCATCAACCCATTTTTGAAAAAAAAGACGAAATACATTGGCGCACTCTCGCAGTTGCCCATCGGCCAGTCAGCCTGTCATCGCTACGATGCCATCGCCGTCCTTTCTGGCCCAGAGCCTCAGCGCACCAAATTGGAAAAAGCGCTGATTGAACAAGCAGGGCAATTGCCTGGAGAGTTTCTAATCGTTCGGGGCAAACCTGAACAACAGCGCGACGCCACCCTTTTTACCCCAAAAAACATAAAAATAGTGGCTTCCTTAACTGGCGATGCACTTCAGTCCGCCATCCTAGAAAGTGAAGTTTTCATCGGAAGGTCGGGGTACAGCACGGTGATGGACTTGGCCCGACTGGGCAAGCCTGCCCTGCTCATTCCGACACCTGGGCAGACGGAACAGGAATACCTTGCAGCGAAATTTTTAAATGAAAATGTTTTTTTTGCCCAAAAACAAAATGAACTGAACCTTGAACGAGGTATGGCCGAGGCAAAGAAACGGAGTGGTTTGCGGAGCAATTATTTTGATGAAAAAGCATTGGAAAATGCCGTGGCTGCATTCTTGGCTACCTGTTAGAAATGGTCTGCGGGATTCCAAAACAGCTCCTTGAATTCCACAATTTGGTCGTTTTCCACTTTCACGCCCTCACTTTCCAGTCGTTCCTGCATAGCCGAAGGTGGCCGGAAATGGTGCCTGCCGGATAGTTCGCCCTTGCGGTTCACTACCCGATGTGCGGGTACTTCCAACATGCTATGGCAGTGGTTCAACGCCCAACCGGCCATCCTCGCCGAACCGAGCGAAAGGAAACTGGCAATGGCACCATAGGTGGTCACCCTGCCGGGAGGCACGCAGCGCACCACGTCATACACTTGCTCGAAGTAAGAATCTTTTGCCATTGCCTTTTGAATGAAATGCTTTTTAGCTTTGCGCAACAAGATAATAATTTCAAAAATGCTGAAAACGAAAATCAAGGCAAGCGCTGTCATTAACCTTACGGATGCCCGGTATTTCGCCGCACGTGGCGTCGAATGGCTTGGGTTCCGGTTTGGTGGTAGCCCAGAAACATCCATTTCACTATTGGCCGCCAAGGCCATTGCCGAATGGGTGGATGGGGTGAAAATAGCAGGAGAGTTCGACTTTGCCACAGCAGAAGACATCAGAGCTGCCAACGATTTGATGCATTTCGATGCCGTGCAAGTTGGAATGTTCACACCAGCCGCAGAGTTGGAAAAACTTCGGGATTTGACGTTTATCAAAGAAGTGGTGGTGACAAATGCCACAACTGAAGAAGAAATCCTGAATCATTTCATCGAATATCAGCCTTACGCCACCCATTTTTTGCTGGATTTCACAAAAGCAGGAATAACTTGGGCAATGCTCAAGTATGGTAGTTCGCTGTCCATTGGCTTTTTAGCGAAGCTTTTTGCTGAACACAAAGTTATTCTTGCGCTCGACTTTTTATCGGAAGAGGTCAACGAAGTGCTGGAATCTTTGCAGCCAGAAGGCTTGAGTCTTACGGGAGGTGAGGAAGAAAAAATAGGCTTGAAGTCGTTTGAAGAGCTGGATGAAATCCTTGATAGCCTTGAAATGTTTTCTTAGAAATTTTGAAAATGACCATTGCGGAAGCACAAGCAACAGTTGATAACTGGATTAACACCGTCGGTATCCGCTACTACGGCGAGCTGACGAACACGGCTATTTTGATGGAAGAAGTGGGGGAAGTGGCCCGGCTCATGGCTCGGCTTTACGGCGAACAGTCCTTCAAATCTGCAGAATTAGCTGCTACTGCCAAAGATGACCTATCGGACGAAATGGCAGATGTGCTTTTTGTGCTCATTTGCTTGGCCAACCAGACTGGTGTGAACTTGACGGAGGCCATGAAAAAGAATTTGGAAAAAAAGACCCAACGGGATGCGGTGCGACATGCCACCAATGAGAAGCTAAAAGGCTAAAATATAAAAAGGGCAACGACGGGTTACGTCGATGCCCTTTTTAAAAAAGTGAGTATAAGACCAGCTCTACCCCCCAAACGAACTGGTCTCACTCACTGTCCCAAGGCACTTCTGCCTCGAAACCTCTTTGGACTCAGGCACACGATTTTTCGTGTTACCTGCACGGAAGCCGGGGTTGACTTCATCCTTATCTTTACTGGGTATAGTATTATTTATGAGTTCAAATCGGTTGGTTTCAGGGAAGTGGGGTGAACATTCGGACGCAAAACTCAGTGTGGGAGGGTGAAAGGCTGAATCCGAATTTAATGTTGAAATCGTTCATACTACTCCGAAAATCATGCCACTTTTGCAACAATATTATTTGTTGCCAGATTTTTTTTCGGAATATTGATGATTATATTATTGAGCCTAGCCTGTTGTAAATCACTGAAAGCCTTTTTGTACTCCGCATAATCCATAAACTCCCGGAAGAAAACTGTTTCTCCTCCGTCCATGTGCAATAGAATGTGAAAACACAGGTGACTTTCACGATAGAAGAACTTCGTAATAAAGTCCCTCACACTGCGTCCATGAATTTCCATACCAGTAGTCATACTGTAATCTATTTCCTGTAATCCATGAAAAAGTCGAACTGCGTTTACCATAATTTTTGATTTATTTTATCAAAACGATGGCACAAGAATACAGGCAAAAGCAATGCCTGTTCAACGACAATTGTTTAAAACTGTGACATCAATATTGTGATTGAAATATATTTTGAAAACAATGTTTGATATTTTACACCTTTAGAAAACCCTGTAAAAGCAGTCATTTTGTCAGTCGCTTCCCCGTGGCATGTACTTTGAGAGACTATTTTATCCGCCTTTAAATAAGGCTTAAAAAGATATTTTTTGAGTTTAAGGCAACTTGCAAACATTCATTCACAAAACCTTAATAAACAATCAATAACAACTATGCAAAAAGGCAATATCTCAGTCCAGTCGGAAAATATTTTTCCAATCATTAAAAAGTTCCTGTACTCCGATCACGAGATTTTTCTCCGGGAACTTGTCGCAAACGCCATTGACGCTACCACAAAACTCAAATCTGTCGTCTCCCGAGGGGAGCTACAAGGTGATGCTGGCGACCTCACCGTTGAAGTCATCATTGACAAAGATGCTGGCACCCTCACCATCCGGGACAAGGGTATCGGAATGAGCGAGGCAGAGGTGAACAAGTACCTCAACCAGATTGCCATTTCCAGTGCGCAGGAGTTCGTGGACAAGTACCAAGGCGAGCACAATATCATTGGCAAATTCGGTCTTGGTTTCTACTCCG
The DNA here is from genome assembly GCA_041752395.1 of Saprospiraceae bacterium. Lineage (GTDB taxonomy): Bacteria > Bacteroidota > Bacteroidia > Chitinophagales > Saprospiraceae > UBA6168. The sequence continues at coordinate 13,962 of JBGSWN010000079.1, read as the reverse complement.
CTTTCATGGTAGCGGATAAGGTGGAGGTGAACACCAAATCTTGGCGGGCTGATGAAGCCGCTGTCAACTGGATTTGCGACGGCAACCCGGAGTTCAGTATTTCGCCCAGCGAAAAAACGGCCCGTGGAACGGACATCATTCTGCACATCAGCGAAGACAGCAAGGAGTTTTTGGAGGAAGGCCGTATTGATGAGCTTTTGAAGAAATACTGCAAGTTCTTGCCCATCTCCATCAAGTTTGGCACCCGTAAAGAAACTTTGGAAGAAGGAGAGGGAGAAGAAAAGACCTCCAAGGAAATTGAGGTGGACAACATCATCAACAACCCAGCGCCAGCTTGGAAAAAACAACCCAGTGAACTCACGGATGATGATTACCGCAGTTTTTACGAAGAACTGTATCCGTTCAGCTACCAGACCCCTATGTTTTGGATACACCTTAATATAGATTATCCATTCAACCTGACGGGCATCCTCTACTTCCCAAAATTGAGCAATTCGATGGAGGTGCAGAAGAACAAAATCCAGCTCTACTGTAACCAAGTTTACGTTACCGATGAGGTAAAGGAAATCGTCCCAGACTTCCTCACCTTGATGCACGGCGTCATTGATTCGCCAGATATTCCGCTGAACGTAAGCCGCAGCTACCTCCAGAGCGACAGCAGCGTAAAGAAAATCACAGGCTACATCACGAAAAAAGTGGCCGACAAACTCCACGAACTTTTCAAAGCAGACCGCAAAGCTTTTGAGGACAAATGGAAAGACTTGGGTGTTTTTGTGAAATACGGCATGTTGTCTGACGAGAAATTTCACGAAAAAGCAATTGATTTTGCTTTGCTGAAAAACGTTGAAGGCGAGTTTTTCACAGCGGAAGAGTACCAGAAAAAAGTGAGTGCTACGCAAACCGACAAGCACAAGCGCACGGTCATGCTCTACACCCACAATGCTGAGGAGCATCACAACCTGCTCGAAGCCGCCAAAGAACGTGGCTACGATGTGCTGGAGTTCGACAACGTGATTGACGCACACTTCATGCAGCACCTAGAGCACAAATTGAAAGATGTCACTTTCGTGCGGGTGGACTCCGACACCATTGATAACTTGGTGCAAAAGGATGAAAAGCAGGAAAGCGTCCTCAGTGAAAAAGAGCAGGAAGCGGTAAAATCTGTTTTCGAAGAACTGGTGAAAGGCAAAGTTGGCCCATCGGTTACACTGAAGGCATTGTCACCAAACGATCAGCCCGTACAGATTACCCGGCCAGAATTCATGCGCCGGATGAAGGAAATGCAGGCACTTGGCGGCGGCGGTATGATGGGCATGGGTGATTTTGGCGACATGTACAATATCGTCGTAAACTCTAACCACCCGTTTGTAGCGGATAAGCTGCTCAAATTGCCAGAAGGCGATGACCGCAAAAACCTCGGAAAGCACCTACTCGACCTTGCTTTATTGAACCAAGGCATGTTGAAAGGCGCTGAATTGAGCGCTTTTGTGAAAAAGAGCCTGGAGTTTTTGAAGTAAAAAATTGCCGACAGGCAAGCAGTTGGGGAATAAGTCAGCGAACTTATTCCCCATTTTTTTGCAAAAAAAAAGCCCCGACTTGAATCATCAAGCCGGGGTCGTTTTTTTAACTAAAAAGAAAGTTGTCGCTTATTCAGCTTTATCTTCCGTAGTTGCTTCTTCTGCCGCAGCTTCCGCTTTATCAACCACCTCGTCGGGGTTGGTAGTCTCAGCGATAATCTCTTCTGCTGCAGCTTTCGCTTTAGTAGCTTTCGGCGCAGGAGGTGGTGGTGGCGTCGGAGTAGCATCACCCAACTGTTCTTTCAGTTGGCTAAACACATCCATGTCACCAAGTGTAGAGCCTACAACAGTTGCCTGTTGCTTCTTCACGGTCTGGCGTACTTCGTCGTGCTCCTTGTCCTTTTCTTTCTTCACAGTCTCATCTGCCTCACGACGGATATCGTCGAGGTAGCGAGTGTGAGAAACCAAAAGGCGCTTGTCGTCACGGTTGAACTCAATCACCTTGAAAATCAGCACTTCTTCCAATTCGGCAGTTGTGTTGTCTTCTTTTTTCAGGTGCTTGATTGGAGCGAATGCCTCCAAGCCGTGTGGCAACTGGATGATGGCACCACGGTCGTCACGACGAACAACAGTACCCTCGTGGTAAGAACCAACTGGGAACACGTTTTCGAAAGTATCCCATGGATTCTCTTCCGTTTGCTTGTGGCCGAGGGACAGTTTGCGGTTGTCCTTGTCCACTTCGAGTACGATAGCATCGATATCTTCGCCAACCTTCGTAAACTCGGATGGGTGCGAGTAACGCTTCGTCCAAGAAAGGTCGGAGATGTGAATCATGCCGCCGATACCGTCTTCCAACTCAACAAACACACCGTACTGCGTGAGGTTTTTCACCTTCACTTTGTGGCGGCTGCCTACTGGGAAGCGCTCGCTGAGCTCCTCCCATGGGTCGTTGGTGAGTTGCTTGATGCTCAATGACATCTTGCGCTCGTCACGGTCGATAGTAACCACTTTGGCTTCCAGTTCAGCGCCCATTTTGAAGAAATCCTTGGCGTTGATCTGTTGGTTGCCCCAAGATACCTCGGATACGTGGATCAAACCTTCCACGCCTGGCATTACTTCGAGGAATGCACCGTAGTCTTCTACATTCACAACCTTGCCACTGATGGTGTCTCCCTCCTTGATATTGGCAGAAAGAACTTCCCATGGGTGTGGTTGCAATTGCTTGAGACCCAGCGAGATACGTTTTTTGTTCTCGTCGAAATCGAGTACCGCAACGTTGATTTTTTGGTTGAGGTGCAACACTTCGCTTGGGTGGTTGATACGTCCCCAAGAAATATCGGTGATGTACAACAGACCGTCCACGCCACCGAGGTCGAGGAACGCACCAAAGTCGGTGATGTTCTTGACCAAACCTTCGAGTACCTGACCTTTTTCAAGGCGGCCAATGATGGCGTCACGCTGCTCGGCGAGGTCGCTCTCGATGAGGGCCTTGTGCGATACAACGGCGTTTTTGATGGTCTCGTTGATTTTGACAACTTTGAACTCCATCTGCTTGCCCACGAACTGGTCGTAGTCGAGGATAGGTTTGATGTCAATCTGTGAACCAGGAAGGAACGTCTCCAAACCGCTGCAATCAACGATGAGACCACCTTTGGTTTTGCTGATAACCGTACCACGGATGACCGTGCCGTTTTCGAAGGAATCCTTGAGTGACTCCCAAGCTTTCAGCAACTTGGCCTTGCGGCGGGAAAGTACGAGCTGACCTTTTTCGTCTTCTTGGCGCTCCACATAGACATCTACTTTGTCGCCAACTTTGAGGTCAGGGATGTCTTTGAAGTCGCCAACGGATACGAGGCCGTCGGATTTGAAGTTGAGGTCGAGCACCACGTCACCGCTAGTAATAGAGGTAACGGTGGCTGCTACGATTTCATTTTCGAGCAAAGAACTGAGGGTTTTGTCGTACTTCTCGGTCAAGCTTTCACGCTCAGCCTTGGTGTAAGTAGCGCCATGCTTGTTGGCAGATTCCCAGTTAAAATCATCGAATGAGCCTTGGCCAGCAATCAGTTCCTCAATAGAAACTTCCTCCGGTCCGAGGTCGTCATCGCCTTCAATAGTTGTTGTTACATCATCGGTGATCACATCATCTGTGTCATCGATTTCTTCATTCGTCTTTTTCTCGTTGAGCATTGACAAATGTCTTTTTAAAAAGGTGAAAAAATAGGTGGCTTGGTTTGATTTCTGGAAATTGAAGCCGAAGCATCAAATTGCCAGTATTTTCAATACAAATCACCGAGTTGGTTGTCGCTTCCGAGCAAAGCATTTTTTTTGCAAAAAACACCTTCCGCCAAAAGCGGCGCAAAAGTAAACCTAACTAATGGGGAAACCAAGCTAGATGCAGGTTTTATTTGGTTTGTCGCATTTTTTGAAGCCATTTGCCGCATATTGCGAACGCATTGGCATTTATGCAAAGCAAAATTTCAAAAAATGGAAAACGTACAGCTGGAAAAAACCACCGTCGAGTTCAAATACCTCGACACCCTGTCCGATTTGATGGACAGCCGATTCCGCATCCCCGGCACCAATATCCGCTTCGGGCTGGACTTTCTCGTGGGCCTCGTCCCCTTCGCTGGCGATGCGGTAACTTTTGGGTTTTCGGGCATCTTGGTGATAGCCATGGCCCGCCATGGTGCTAGTGGGATGGTGGTGGTGAAAATGCTGGGAAACATCCTGCTCGACTCTCTCGTTGGCAGTATTCCCGTGGTCGGTGACATCTTCGACCTGACCTATAAATCCAACCGCCGGAACTACCGCCTGCTGCAAGAACATTACCATTCCGGAAAACACAGCGGAAGCGCAATTCCCGTTATTTTAGCAGTGATTTTTGCGTTACTTTTGATGTCGTTTCTCATTATATTTTTTGCTGTGAAAATGGGTGGCTGGATGCTCGACCAAATCCAGTCATTTTAAAAAACGGCACTGAGAAACTACGGGCATCTTATTTTGAGTTTGCTGTTCAACCATTTACCCCAAACAAGTGTAAACGGTCAAACCACCAAACTGCACCAACATGAAACTTAGCTACCTACTGCCGATACTCCTGTTGAATTGCAATTTGCTCACTGCCCAGACAGCGGGCAGTGAACCTGAAAATATCATTCCCAACCCCAGCTTCGAGCTGTACTCCTCGCCGCCCATCGGCTGGTTTTACAAAGGCGAACATTTCACGAATGTGATGAAATACTGGTCGTCGGCCACCAATGCTAGCCCCGACGTGTTCGGCCCAAAAGTGCGGGTGCCTGCGCATTGGGAGGAAAAGGGCTTTGGCAAACAAGTGCCCCGCACGGGCCTTTCGATGGTCGGCATCACGACCTACGGCTGTGGGCAGGGCAAGCCGCACTGCCGGGAGTACATCCAAATACAACTCAGCGAACCGCTGGTGCTCGGCCAGAGCTACCTCGCCGAAATGTGGGTCAGCCACCTGCCCAAATCGCTCCGCACCAACAACCTCGGCTTCTATTTTTCAAAGGAAAAAATCGAGGAAATCACCGATGGCTTGCTAAAATACCCCCCGCAGGTAGTAGCTGAGGATATCCTCGAAGGTGGCAGCCGCTGGATCAAAGCCTCCGGCAAGTTCATCGCCGACACCGAGGCCGAGTACCTCATCATCGGCAATTTTTTTCCCGACAGCCTGACGCTCACAAAGCCCGGCAATGATGGCAGCCTCCCGTTTGGTTACTACTACATCGAGGATGTTTTGGTGAAAAAAATACCGCCCATCCTCCCCATCCCCATCCCTGATGACGACCTTTCCAATATCAAGCTCGAACCTGGCAAGGCCGTGCCGCTGCGGGATATTTACTTCGAGTACGATCGCTCTGAACTCATGCCCCGCTCCTTCGTGGAGTTGAAAAAACTGCTTAAAATCATGCGGGAAAACCCGCAACTGGCCATCGAAGTCTGCGGCCATACGGACAGCATGGGCGACAATGGCTACAACCAAACGCTTTCCGAAAAAAGGGCCAGAGCCGTCGCTGAATACCTCACTGGCAACGGCATTCCAACCACTCGCACCCGCTTCAAAGGCTGCGGCAGCGCCCAGCCCGTGGCCAATAACAGCACCCCACAAGGCCGCCAAATGAACCGCCGGGTGGAGTTCATCGTTCTTCAAACGGAGTAGTTTGCAGTTCGACAGGTGGCAGTTGGCAGTCAGGGTGCAGGTGTTTAGTCTGTGACGAGCCTCAACAAAGAGAGGTGGTATGCTTGTAAAAGTTTACCACCTCTCTTTGTTTTATGTAGCGTTTGGACTTTTAGACTGTCGAACTGACTGCCAACTGCCCACCTGTCGAACTGCCAACTATGTCCTACTTTTGCCTTTCTACTTTTCACTTTTTACTTAAAAAAAATGGCTTACACCGAATCAAATATGCTTCCGCTCGGCACGGCAGCACCTGCGTTTAAACTTCCCGACACGGTTTCCGATAAAACGCTCACGCTGAACGACGTGGCTGGAAAGGCGGCAACGGTCATCATTTTCAGCTGTAACCACTGCCCGTATGTTATCCACGTCAACCCGGAAATCGTGCGGCTGGCCAACGATTACCTGCCGCAGGGCGTGGGCTTCGTGGCCATCAGCGCCAACGATGCTGAAAAATACCCCGCCGATGCACCCGACAAAATGAAGGTGCTGGCGCAAACGGTCGGCTACCCATTCCCCTATTTGTACGATGAAACGCAGGAGGTAGCACGGGCCTACGATGCCGCTTGCACCCCCGATTTTTATGTCTTCGACAAAGACCAGCGCCTTGCCTACCGGGGTCGCCTGGATGATTCTCGCCCAAATTCCGGTACGCCGCTCAGTGGTCGTGACCTCCGTGCTGCTCTCGATGCCGTGCTGGTAGGCGAAGAACCCGTTGCGAAGCAATACCCAAGCGCTGGGTGTAATATCAAATGGAAACAGTGACGGTAATTGAAAATTCTTACCCTATTGAGGAAAGTTGATAATCGGTTTAAATGTAACATGCTATTCTTTGCTGGGAATGCATGGGGGTTGAATAAGAGTTTCGATTGAGAAACCCTAATTCTTAGCAAGGAACCCCAAACTAGGGAGTGTACTATTTCACCAGCAAAATCTTCGCTACGGCCACCTGTGGGTCATTCGAATTTCGGTTAGTGGCGTACACGAGGTACACGCCCGTGTTGGCCCGCCTGCCGTTGTAGTCGTTTCCATCCCAGATGGCCTGCCCACCGAGCGCCTCCGTTTCAAAAACCAACTGCCCGCTGACGTCTGTGATTTTTACCGTGGAATCTTCCGCCAATCCCTTGATGGCGATGGGGCCGTGGTAGTCCTCCCGCACGGGGTTCGGGAAAACCAGTGCGCCGGGGTGGTAGCCGGGTGCTACGGTGGCTTCCGCCCGATAGGAAATCAGGCCCCGCAGCGTACCGATGTACGCCTCGCCCGTTTCATCATCAAAATCAATATCCGTGATGCCGTCGTCAAAGAGCGGGCTGTTTTCTGCGGTGAAATGGGCGATTTGATTATTGCCCTCTGGCGACATGACGAAAACGCCAGCGCCTGTGCCGAACCATTTCCGGTTGGCGCCGTCCACGGCGATGGCCCGAACCTCTACATCTTGAAAAAGGTTCTCACCAAAGCCGTCCACGGTCACGAAGGGGCGGCTGCCAGGGCATTCGCTACTAAAGGGGTCGCATTGGAACACCGCAGCGCCGAGCTTTGTGCCTACCCAAACGCTGCCGTCCCGGTCCACCTCGATGCTCGTGATTTCGTTGGTAGGCAGTACGGAATTGGAGGCGTTCAGCACCACGCAACGGTCGTCGGTATCGCTGGCTAGGTCGTCGCCCTCGTCAAAAACGATGATGCCCGTGCTGTTTCCCGAAGAAAACATCCATTTGTAGCCGAGGGCATCCACTACCACCCGCTGGATCTGCTTGTCGCTCACACATTTTAGGTCAAAGCTGTACCAATCGCCCGCATCGGTCATGACGGCAAGCGGCTTGGGGGCATTGTGGTTGCACATCCAAAGGTTGTTTTGGGCATCGAAAGTAAGGCCGGTCACCCGGGTTCTTGATTCGTCGAGTTGGGCACCTTGCAGTGTGGAGTTGGTATCGTTATAAACTTGGAACTCGCCTGTGATGGGGTCGTAGCTTACTAGTGCATCAAGGAAGGCGGCGGTATAGACCTTGCCGTTTTTAGGGCTGGTCTTTACGTCCATGAAATCAGAAATACCTGCCAGTTCGGGGGTGTTTTTTAGGCTGAAAACGCTCCACTGGCCGTCTGAAAGTTCAAAAAAACCATCTGTTCGGAACAATGCGCTGAACGTAAGGTCCACGCCGCCAGCGGCTACCCAGACCTTGCCATTGGCTACATCGAGCTGATAAGTGTTGATGGAATATGGGCTGTTTACGCTAAAAGAAGTGCACGAAGCGCCCTTGTCCTGCACGTAAAAATCACGGGCCTCGTCGGCGTACCATATATTTCCCTTCTCGTCTTCGATGGCATAGCGGGGAAAAATGACGCAATTGTCGCCTTTTTGCGAAGCAACATTGTCCTGCCCGACGGAAAATACTTTGCCTTTGCAGCTCGGCCCGCAAAAAAATCCAGCCATCAAATGCTCTCCTTCCGAGGTCAGGTAGGTCAAATCGAACAAATCGGAGCTGAAGACATAGTTGGCTTCAATGCCGTCGAAGCGGTAAAGGCTGTCGTTCACGTCGAGGTAGAGCTGGTTGTTGAACATTGTCATGGCGTCCGACTCGAAGGTCTGAGGCAGCCCCTTCGTTCCGTTCAGCCATTCCCAATTGGAAAAATCATTGATGTTGAGGGGGCCGTTGGGGTCAATGACGTAGAGGCCATCGTCGGTGGCAGCGTAAATTTTATCCTCAAAAATGCGCACGGAGCGCACCTCCACGGGAGTTTTGATAGTGTTTGGGAAAAGCCCTTGTTTTAAGTTGAGCGTCGTGATGCCGAAGTTCGTGGCAAAATAGGCGATGGAGTCGTTGGCCATGTAGATGTCAAAAATCGTTTTGCCGCCGATAATCTGGGCATTGGCGATGGCAGGGAGCGTGAGCACGCCGTTCTCACTCACGAGGTCCACTTTGCTGTCGTCGTAAACGATGACGAGTACCTTGCTTCCCCGGTTGTATTTCACGAGCTTCACGCCGACGCCGCTCAGGCCGTCCACCTTGGTCATGCGGCGCACGGAGCGTTCCTGTTTGTCCACTTCTAGTACGGCGAATCGGGTGGCGTAAAAGACTTTGTCGTCGCTTTGGGTAACATAAAGTCCGCTACTGAAAGGCAGGTGCTCTTTCCATTGGCCAATGGCAATATCGGATTGCGCTGTGGCATTTTTTGCCAAAAAGAAAAGAACAAGGAGCGGAAAGCAGAAGTGCAATTTTTTCATAAATCAAAAGTGTGAGTTTGTTAATGTCAAAGCACTAACAAGCTGGCAAAATTATTATTGTTTGGCGTTACCGTATTAAAATTATCCAATGGAAGGGTTGCCGGCCATTTCTCCTGCCTTTTCGATCAGCCATTTTTTTGCGGTCAAAGACTTGCAGTTCTCGATTTCCAGTAGGGTTTTTTCAATGCCTTTTTTATCGAATGGGGCCAAGGTGAAAAGCTTGCGGGTGAAGCGGAGCATGTTGAGGTATTGTTGTTTTACTTCCTTGGAAATCAGGCGGTTGCGCCGCAAGAAGATGCTGTAACTGTCAATCAGCGAGTCCAGTGCCTGTTCTTCCCGCTGCTCGAAGTAGGTGCGCATGAGCAGCATCCGGCTGCCGAGCGAGTAGGCGATGTTCTGGTATTCCACTTCCCTGAGCAATTCGATGACTCGGTCGTATTTTTTTTGATAGTAATAGACATGGGCAAGGCTGAAGTTCAGCGCATTGTCTTGGTCACTTTTTGGTAGGCGGTGTGTAAAATCCTGGATAAATTTTTCGGCCCATGCCAGCTCCCGGATATGGAGTGAAATCGTGATGATGTTCTTGTAGTGATGCGGGTTCAGCTCGCCATTGTCGAAGATGATTTCACGGTCGAGGGCAATGCGGTAGAGTGCAAAAAGCTCGCCGTAGTAGTCCTCCCGGCCATGGTTGATTTTGGTGTCAATACAGTAGTTCATCGAGTGGATGAAGAGGGTCTGCAACTCCTTTGGCTGGAAACGGGTTGCCTGGGTTTCGAGCAGCGTTTTCATTTCCTGAAAAAAATGCTCCTCGTCGGGGTGCAACATCATGCGGGCCACCAGGTGCCAGGCCTTTACTACAGGCTCGGCGAGGTAGGGGCTTTGCTCTAGGTACTTCAAAAAATCGGGAAAAAGCGCCACTTCTGCCGTTTCGGAGATCATGTTTTGGTAGCCGAGTGCGTCGCAGTAATGCTCCAGTTTTTTGGCGAAGTAGTAGCAGTCGAGGTGGTAGTCTGCTTTTTCGATGGGGTCGAAAGCCGCCGTTTTGGGTGAAATATGTTCCAAATGCTCGTGCCGACGGCGGTGCAGCATGTAGGAGAGGTAGTGAAAATCGGCGTCCCGAAAACCCGTTTTTTCCTGTAAAACCTCCGCCTGCCGCAGTGTTCCATCGAAGTGCTTTTCGAGGCGGGTACTGGCAAGTGCATGGAGTAGGAAAACCTGCTCCGTGGCAGGGTTGGAAGCATATTGGTTGTAGGCTGTGAAGTTCATGGAGAGTCGAAGCAGGTCCGAACAGAGGCGACGGAAGCGGACGTCATCGTACTTTGTCTTGGGGGAAATCTCTCGCCAAACCTGCTCCTTGGTTAGGTCTTTTTCACCACTTGAATTGAACAACTTGGCGTTTAGCACATCGAAAAGCTGCAAGAGCGCAATTTTTTCATTGAAAAAAGGCGAAACGAGGTATTTTCGGAACTGCGAAAGTTCATTACGGGAAAAAGTAAGAAGAAATTCTACGAGTTTAGTGTTGAACATTGTGGCGGTCTTGGTTTGTCGTCAGAACAAAACTAACATGGCCAACTTTAAATCCAATTACAAATTCGAACTACGTCGTAGAATTGGTGGGAGGAATTGGTGTTGCATGAAGCCTTTTTATTTCACAAAAAGCTGACAATGAATTGCTTGTAAATAAAAAAGGAGTGCATTTTTTTGCTGGAATTCAACCTAGAAATGAAATTACACAAGAAAACCTAAAACCAAAGATGAACTCTGGTCGGCTTAAAAACTGTCAGTGTGGTAGCGTTATGGGCGCTATATAATTATCAGAAGACAACATCTGAAATCACAATGCTCTCGGAGAATTCGCCATTACAATCTGTTGTAAAAGTGAATTCGTAGGTGCCAGGTGCCAAGTTGTCAAACGTGAATGTTGAAGTTGAAGAAGTGTAATTTGCCCTTTTGGCGCCGTCTTTTTTTGCTGTCAGTCTGTAAAGGCTTGCATTTTCCACATCGTCCCAGTCGAAAGTTATTGAAGACCTCGTCACCTCAGTCTTAACCAAATTGGTAGGAGCGCCACAATTACATTCACTATCCTTTGGTGTTGGGACCAACCGGAATGCAAAAAACATAATTGGCATCACTAGCGCCAAAACATAAAAAGGCTTCTTCATAAAAAAGTGTTTTGACCAAAAAAGGCTACAGGTATCCGCCTCTTTGGCGTTGATTGCCAATAGAAGCTTTGGATAAGAGATACCCTAGGTCTTCCTTGGCTGTAAAAAAAGCAAGACAATAGATGAGAATTTTCGAAAAGGCGCTAAACCTCTGATTTTTCAATATCTTTTGCTACTCAAAAGTAAAAAACTAAAATAATCAAAACCAGTTTTTTTTTGTAAAACCCGTTTCATTAGCTCCAACAAGGCGGTAAATATGGATTTAACGTCGCAGACGAAGGCATTTGACCTTCCAAAAAACTACATCAAGCCAACGAAAAAGGGCCACCAAATTGGTGGCCCTTTCGATATGTCAAGTGCTTGGGAAGCTTATTTCAGCGTCAGTTTGGAGGTGCCAGCCAAGAAGCCTTTGTTGTAAACTTCAATTTGGTAAGCACCCTTCACGAAGGAAGCGTTGCTTGGTGCCCAAACGATGCAGGATTGCGCCTCGTTGTTGGCGTAGTCAATCTCCTCCATTTTTGTGAAACGGATTTCTTCGCCTGTTTTTTTGTTGGTCATCATGCCAGAGCCCATGTCCTCAATGGCGAGGGTCTCGCCCAGTGGGTTGATGATGCGCACGTAGAACTTCTCGGCGCCTGCTTTGGCCACTTCGTTTTCAACGGTGGTAAAGCAAACTTTGATTTGGTCAACGCTTTTGGCGGAGTTTTCGTCCTTCACCTTGCCGCTGCCTTTTACTTTTTGGCCCACAACCGTTACCGACTTCATTTTGATGACGGAAGCGATATTCACCTTAGCAGAAAGCTTCTCTTTTTCGCTTACGAGGGTAGCTTTGGTCGTGCTAAGTTCCTCATTTTCAGCGGCTTTGCTTTGCAGGTCGGCAGATAGGCGCTCTTTCTCGGAGCTGAGGTTGGCGTTCTCACCAGCCAATGCTTCGTTCTCCGATTTCAGCTTGTCAATCTGAGCAAGGTACTGGCTTGCCTGCGATTTTAGGTTGTTGATTTCAACACGGGCTTTGTCCAGTGAGCCTTTGTTTTTCAACAAACCGGTGATTTTGTCCTTCTGCTGCAAGAGTTCCGCTTTTTGCTGGTCAATGACGGCGTTCAATTCTTGGCTTGTTGTTTTCTGCGCTTCGAGGTCGGTCAACGCTTGGTTGTACTGGGTCTCCAGTTCAGCCTTGAGTTTTGTCGTTTCGTCAAGTTCGCTCATAGAAGTCTCCAACAGGCGGCTTTTCTGCATGTTCTGGTAGGCTAGGTAGCCGATGATGCCAAGGAGGAGAACACCAATCACTGCGGCAATCGCAATGAAGTTCTGGTTAGGTTTGTTCTGATTGAAAGATGGATTGTTGCTAGTCATGATTGAATTTTTTACGTGGTTCTTAAAATGATTTTTTGAAATGTGTAAATTGAACTACGCTATAGGCTTTAAGTTTTTATTTCAAACAGGAAAGGTATTGATGTTTTGAAATGTTCGACTGCTTTGCCAAATTTTTTTTTGTTTAAACTGATAAAACTTGCCATTTTGGCCTTGGAAAGGCCATTCCATGGCCTTTTGGCGGTACATATTTTACAACAAACTTGAAAAGCATGAGCAATATTCCCTTTCAGACCATTGACTGGTCAAGCATTCCGAAAATCGAACATCCTGGCGAGTCGGGCACTTCCTTTTGGCAAACGCTCCAATTTCCCGGCCTCCGCCTACGCATCGTCGAGTACTCGTCCGGCTACCTCGCCGACCATTGGTGCCAGAAAGGTCATATCGTGCATTGCCTCGAAGGGGAATTTGTGAGCGAAATGGAGGGCGGCGAAGCGATTTTGCTTAAAAAGGGAATGACCTACGTGGTGTCTGACAACCTGAGTTCGCACCGCTCCGTTTCCGAGAATGGGGTGAGGTTGCTGGTGGTAGATGGAGATTTTTTGATGGCGTAGCGGCATGCCAGCACTCCGCCGCTCTCCCTGAAAACTCGATGATTTTGTCCGGTGTGCGCAGGTTGAAGCAGCCTTTGAAGAGGAACATGAAGCAGGCTTCGCCCCCAAAGAAGTACTTTGCCTCCCGTTGAAATCAGAGACTTGTCTTTTTAGAGGTTGTTTAACCCAATAAATACAACAATCATTATCAATCAAAACAGTTGAACTGTATGAAAAATAACGAAGTGAAAATCAAAGCGACCGAGGTGCTTTCCGACAATTGGTACACGCTCCGAAAAATCACCTTTGACTTCAAGAAATACAATGGCGAATGGGAAACCATTAGTCGGGAAGCATACGACAGGGGTAATGGCGCCACGATTTTACTCTACAATTTGCAACGCAAAACCATCATCCTCACCCGTCAATTTCGGATGCCAACTTTTCTGAACGGCAACGAAACGGGCATGCTTATCGAAGCCTGCGCTGGCCTGCTGGATAAGGACAATCCCGAAGATTGTATCCGCCGGGAAACAGAAGAAGAAACTGGTTATAAAATCAAGGATGTCCGAAAAATATATGAAGCATATATGTCACCGGGTTCAGTGACGGAGATTCTATATTTTTTTATCGCAGAATATGAAAGCGATATGAAAATGAGCGACGGCGGTGGTATTGACGAAGAGCACGAGGAAATACAGGTATTGGAGCTGGATTTTGATGCAGCTTTTAATATGGTAAAAACAGGCGAAATTAAAGATGGAAAAACAATTATGTTGATGCAATATTTAAGAATGGAGCAAATACTTTAATAGAGAAAATAATCAATAGTCCGTGAAAGTTTTTGGGATGAAAAAGGGTGAAAATTCTAAGTTTGAGTTTACCACAACTTGAACAAAGAACAATCACCCAATGAGTACAAGCCTCATCGACGCAATACTGGGCAAAATGCCTGGGATGAACA
>JBGSWN010000078.1:0-14957 GCA_041752395.1 Saprospiraceae bacterium | reverse complement strand
CCCTACCTTTCACCTGCATTTTGTGAGACACTAGATAATAGATTTTAGACATTAGACAGGTGAAAGTAGTTCATCCGATAAGCTGTCTAAAGTCTAATGTCTCCAGTCTAACATCTAAAAAAAACAACATCATGGCATTCTTCAATGATTTGAAAAAAATCTTCTTCGGTGCAAAATCCGTCACCAAATCCGCCGCCGACAAAGCCGTGGACGCCACCAAGGAAGCAAGCTCCGACCTCTGGGAAAAGGTGCAGGATACTGCCGCCGATGTAGGTAAGGTTGTTTCCGAAAAAGCAGAAATCGTCATGGACAAAACCGCCGATTTTGCGCAAGCCGCCAAAGAAAAAGTCAACGACTTCGTCAATGATACCCCCGAACCCGCTGCCGAAAAACCTGACACCGACGACGTGATGGACGCCATCATCGCCGAACGGGAGGCAACCGCAGCTCCTGTCGCCGAGCCAGAAGAAATCCTCGAACTGCCGCCACTCAAGGTCGCTGCCGATGCACCCAAACTGCTCGATGACGGCGACCCCACCAACAATGGAGATGAGGAGCCAAGTATGTTTGATTCCTTGAAAACCACCGCCACCGCCACTGGTGCAGTCGTCATGGAAAAGGGGGGGGAGGCACTCGACAAAGCGGGTGATTTTGCTAGCGAGGTCGGTAAAAAAGTGATGGACACTGGCAGTAAGTTTACGGAGAAGTTTGGTGAAACTGCCGAGCATGTGGGCGGAGCCATCTTCGAAAAAGGTGGCGAAGCATTGGACAAAGCAGGCGATTTCGCTAGCAAAGTGGGCGAAAAAGTGCTCGAAACTGGCGGAAAGTTCACTGAAAAATTTGGCGAAACCGCTGAAAATGTCGGTGAAGCCATCTTCGAAAAAGGCGGCGAAGCCCTCGACCGAGCGAAAGATTTGGCCGCAGGCATCGGCTCAAAAATCATGGCTGCCAAGGACGACCTCATGGCCAAGGCGCAGGCCGAAGCCGAAAAATCAGGCGAAACAACAGGCAGTTTGATTGACAAGGCCAAGGAACTGAACCAGAAATTGGAGGATAAAATCAGCGGGAACAACACCAAATTCGCCGATACGACCTTGAACACTGGTGGCAGCGAGTTTGCGAAGCACGATAGTTTTTGGGAAAAAGCCGAGCGCTTCTCCAAGGGCGACTACCAGATGAAGGGCGAAGCCGAAGACCGCCTTGAACTTGGGGAACTGAAAATCACCGAGAAAAAAGACACACCGCCATCCGACGACAAGGACAAAAAAAAGGATGACCTGATTGACGATGCAATTGTGGAAAGCTAAGTGGATTGACGATTTACGATTTTGGAATTACGATTGGGGCATTGGGTTAACAAGAGGCTCAATCGTAATTCCAAAATCGTAAATCGTCAATCAAACAGCCACCTTCAGCCACTTTCCGAGTTCCAAAAAAGCTGCTTTCCAGTCCTCCTCAATATCCGCCCAACTGAAAGCAAGATGGCGCTGGGCCATGTGGAAGTAGCAGTTTTGGCTCTTCCAAAGCTCTGGCAAGATGCCCAATTGCGCAAGCACCTCCAATACCCCAGCTAGTCTTCGGAGGTTTTCCGTACCCTCGGCATCGGTGTTTATCTTTTTTAGCTCCGCAAAAATCCGTTCGCCAGACACTAGTTTAAGTCGCTGTAAATCAATGAATTGCACCTTCCAGAGTTGGTGTTCCGCTGCCAAATTGCGCAGCTCCCTAACGCTCAGTTTTCCATTTTCAAAAAAATGATGCAGTGATTGCTCCACCACAAATTGCGTGATACCTTTCCAGTTGTCCGGCACCGGAATATCGTCCTTGAGCATCCGGTTCATCAGCTGATAATTGTCCTCGTAATAATCCCGGATGGCCGTCTCCGCCGCCGGGTAGCTTTTGGACAAAATCTGCTTGTAGATTTTCACCTTTTCGTCCTTGAACAGGTTTTTGAACGAAAACTTCTCCGTCCCAAAACTTTGTATCAATTCCATCACATCGCCCAAGTTCGCATTGCGGAACGAGTCCGCCATTTTTGCCCGAAGCTCATCAAAAATACCCTGAGGCATGTCCAGTGAAATGCTCCCGACCATGTGGTGTTGGCCGAGGTATAGCACCGCAAAACTGAAGTGTTTCTCCGAGTAGGTCAATTTCGACACGACCGTTGTTCGCCCTAAAGCCAGCCGTTGCCCACCCGCCGGAATGCGGTCCAGCACCTCGTTTTTTACCAAAAAATGAAGGAAACTGGCCGTGTCCTCGTAATCCTCAAAAATGGACGAAGCGGCGTAGTGCATCGCCACCCCAGTGAGCGTTAGCTGCGACGGCATCACGTTTTTTTGGAAACTGTCGGCGGCGTTGGCGAACACATTACTCGGCACTTTTTCCAGCCTTTTTAAAAAAATTGGCGCAAGGCTCACTCCTGTGGCATTGTAGTGGTGGTAGGTTGCCCGAAGGGCGTACTGAAGCACCTGGTTCGTTTCAATGCCAGATACTTCTGCGAAAAACCAGGCGCAGCTCGTGTACATCAACTGGCATTGCCGCTGAATTTCCATCAGCCGCAGCAGGTTGATTTTCTCCAGTTTTTCCAGCTTTCGTCGAGCGTGTTTTTGGATAAAAAGCTCCCCATTTTCTTGCGTCCGGTCGAGCATCACGCCGATGTACTCGTTCCTCGCTTCCCAAATATCCTTCACCCATTGGCTCGCCGACAACTCAAATTCCTTGTTGAGTTCGCCCTGCAACCAATCGAGCGCATCCCGCAGCGGGCCACGCCAAGCTTGGTTCCAGCCGGGTTGGCTCCCATTGGTGCAGCCGCAGTCGGAACGCCAGCGCTCCACCCCGTGCACGCAGCTCCACGAGCTTTTTTCATGGATTTGCACTTCGTAAACAGGTGGGTGCAGCTCCAAAAACTGGCCGTAGTTCGTCAGTGTGGCTTCGGTTTTTTCTTCGACAAAATCGAGGCAAAACGCCAGTGCCATCTCGCCCCACAAGTGGTGGTGGCCGTAGCTCTCCCCGTCCGTGGCGATATGCGAAAGTTGTGGCACATCATCTTCGTCAAACACGCTGACCATGCGCTGTGCAAAGGCACTCCCATTGTTCAGCAGGCCCTGAAAAGCTACGTCCTTCGCCACATTTCCATCGTAAAAAAAAAGGTCAATCTGCTTGCCGGAAGGCAGGTTGCAGAGGTAGGCGTGGCGAGGGTCCACGTTCTCGGAAGGCAGCGGGATCCATGCCTTTTCCCCGATTTTCCGAACTGCCTTGGCCTGCCTCGGCGCCAGTACCGTGAAACGGATATCGTGCGCTGCCAGCACCTCCAGTGTGGCCGTGTCCACGGCGGCTTCGGGCAGCCACATCCCCTCCGGCTTGCGCCCAAACCGATGCTCGAAATCGGCGATGCCCCAGCGCACCTGCGTCACCTTGTCCCGTTCGTTGGCCAGCGGCAGAATCGTGTGGTTGTAGGCTTGCGCCAAGGCGTTGCCATGCCCACCGAACCGTTTTTGGCTTTCCCGGTCGGCATCGAGGATGGACTGGTAGGTAGCAGGGTCGGCAGTTTCGAGCCACGAGAGCAACGTCGGCCCGAAATTGAAGCTCATCTGAGCGTAATTATTGACGATTTTTCGAATAAAATCACGCTCGCCATGAATGCGGGCGGCGGTGTTGCGGGCGTAGCACTCGAAATTGATGCGCTCGTTCCAGTCGTGGAACGGGGCGGCGCTTTCCTGCAATTCGATGACCTCCAACCAAGCACTCTCCCGTGGTGGCTGGTAAAAATGGCCGTGAATACAGACGTATTTATTTTTTTGCATGAAATGGGTTTTTGGTTTTTGGTTTTTGGTTTTTGGTTTCAAGGTGTGCCTTCCCTGAAACCAAAAACCAAGAACCAGAAACCGTAATTCATTTCCATTGAAAAGTCTCGATCATCCGCTCCACGTCCTTCCGCATGAAGTCATAAACTGGGGCGAGGCTGTCCACATTGGGTTCGGTGTAAAAATAGAGCGCCGCCCGGAAGAAATGTTGTTGTTCCAAAGTGTCAGTCAGGAAAAACTGTAGCTGCGAAGCCACCGGGCCTTCCACGTTGAACAAAATCCCTTTCACGTTGTGGGCGGCATTGAATATCGGGATTTCCTGGATATAGGTCGCCTTTTTGTTGTGCCAATCGGTCATTCTGAAGGCGTCGGTCTTTAGCCGGTCAGCGGTTTTTGCCTTCGTAATGGGGGTGTAGCTGCAATGCAATTTGCAGTCAAAATCCTTTGTTACCACGTTGAACCAGCACGGGTCTTCCGGTTTTGTGTCAAAAAAAGTCGTATCCTGCTGAATCACGGCATACTTCGGGTATTCAAAAGTAAAGCCGCAGTATCCTTCCGTAAACGGCTGGTAAGCCTTCTCTGGATACACTACTTTGGGGTAAGCACGGGGCTTCGGGGTAAGGATTGGGTCTTCGCAAGATGCCAAAAAAAGCACGATGAAAATTATCGCTAAAAACCTCATTGTCAATATTTTATAAAACTAAAACGAGCCGTTTTTCAATTCAGAAAACGGCTCGTTGTGGTAATTGTTTTAGCAGTTGTTAGCATGGAAGCAGCCGCTGACTGCCCACTGCAAACTGTCGAACTGCAAACTTTTTAAAAAGGCAGGTCATCCGCTGGGGAGTCGCCTACATCGCCCATGACACCAGCGGGTTCTGGCGTGGAAGAACCGCCGCCGCCCCTGTTGGAGTAGGCTGGTTCATCGCCAGCACTTGGGAATGAGCCTCCACCGCCTTCTCGGCGCTCCAACATCCGGAAGTCGCTGGCTACTATCTCCGTGAAAAACTTTTTGACGTTGTCTTTGTCGGTGTAGTCCCGGTAAGTCAGCTTGCCCTCCACATAGACGAGCATGCCCTTCTTCAGAAATTTTTCGGCAATTTCGGCCAGCGAGCGCCAAACGACAACATTGTGCCATTCGGTGGTGTCAACTTTGTTGCCGTCCTTGTCCTTGTAGCTTTCGGAAGTGGCTAGCGTAAATTTGGCGACTGCTGCGCCCGATTCCAGCCTCCGAACCTCGGGGTCTTTGCCGAGGCGTCCAATGAGTGTAACTCGATTCAACATAACAATGCAGTTTTGTGGTTAAAGTTTCTCATACTTCCCGTCTAGCGCCGGGGGGTGTACGTTTGTTCAAAACAGTTCTAAAGGTAAAAACTTCTGTTTGATGTACAAATCAATGACCTTTGGAAAGGCAAAATTTTCGAGTTTTTCCCGCTCCACCGCTATCCAGTTCTGTTCTTTTGGTAAAAAATCGGCCCCAACTTCCAGTTCCCAGAACGTGGCCACAATTCGTTGGTGCGTCAACTCCTGTCGCTGCGGTGGGGATACCCTGCTCAATTCCCAGTCCGATTCACCCAGCCACGCTTGGCAGGTTTTGTTTTTCGTCAAAAAATGGCGGTCGTCGTGCAACGCCTCCGTTTCCACCAGTGGGAAATCATAGAGGTTCTGCCAGATGTCTTTTTCACTTCTTTTTTTGATGAAAACTTCGCCCAACCGATTGATTATCAAATAATTGAAAAACCGCTGTCGGCGCTCCAATTTCTTCGATTTCACAGGCAAATCCCCTGTTTTTTTCTCCAAAAAAGCTACGCAATGTGGCTGCATCGGGCAAGTGCCACATTTCGGCGCAGCCGGGGTGCAATGCGTGGCACCGAAGTCCATGATGGCCTGATTGTATTTCGGATTTCGGATTTCGGATTTCGGACTTTGGGCCTCCGCAATCTGCATTCCACAATCCGCAATTTCAAGGAGCCCTTGTGCAAGCGCCGCAAACTCCTTCTTTCCTGCCGTGGAATCAATCGGTGTGGCAATGCCAAAAAAGCGGGACAGCACCCGGTAAACATTGCCGTCCACCACGGCGTGGGGCAGGTGGTAGGCAAAGGAAGCGATGGCCGCAGCGGTGTAGTCGCCCACCCCTTTCAAGGAGCGAACGCTTGCGTAAGTGTTTGGAAATGAGCCGTTTAATTCATGAGCGATGTATTTAGCGGCAGCGTGGAGGTTACGGGCACGGGAGTAGTAGCCGAGTCCCTCCCACAGCTTCATCACCTCGTCTTCTGGCGCATTGGCCAGCTCGGTGACGGTCGGGTAGGCCGCCTTGAACCGCTCGAAATACGGTAGCCCCTGCTCCACCCTCGTCTGCTGCAAGATGATTTCGGAGAGCCAGATGAGGTAAGGGTTGCGTTCGCCCTTCCAAGGCATGGGGCGGTGGTGCCCAGCGTGCCAGTCGAGGAGGTTTTTGGTGAAAAAAAGATGGAGGTCGGAGGTGGCCATGTGGCAGTGATTTTGAGGGGCAAGATTACGGGATTTTCATTTGCATAAAAAAACGTTCCCTTGACGCCCGTTTTAAGAATAAACGAAACTGATTACTATAAATTTGCGATAACTTTTAGTTATGAACCTTCAGCAACTCGAATACATCCTCGCCGTGGAAGCCAACGGCAGCTTCAGCAAAGCCGCCGAAGCCTGCTTCATTTCCCAGCCTGCCCTCAGTATGATGGTGCAAAAACTGGAAGAAGAACTCGACCTGAAAATCTTCGATAGGAGCAAGCAGCCCATCATCCCGACGGACGGCGGCCAAGCCATCTTGGTACAAGCCCAGGCCATCCTACATGAAGTGGCCAAGCTGCACGAGGTGACCCGTCAGCAGCGGGAAACCCTCTCCGGCGACCTTCACATCGGCATCATCCCCACGCTGGCGCCGTACCTGTTGCCGCTTTTTTTGAAACCATTTTTGGAAAAATATCCTGCTGTCCACCTCAAGATTCACGAGCACACGACCAGTGCGCTGGTGGAGCGGTTGAAGAAGGGGCAACTTGACGCCGGGCTGCTTGCCACGCCATTGCCGCAGGCTAACCTGAAAGAAACGCCGCTGTTTTACGAGCCGTTCTACGTGTATGCCCACGAAGAATACGAGAAAAACTACCTGCTGCCCGAAGACCTGAACCCCGACGAACTTTGGCTACTAGAAGAGGGCCATTGCCTCCGCTCGCAAATCCTCAACCTCTGCGAACTGCGCAAAAAATCGAACGCCCAACTGGAGTTCGAGGCGGGCAGCATTGACACGTTGATAAAAATGGTGGATCACCAGAGCGGCGTCACCATCGTGCCGGAACTCGCCACTTTCACCCTCACCCGGGAGCAGCGCAAGCGCCTGCGCCCCTTCGCCGACCCCGTGCCTGTGCGGGAAGTGAGCCTCGTGACGCACCGTGATGCCGTGAAACGCAGCCTCATCGAGGCACTGCGGCAGGAGGTAGTCGCCAATTTACCGAAGAAACTGCTGGAAATGGGGCGGGGGGTAAGGATGGGGATTGGGTGATGAAGTTTCCCTATCTTGCACCCCAATTTCACAACCAACACATGTCATTTCAAGAAAAAAATACCCTGATTTTTGGCCGTCACCCCATCGTGGATGCGATGAAATCAGGTGCCCGTTTGGACAAGATTTTCCTGCAACAAGGCGTGCGGGGCGAGTTCGAAAAAGAAGTGCGGGCACTCTGCAAGGAGTACGACGTGCCGCTCCAGTACGTGCCCATCGAGCGTATGAACAAGATGGTGAAAGGCAACCACCAAGGCATCGTGGGCTATCTCGGCCTGCTCGACTATGCCCAGTTGGACAATGTGGTACCGGGCATCTTCGAGACGGGCGAAACCCCGCTCATCCTGCTCCTTGACCGGGTGACAGACGTGCGCAACCTAGGTGCCATCGCCCGCTCGGCGGAGGTCTGCGGCGCTCATGCCCTCGTGATTCCGAAGACCGGGAGCGCCCTCATCAATTCCGATGCCATCAAGACCAGCGCCGGGGCATTGACCCGCCTGCCTGTTTGTCGGGAAAACAGCCTCGTGACCGCGGTGGAATACTTGCAAAACTCTGGTATTCAGGTACTTGCGAGCGACCTCAAGGCTGAGCAATACATTTTCAATACCGACCTCGCTTCACCTACGGCGCTTATCATTGGCTCCGAAGACGAGGGCATTCACCCCTCCCTCCTCGACCGGGTGGACGGGCGTTTTATCATCCCACAAAAAGGCACGACGGATTCCCTGAACGTGTCGGTGGCGGCGGGGATTATGCTGTACGAGGCATTGCGCCAGCGGATGTAATTGAGGTCGGGGTAATCGTAGGGCGCTGCCCTACGTTAATATATGCCGCCCCTTCGGGGCTTTCACTTTCACGATAACACTAGCCCCGAAGGGGCGAAATATTCCAGCATAGGGCAACGCCCTATGATATTTGATAATTATAATTTCCCATTCTCCCGCAGCCAATCATACGTCTCCTGAATGGCAATTTTGATGGGCGTTTGCGGCAAGCCAAGTTCCTTTCTGGCCTTTTCTGGGCTGTAAAAATTCTCATCAATGGAAATGCGGCACATGCGGTAGCTGATTTTCGGGGCAGTGCCCTTTAGCTTCGCAATGGTTGTCGCAATGCGCCCAAAAGCCAGTACCACGAAGCCGGGGACGGCCATTTTCGGCGGCTTCACACCCAGCACCTCAGCGATGAGGTTGAAGATTTCCTGGTAGCTCATGTTCTGGTTGGCGAGCAGGTAGCACTCACCTATCCGGCCCCTTTCGAGGGCATTGGCGATGCCGACCACCACATCTTTCACGGCCACATAATTGCGGCCACCGGGGGTGTAGCCTACCAGTTTTCCATGTAAAATATTGTCAATCATCAAGGTCGCCCCAGTCTTGAGGGCATACGGGCCAAACATGAACGTGGGGTTCACGACCACGGCGGGCAGTCCTTTTCCTTTCACCATTTTCAAGACCAAGTCCTGCGCTTCCCGCTTGGTGTCCATGTAGCCGAGGCCATAGTGGGCGGAGTTGTAGGGACGGGTCTCGTCACCGGGACTTTGGCGGCTGCCATAGCCGTAGCTGTTGGCGGTGCCGACGAAGACGATGCGTTTCAGGCCCAGTTCCAGCGCCAGTTCCATCACGTTGCGGGTGCCGTCCACGTTCACTTTCCGCTGGATGTCGGAGTGGTACGGCCAGACGCTGAGGTGGGCGGCGGAATGCACGAGTGCATCGCAGCCCTGCATGGCCTCCCGAAGGCTGGCGGGGTCGAGCAGGTCACCTTCGCAAAACTGGATGGGCAGCCCCTCCAGCGTGACGGGGTTCACGCCCCGCTGCACGAGGGCCGTGATTTCGTGGTTGCGCTTCAGGAGTTCCCTGACGAGGTTGCTGCCGACGAAGCCGTCGGCGCCTGTGACGAGTATTTTCATGAATTGGTGATTGGTGATTGGTGATTGGTGATTGGTGGCTACGGCCACTGCATTCACATTTTCCCCATCACGCATTTATTTCGGGTGGCAAAGGTACATTTTGGAACAAAAAAAGACCGGCAACTTGAAATTGCAGGTCTTTTATAAAATACTCAGGTGTAAAAAATCAGTTTCGTCGAGGGCCAGGCGTACCGCCTTGCCGGGTCTCCCGGCGCTTTTTGATTTCTTCGAGCAAGGCCCGTTTGAAGTCATTATCAATGCGCTGGAGCATGGCCACTTTGCGCACGGGCAGCACTTCCATAAAACGGCGGGTGTAGTCACGGCGGAGTTTCATGAGCTGCTCTTCCATGTCCATGTGCTGTAAGATGGCGGCTTCCACGTCCTTGTCGGACATGAGTTCCAGCTTCTGGTTGTCGAGGTCGAACTTGTCCTTGAGGGCATCCCGTTCGGTTTCGAATTGGTTGAAAATCGGCCAAAAGACTTTCGATTCCTCCGGCGTGAGCTGCAGTTTTTCGGTAAAAAAGGCGATTTTGAATGCCTCTATTTTTTCACCTCGCTGCGAAAAGCCCCTTGCGCCAAAGAGCAATATGAGTAGGGCTGTGAAAATCAGATTTTTCATTGCTTTAAATTTCAAACGTTTGTGATTAAGGTTTTAGGAAGTGCATCGGGCTGACTGCAAACTGCAAACTGTCTAACTGGCGAACTAAAAAAAAGCCTCTAAATCCTCCACGTCAATTTCGTCAATCGTCTCGTCAAGGTATGCTTCGATTTCTTTAGTTTCGGGCTTTTGGGTCTTGATTTTTGGTAAACCTTGTGCTTTGGGTGTTGCTTTCAATGCTGGAACTTTATCACCGGTGGCTTCCAGCACCTGTTCATGGTCGTAGTCGTTGATATTGTCTGAGACGTAGGCAAAAAGTTCCTCGTCACTGATGTCTTCCAGTCTTATCTCGGCCATTGCGGGGAGGGTAGTTGTCGCATTTTTATCCTTAAAAAAAACAACTGCCGCCACTGCCAAAACTACCACAGAGGCCAATGCCAGCGCATATCTCGGTTGCAAAAATCCTTGCACGAACTGCCCGATTTGTTCCCACAGGCTCGGATGCACAACTGGTGCGGGCACAGGTTCCTTCACCTTGCGCAACACCTCGTTGGGCAAGTGCTGGAAGTAGTTTTTCGGCACTTGGAAACCCCCGCTGGGCTGCTCCTTCATCTTTTTCAGGAAGGGAGAATTTTCAAGTTCGTCCCTCAGTTCATCTTTCATAGCAAGCAATTTGATGCAGGGCAGTGCCCCAATCGTAATTCGTAAATCGTCAATCGTACCTCCCCACAAACCCCTCAATCTTCTTCACCGCATGGTGAAACGATGCCTTCAATGCGCCCTCCGAGGTGCCGAGCAGTTCCGACATTTCGGCGTAGCTCATTTCATCGAAATAGCGGAGGTTGAACACCTGCCGCTGCTTGTCAGGCAGCGTTTCGATGGCAGACATGAGCTTGCGCTGTGCCTCATCGCCGTCGAAGTGGTCGTCGGCCCGCAGGCGATTGGCCAGGGGGCTTTCGCCAGCGTCGAGCGGGGTGGCTTGGCGCTGTTTTTTTTTGTTCAAAAACGTGATGGCCTCGTTGGTGGCGATGCGGTAGAGCCAAGTGTAGAGCTTCGATTTGCCCTCGAACGTGTGGCTGCTCCGAAACACTTTGACAAGGCAGTTTTGCAGCACATCGTTGGCATCCTCGTGGTCGAGGACCATCCGGCGTATCTGCCAATACAGCCGCTCCTGGTACTGTTCCATCAGCAGCCGAAAGCCGCTTTCGGCGTGGCTGCCACCTTCACGCAGCAGCGACAGAATCCGTTCGTCCACGATTTCGCTGTTTTGCATCATCAATCTCGTTGCGTGAAGTTCGGTACATTGACTTTCACCGATGGGTAAAGTTTAAAAATGTAACTGAGTATTTTTCTTGGCGGAATTGTGGTCGCCCAATTTATTGGGCTGACCGAAGCGAACTGAAATATTATCCAAGCACAATTCTCGCAAACCTAAAACGTCCAGCCCAATAAATTGGGCGGCCACATAATTCCACCGAAAACTATCTTCGCAAATAAAACGACCACCAACTTGCATCATTTCACAAAAAGTATCCTCACAATCCTGCTGCTTTGCGCCAGCACCGCCGCATTTTCCCAAAAGAAAAACGCCGACTACGAGTACCATATTCATCGAGCCGCTTCGGCCATCAATTTGGATGGAAATGCGGACGACCCCGCTTGGCAACAGGCCGAACTTGCCACCGATTTCTTTCAAGTTTTGCCAATGGACACTGGCCGTGCCGAGGTGCGAACCGAAGTTCGGATGCTTTACGACAATGAAAACCTGTACTTGCTGGCCGTTAATTTTGATAAAAAAGACGGCGACTGGATGGTGGAATCGCTGCGCAGGGATTGGAATTTTGGTAAAAACGACAATTTCATCTTCTTTCTCGACCCCTTCGACGACCAGACGAACGGCTTTTCCTTCGGGGCAAACGCACAAGGTGCACCCTGGGATGGCCTGATGTACGACGGCGCCAAGATTGACCTTAGCTGGGAAAACAAATGGCTGTCCGCCGTGCTGGCCGATGATGAAAAATGGGTCTTCGAAATGGCCGTGCCGTTCAAGACGCTGCGATACAAGCAGGGCATTGACCGCTGGGGCGTTAACTTCAGCCGGAACGACCTCAAATCCACCGAAAAATCGGCGTGGGCGCCCGTGCCTCGGCAGTTTCCCACCGCCTCGCTGGCCTACACAGGCGTGTTGGTTTGGGATGAAGCGCCGCCAGCGACCGGGGCCAATATTTCCGTCATACCCTACGCCCTCGGCGGCACGAGCAAGGATTTTCAAAAAGGAAAAGACGCCACCTACCGCAAGGAAATCGGCGGTGACGCAAAGATTTCCCTCACCTCCTCCCTCAACCTCGACCTGACGGTGAACCCCGATTTTTCGCAAGTGGAAGTGGACGTGCAGCAGACCAACCTCGACCGTTTCGAGCTGTTTTTCCCAGAGCGGCGGCAGTTCTTTTTGGAAAATGCGGACATCTTCGGAAACTTTGGCTACTCGGCCATCCGTCCGTTTTTTTCGAGGCGGATCGGCCTCGAAGCGCCCATCAAATACGGGGCTAGGCTGAGTGGAAAGCCCAACAAAAACTGGCGACTCGGAGCGATGACCATGCAGGCGGATAATTTTACAAATGCCGAAGGCTTGTCCACGCCAGAACAGAATTTCAGTGTCCTCTCCGTGCAGCGCAGGGTGGCCGCCCGCTCTTTTGTTTCGGGCATTTTCGTCAACAAATACACCTTCGATTTTGACTCCGTGGCCGACAAACAGGCCATCCGAAAGTACAACCGCAACCTTGGTTTTGAGTACAATCTCGCTTCGCAAAATAACACTTGGACTGGCAAACTGCTCTACCTCAAATCGTTCAGCCCTGGGCTGGATGGCGAAGACGACATCAAGGCGGGCAACCTCGCCTACACGGCCAAAAGATGGAATTTCAACTTGCAATTTGAGAATGTGGGGCAAAACTTTCGAGCGGAAACGGGCTTTGTGCCTCGCACGGGTTTTGGCAAATCCCAACCAACTGCTGGTTTCAACCACCTATTTATAACGGGCGAGCACTTGTTTTTCCCAAAATCAAGTTGGCTGCTCAGTCACGGCCCCCGAACCAAAATTGAGTTTTATTTCAATGAAAAAATGCGACAAATTGAAAACGAGCCAGTGCTGTTCTACAAATTCACCTTACTCAACCGCACGGAAATCACCTTCTGGACGGCACATAATTATGTGAAACTCGGCAGTCCCTTCAACCCCGTGAACCCTGGCAACACGAAAACCGACCTGCTCACCACTGGCCAGGAGCACGACTGGAACAGCTTCGGGACGGACATCCTCTCGAAACCGCAAAGCCGATTCACTTGGTCGTTCAGTGGGCGCTACGGCGGCTACTACGCCGACGGTACCCGGTTGCGGCTCGGTGGTGATATTGGCTATCGCTTCCAACCCTACGTGGCGCTGAATTTGGCGGGGCAGCTCAACCGCATTGAGTTTGAAGCAGACGACCGTTTGCCGGAGGCACTCAAAAACTCCAGCCACAACATCTGGCTCGTCGGGCCCCGCATTGACGTGACGCTGACGAACAAGCTGTATTTCACCAATTTCCTTCAGTACAACAGCCAAACGGACAACGTGAACCTGAACCTGCGCCTGCAATGGCGGTACAGCCCGGCATCGGACTTGTTCATTGTTTACACGGACAATTATTATTCAGATTTCAGCGATGTGCGGACACGGGCGCTGGTGGTGAAGCTGACGTATTGGTGGAATATTTAACGTCCATCAAGCAAATCCGATGGACTTTGTTTTGTGCCGAAATTGTCCCAGTACTCTTGGGCAATTTTATCTAATTCTTGAATTGAGATTTCATTTTTATGATGGTCAAGAACCTTGACTGACTGGCATTTTAGGTGGATATTTCCGCCTACGAAATCCACGTCTTTTCCCCAATGAGAACAGTAAATAATTACAAAATCATCCTGAATATCTGCACTTCCGATATCTAAACCAAGTTGTGCAATTTCTTTAAAATCATTGAGAATTAAATCTTGGTCAAAGCCTGTCTTCCACCAAGGATGCAGCTCGAATTTTTCTATTTTTTCAAGTTCGATGTAAAAGTTTTCGTACGCTGGATTGATGTGTTCAGCTAAGTATGAACACATAATTTCAAGTTGAAGCTTTTCTGAATGCCCAGAATAATTTTCAATTCCACCATCATGAAGCAGGTTGAAAATATATTGCAATTCTTCTAAAGTGGTCATTTTTTTCATTTTTCCAGCAAAAACAACCGCAGCAAATTCAGCGCATAATACCCCGAATACTGGATATTGATAAGCCTGTTCTTGGTCAATTGCAGTTTGCGAGTGACGGTTCGCTCCTTGTTCCCAACGGCCAGCCACACTGTCCCGACGGGCTTCTCAGGTGTGCCGCCATCTGGCCCGGCAATGCCACTGGTGGCTACGACCACATCAGTGCCGAGTAGCCGAATTGCGCCAGCAACCATCTCCTGCACAGTCTGCTCACTGACGGCACCATACTCCCGCAGCGTTGCTTCTTTCACCCCTAGTTGGTTCATTTTCACTTCATTGGCATACGAAACTACGCTGCCCATAAAGTACGCCGACGACCCCGGCACGGAGGTGATGAGGTGGGCGAGGTAGCCGCCGGTACAGCTTTCCGCCGTGGAGAGGGTCAGGTTTTTCTCTTTCAAAATGCGGCCAATAACGCTTTCCAACGTGTCGTCGCCCTGCCCGGCAATGACCTTGGGCGGTAGTAGTCCTTCCATTTCCCGGAATTTTTCATCGAGTATTTTTTCCACAAAAGCTGGGTCGGGGTCGCTCACGGTGAGGCGCAGGCGCACCCGTGCAATGGAGGGCAGGTAGGCGAGTTTTACATGTGGCGGCAGGTTTTCTTCGAAATCTTTCAGGTATTCTGCCAGCGTGGATTCACCTTCGCCGGCGGTGAAAAGCGTGCGGTGAGCGGTCGGCGTCGCATTGAATTTGGCTTGGAGGCGGGGCAACACCTCATGCTGCATCAGGTACTCCATCTCGAACGGCACACCGGGCATGGAGGCCACGACTTTGCCATTTTCTTCGAACCACATGCCGGGGGCGCTTCCCATTTTATTGGTGAGCACAGTG
>JBGSWN010000077.1:0-60296 GCA_041752395.1 Saprospiraceae bacterium | reverse complement strand
CCCAACACCTGCTTGCCCAACTGTGTGAGATAGACTTTTAAAATGCTTTTCTACTGTCCTCGGCACTTAACCGCCTTTTGGGAGCGTAGAAACTTATACACCAACCGTTTAATCTTTAACATGAAAAGGAACAACACCTTCACCGTGGGTAGCCCGTGTGCGACCATGTTTGCTTACCCAATCAGGTGCCCGCCCGGCTTGGGCGGGCTTCCCTTGCCGCCTTTGCTGCGACTTTGCGGCTAATGGCCGCTGTGGGGATGACTATTTTTTGTGAACCATGCCATGCGCCTGGCGGCTTTCAGCTTGCTGAGGGGTGGGAGGGGTGTGGGTGGGTTATAAACCTTTAAAAAAAATTGTTATGAATTTCTCTTTAAGATTTCATTTTAAAAAGTGGCGTGGTACTAGTCTACCTTATCTGTTTTTGTCATTTGCAATTACCTTGATGCTAGTGGACAATGCCCAAGGGCAAGTCCTGAGCTGTGGTGTTTATATTAAGCCACCTTCCGTTCAACCACCTACAGGGCCACTGTACACTGACAGATTTGGAAATACTTACTCACAACAGGAATTAGAGGATTTATATCAGAATGCTGCGCCATTGCAATGCGCAAGCACTGGCGTGTTCAATCCTGTAATTCAAACAACATCGTACATGGGCAATACTTACCCAACGCAAGCGCAAGAAGATGTTATTTGCGACGTATTTGCTTATTTATCTAGTCTGGTAACTTTGCCAAGCACAGGTGGGCCGGTAAATATTCATATTAGCTTTGACCCCTTTATGGTTGGTAGCGGCAATGCTGGAGTTGGTACTCCACTTTGGGGCAACAATTGTGGCATTGGCTATTCGATTATTCAGGAACAATTGAACTTGCAACCATATAACCTTCCCTCAGAGTTTGCACATGGCACCATTAGGATTAACCCCCAATTCAATTGGTACACTGAAATTGACCAAATCCCCGTAATTACCAACCAACAAGTTGACCTGTACACTGTTGTTTTGCATGAGGCAATGCACTCGATGGGTTTTGCTTCTACAGTAGGCGCAACAGGAAATGCATTGGACGGCTTTTATACCTTATATGACTTAGACCTGAAAAAACCAACTGGTGCTAATATGATTATCCCATCGAGCAGTAGTGGAGATTGTTGTAAAGACTATACTTTCAACACGGCAGAATTTCCAAATATGCCAACTCCAATTCTAACATGTGGTAATGTCAGGCATAACGTTACTCAAAATCCACCAGCGCATAGGCCTTCTGGAACTTCAACCCCTGGTGACGGAGAGGCAGCTAATATTCTCAGTCACTTGAACATTATTTGCGGTACCGATAACTATGTTATGCATCCCGGGATTGGGTTTGGTGTTACGGCTTCTGATGGAACACCAAACATCAGGCGAACACTGACAGCTGCGGAATTGGAAATAATGTGCAAAATTGGCTATGATATGTCGCCCAGCTGCGACGCTAATTGCCTGGTAATTGTAGGAGATGATGGGCCTTTTGTGCTTAACGAACCTATCGAAAACATACCATTGGAATTCTTGACTCAAAATGATTTTGATGCAGAGGGAAATTATCAGATTATTTTCGATTTTTCATGTGGAAATACTGGCAATATGACCTTTACCTCAAACAATTCCTTCTTAACCATTGCATCCAATAATACACCATTAGGACAATACGAAGTATGCTACACTATTACCAGTTGTAATGGAGAACTTTGTCAATCAGGCACGATTACATTGGTTGTTATGGATGGGATTGATCCTTCCATGTGTAAAGAAGATGATTGCAATTTGGCATGGTATGGAGATTTTGAATTGTTTACCGAAGGTTTTGATACTTATTATTCTAGCTTTCTCTCTCCGTGGAGTTCGCAAGAAATTGGCATTCTCAATACAAATGGAGATTTTGTGGGTAATACTGTTGATGTATGGTCAGATGGCATAAATCAATTTCTTAGATTTATAAGGTGTCCTGGCTGTGATCAGGAAAATGTGTTAATGCCACTATGTAGTGACATTCCAAGCAATTGTGATGTAAAAGTAGAGTTTGATGCATGTGCAAACCTTCAATTTGCCAATTACCAACCAATAACGTTAGGCGTTTGGGGTTTGAGTCAATTGCCGGATCCGATGGAATTACCATATTTAACAACGTGTAATGGAATCCTTATGGATAATTCTGGGAATGTTATTGGGACTTGTTTGGGTGAGGCAAGTTTGATGGAATGTGATGGTGGAAATCCAAGTTTTTCGCATTTCACTTTTACTCTGCCTAATAGTCTAACCCAACCAATTTCTCATTTGTGGTTCTTTGATTACCCTGTATATCCTCCACTTGCTGTTGCGAATATTTTCCTTGACAACGTCGTCGTCACCACCTCCTGCCAGCACCAAGTCACTATCAATCCTACAGTTATGCAAGCCTGCATCGGAGGCCAAGCAGTCGTGGAACTCGAAGTCTGTTTGGATGACGTACTGAACACAACCGCTGACTTCTCCATATCCCCAAACCTTCAGGGCATACCCGGCACTACTTTAAGCAGCAACAATCCCGACTTTCCAAATGGAACTGCTTCTATTCAAGATATGGAACCAGGCGAATGTATCACACTTACTTTGTTCCTTGACTTAAGTGCTGGTTTTGCACCTGGTACAGAATTGACGATTCCCCTCACTGTCACAAATGAAGGAGCGTGCATCGCCGATCCTGATGGACAGGATTTTACATTGACTATGGAGGAATGTTTAGCTGGATGCGACTGCCCACCCGGCAGCCTCCAAATTGGCTCACCTGGCTTGGAAACGCTTCTTTCCCAGCTAGTGGCATCAAATCAAGTCCCTGCCAGCAATACAGATAATGGTACACCACTGAATCTTACAGTTAGTGGAACACTAGTGATAGATGCTACAACCTTTATTGGTGGCACGTCAGCTTCCTATACCTTTCCCAATCTTTCCAGCCTTTGCATGGGTGCAGGAGCCAGAATAAGAGTGCCAGCAAACAATACCCTTCGATTGCGTGGAACCCATCTAAGTGGTTGTGAAAAGAGATGGGAGGGCATCATTGTCGAAACAAATGGGAAGTTGGATATTGGCGTATCCCCAATACCTACTGGCCCCCGGTGCTGGATTGAAGATGCTCAACATGCCGTGCGGCCAATGGATAAATCTACAGTCAGCATCAATCGAGCGGATTTTGAAAACAATTTCGTTTCCCTTTTTTTCAATACACCCGGTAATGACTTCACACTGCAAACTTTCATTGGCAATAACTTGAGTTGCACAAGCACCTTAAAGCCTCACTACGATAGCCAATCCACAGAAGACGGGCCTTGGTCATACGCAGGTATCCAGACTACCGAGCAGGGAAGCTTATCAATCGGTGCGGATGGAAGTGCTCCAAAAAACACTTTCACTGGGCTTAGAAATGGCA
This sequence comes from Saprospiraceae bacterium, assembly GCA_041752395.1. Taxonomy (GTDB): domain Bacteria; phylum Bacteroidota; class Bacteroidia; order Chitinophagales; family Saprospiraceae; genus UBA6168. Next base: position 56,847 of record JBGSWN010000077.1, on the reverse strand, counting down.
TATTGACAGAAAATTGCAACCTGACACTCAGGAATTCCCAATTTAGCAGCATCGCTGTGCAGGATTATCCAATCGCAGGATATGGGGTTCGGGCCATAGGTGCCGGTCAAACCTTCAACCAAAGCGGGGGATGTGGCGGCGCCAACAATGTCATCTTTAGCTTTTGCAATATTGGTATTTCCATTCGGGGCATGAACGCCAATGTGCGCAACAACACCATGTCATTTGTCAATGCAGGGGTCGAAATACGGGAAAGCGCTAACCGGAACATTGATATTTGCAGCAATGTCATCAACTGCACCCAACAAGGTGTGGCGCTCTGGTTCAATGACCCTGCCAACCAAATACACGTTCACGACAATGACATCAATGTAAACGCATCACCCACAGACACTAAATCTGCCGCCATCTTGGTTCGGGAAAATGGCGCACCCGAACCCAATGCAGAAATCAATTCTCATTACGGAATAGACCTTGCCAATGCTAGTTCGGGCATCTCAATGAACGGTGCCAATGGTTATAATGTACATGAAAACCATATTTACGCTACCCGAACATTTGGTAGTAGCAGTTATACCGGGTTTTGGCTCTGGAACAGCTCTAATAATATACTTTCTTGCAATTATGTGAATGGTGATTTTGAGTCAAATCCTGGTGGAACCCTTGCAGGCCCTGCGGGCATAAAAGCCCGTGCCAGCACGGGAGTTACCTATGACTGCAACGGAATAATTGACACCTACCTTGGTATGCAATTTGATATGGATTGTGGTAGCACCGACCTCCGCACGACAAATTTTCAGAACCACCATTTCGGGCTGCACTATCAAACATTTGGCATCACAGGGGCCCAACCTTTTGATAATGGGGGCGATATAACCTTACATGGCAACCGATGGAACGGTACCTGGGGTGGAGCGAGCACAGTAGGGGCAAGGCATGAAAGTCCAGACCAAAACTGGGTAAACGAATCCCAATATATCGTGCCCTCCATCAATGCACCTTTTGGGCCACAGAACCCGTCTTCTGCTTCAGGGTCATGGTTCATCTCCGACCCCACAGAGGATGAATTTGGCTGTGGTGCTGCAGACGGTTGTGCAGGACTGCAATCCCCACCGAACGACCCACCTATCCGGGAACTCGATAAGCGGATAGCGCAAGGATTGGTTGACCCTGGGCAGGATGCCTTGGCTATGAAGTGGATGCTCGACCGGAACCTGTTCAAGAAACTGTACGATAACACGGAACTCATACAGCCTCGTTCAGTGCTGGAGACATTCTACAATGCTCAACTGGCAACCAGCATCGGTGAATTCACGGCAATAGAATCGGACATGCACGGACTCTACGAATTGGATGCCAGTACCGCCGTTCAGTTGCAAAGCTACTACAGCGACATCGTGGCCAAAATGGACGAAATCGCCACCATTGATGATCAGCTTCAAACTGCTACAGGCCAAACCGCCACTGCACTTGAATTACAGCGCACCGATGCACTAGCATTATTGGAAACCCTATCGCTTAACAATAAGGCATTGGCAAGTTCCATTCTTCAGGCCCGCAGTCAGGCTGCAAATGCACTGATTGCACAGAACAATAGCATTGCCGTTGCTGAAATTTGGGAGCAGAACGAAAAGATGGTGAACCATATCTTTTTGAACACTCTTGCCAAGGGTATCGCACCAAACTACACCCAAATCAACCTGCTCCGGGGAATTGCGTTGCAGTGTCCCTACGAGGGTGGTATCCCCGTATTCCGTGCCAGGGCCTTATTGGATGGTTTGACGGAAGATGTTTTTGATGATGAAACACTTTGTGGTGTAGGCGGGGCACAAATGCTCAAGTTGCCAAAAGACCTGAAGAAGGCGGGCTATATCCTATACCCCAACCCAACACAGGGCATGGTGAACCTGAAAATGCCAGTTGTGCTTGAAGGCAAAGGTGAACTTCAATTGTTCAACCTGTACGGACAACCTGTATCAAGCTTTGATGTTCCAGAAAAAGAGAAGCAGTTCAGCTTCAGTACCGATAACCTACAACCGGGGATTTACTTGGTGAGGCTGCTCGAAAATGGGGAAGAAACCTTTTCCACCAAACTGATTCTGGTGAAATAAACCATAAGGCCCAAGCAACTGGCAATTGCTTGGGCCTTTCAATTTTGTTAACTTTGACCATGAAACATTTCTTGGCCTTACTTTTTTTCCTTTGTAATTTGACTACATCCTTTGGTCAAAAGCACGACAATATCTGGCTGTTTGGCCACAATGTGCAAACACCTCATCCCGATTACGGCGGCAGTACCTTAGATTTCAATACTGAGCCTCCTACATCCTACAAGGAAGAGCGGGAGATGAACTTTAACGTCACCGGAGCAAGCATTTGTGACAGCACAGGCAATCTGCAATTCTACACCAACGGCGCATGGATTGCCAACTACCTTGGAGAACAAATGGAAAATGGAGATAGCCTGAACCCGGGAACAATAACCTCCAACAATTACTATGGTGGACTGAAGGTAGCCCAAAGCCATATTGTTCTTCCCATGCCCGACAATCCCGGTAAATATTACCTTTTCCATGAAAGGATTGATTACCACGATGTACTGATACTCGCCGTCAATCCTACTTATTTTACGGTGGTTGACATGAACCAAAACAACGGGTTGGGCCGGGTGGAAGAAAAGAACGTGGCCATCTTCAACGACACGACCAAGACCTTTGGTACTATAACAGCCGTGAAGCATGCCAACGGGCGTGACTGGTGGGTTCTTTTTCCAGAGAAGGCCGAGAACAACTTCTACCGTTGCCTGCTCACGCCCAATGGGGTAGCAGACCTATTGATACAGAGCCTGTCGCCAAGCTATCCCAACATCAACAGCAACGGGTTCATATGTTTTTCACCAGATGGCAGCAGGCTGGCCCGTTTCGAAATCCAGCACGGGCTGTACATCTATGATTTTGACCGCTGCACGGGATTACTCTCCGACAACCCCTTATTCCTGCCTATACCAGAAACAGAACTGGGCGGTGGCGTAGCCTTCTCACCAAATGGCCGCTTCGTTTATATGGCCTCGTCCACATTCATCCTACAGGCTGACACATGGGCCTCCGACATCGCCAGCACCATTGACACGGTGGCGGTTTATGATGGTTTTACAGCACCATTTTCCACCACCTTCTTTGCCATGCAGCCCGGCCCAGACGGGAGGATTTACATAACCACCAACAACGAGACAAAGATACTGCACTACATCAACCAGCCCAACAAGGCAGGGGATTCCTGCGAGGTAGTGCAACATGGCATAGTGTTGCCCACCAACAACCGCTTCACCTCGCCGCACTTCCCCAACTACCGCCTCGGTCCTTTGGACGGCAGCCCCTGCGACACGCTCGGGTTCGACAACAATCCCATCGCCAAGTACCGCTATGACCAAGATTCCACTGATTACCTGCAAGTGGAGTTCACCGACCTGAGTTACTACGAGCCAGTCGAGTGGTCATGGTCTTTCGGTGATGGCACGGTCAGCCAAGACACCAGCCCCGTGCATACTTTCCCGCAGGGTGGCAGCTACGAAGTCTGCCTCACCGTCAGCAACCAATACAGCTCAGACACCTACTGCCGTACCTTGCAGCTAGGCACCTCCGCCAGCGGCGAGGTACAGCCAGCGGTGAACCTCACCGTCTTCCCCAACCCCGCCCGTGAGGCCACGAACTTTATCTTGTCTGATTATCTGCCGCACAATGCCACGCTTTACCTGCACACGGCCACTGGGCAGCTTGTTCATCAGCAGCGCATCAATTATGGTTGGAACCTTGTGTCCTTGGAAGGCATCGCCCCCGGCCTCTATTTTTACGAAGTGCGGGATGAGGGTAGGGTGCTAAAGACGGGCAAGCTGGTGAAGGTGGAGTGAGTTAATGTTTACTTATTTGATGTTGCCAATCTTCTCCGTTTACCGCATCAACAAATAAACCCCATTCAACGCCACCCAAAACATCGGCGAAAACAGCACCCAAACCTTGTTCCATTCCATCGGTGCCAATTTACCAGCCGCCGTGATTTTTGGTAAATCCGCAACGGAATCATACACCAAATTAAAGCTCGGTTTATAGCGGTCGAAAAGGATGCTCTCCGATTCCTCGTCCTCCACCAGCGCCGGATGATGGGTGCGGCAAGTGGCATGATAAACTGCCCCGCTATGCTCAAAACGGAAGTCAAACCTGAAAACAGGCAGCACTTTTGCACCGTTCCTGAACACCTCGCCCGTTGGGTTTTTGCCAAAGAGTTTTCCCCTCGTAAAATCGCCGATTTTCAACAAACGCAGCACCCGCCACTTGCGAGGGAAAGAATAAATGACCAACACCAAACCCAGCAATGGCAGTATCAGCAGAAAATTCACCCGCTTCGGGTAGGCTGTTCGGCTGAGGCCTACAGCGTAATTGTCCCGTGGGTCGGCTGGGTCGAATTGAATGAAAGCAAGCTGCCCCGCATCGAATTTTTTTCCGATGGAAAAACTGACGCCACGGTAGCGGTAGCCATCGCCGGGTGCTACGGAATGTAGGTATTTCCAAACCCGCTGGCTTTGCTGCACCGCCCCCGTCGAGTCGGCCTCCAAAATCACGCCCTCCTTCACCTGCCAGTCCACGGTGCGGTCTTGCCACCAGACTTTCACGCCAGAATTGACGGAGGTCGTCCAAAAGAAAACAGACCCCAACGCCAGCAACGCCCAACCCGTCTGGCTGACGTAACCACCCAGCAGCAGCACGGCTTGCGTGTACCAGTCGAGGCGACGTGGCGGTAGTTCCCGAAGGGTTCGTTGATTTTCGACAGGTAGATTCACGGATGAGGGTGCTATTTTTGCCCAAAGGTAGAAAATGGTTTGAGGGGTGAAGAGTTTGAGATTGTTTGAGTTGTTTGAGATTGTTTGAATGGTTTTATCTGATGGCCACTTTCGCAAATGAAATTCGAGATGAAAAAACACCTATTATTTATCGCTTTTACTTGCTTCGCAATGCTTTCGCTGGCGCAAATGCCAAAGGCACAGGCGCCGGGGCAGACGCTGCGTGGCACGGTGACGGATGCCGACACGGGCGAGCCTTTGCCCGGCACTTCTATTTCCTTGCTAAAATCGGCGACTGCATCCGGCGCAAGTTCCTCAGAATCAGGGAGTTATTTCATCGAAAAACTGCCAGTGGGCCGCTACCAGATACAAGCCACCCACCTCGGCTACGAGACCCTCACCATCGCCGAAGTGCTGGTGGAGGCTGGCCGGGAGACTGTGCTGAACATTAAATTGCGAGAGCAGCCCAACCAGCTCCAAGAAGTCGTCATCAAAGCCGCATCGAATGCACAAAATACCACCTCGCTTAACCAACTCACCTTCAGCGTCGAGGAGCAGTTCCGCTTCCCCGCCACCAATTTCGACCCGGCCCGACTGGCCACGGCTTACCCCGGTGTGGCAGGCGAAAACGACGGCACGAACATCATCTCCGTGCGGGGAAATTCTCCAAACGCCTTCCAGTGGCGGCTCGAAGGCGTGGAAATCGTGAACCCCAACCACACGGCCAATGCTGGCACTTTTGGCGACCGACCGAGCGGTGCGGCGGGTGGCGTGAACATCCTCAGCGCCCAGTTGCTCGGCACGTCCAACCTGTACACCGGGGCGTTCCCGGCGCAGTATGGCAACGCCCTCGGCGGCATTATGGACATGTATTTCCGCAAGGGAAATGACCAGCGCCACGAACTCATCGCCCAAGCGGGGTTCATCGGCATCGAAGCGGCGGCGGAGGGGCCTTTGGGAGTTGGCAGTTCCCCGACCAAGGTCGGGGTGGGCAGTGGGCAGTCAACAACTGCAAGCCGTCAAAATCCTTCCTTTTTGGTAAATTACCGATATTCTTTCACAGGGCTGCTGACGGCAATGGGCGCTGATTTTGGGGATGAAGAGACGGCTTTTCAGGATGTGGCTTTTCATGTTTCGTTACCTACGGTAAAGGCGGGGCAGTTCACCTTGTTCGGCATGGGCGGCAAGAGCTACAACCACTACCTGTCACCCACCGACTCGGCGAAGATTGACAAGGAGCGCTTCAATATTGATTTTGAATCGAAAATGGGGGCGCTCGGCATGACGCATGTTTTGCCCCTTGGAAAAAGCAGCGTACTGCGCACCGTGGCCATCGCTTCGGGACTGGAGCATGAGCGCACCGCCGATTTTGTGGAAACCGGGGAGCGCTGGGAGGATGACTATTTGCGCCAGCAAAAGCTTTCTTTTTCCAGCATTTTAAGCCATAAAATCAGCGCTCGGCATCGAGTGCGGGCGGGGATGGAGGCAGCTTTCAATGATGATAGTTACCGTTCTTTATTCAAAAACAATTTCGTCTTTTTCAATAATGGCGGTGACGCAACTGGTTGGTTGGTACAGCCTTTTGTGGAATGGCATGGGAAGTTTAGGGAGAAATTGGAGGTGGTAGCAGGGCTTCATGCGAGCATTTTTACCACCTTGAGAAAAGAAATTATACCAGAGCCACGGCTCAGTTTTAACTATGATTTAGGTAGGGGAAAACTTGTATTTGCGTATGGTTTGCACAGTCAGCGTTTGCCCTATCAGTTGAATACGCACCAGTATGCCACCGAATTTCCTGATTACCCAAGGGCGCACCATTTCTCAGCGGGGTATCAATATGATTTGCCAAATGGCTTGGTTTTCAAAGCCGAAGCCTATATGCAGCGGCTTCAAAAAATGCCAGTTTACAATGCGGATAACGGGTCTTTTTATGTTTATAATTTCGTTGATTTTTCACAGAATTACCTCTCAGACGGGCAAGTTTTTGAACCTGACAGCTATGATAGCGACGGCAAAGGCCGCAACCTTGGCCTCGATATTTCCCTTCAAAAATACCTGACCGACCGCTTCTTTTTCCTGTTGGCCGGTTCACTCTATCGTTCGGAGTTCAAGTTGTCTAGAATTGGGCTTCAAGGCGATGGCTTTTGGCGCTCCACCCGCTTCGATGGCCGCCACAGCCTGAACCTGACTACCGGACGTGAATATGCGAAGCAAAAAAATGGTAAAACAATTATCAATGGCATCAGCAGCAGAGTTGCTTGGCTCGGTGGTTTTCGGGAATCACAGATAGACTTGGCAGCTTCGGAGAAAGTTGGGTACACCGTTTTTCAAGATAAATATCCATTCTCCGAAAAACTCGACGACTATTTCCGCATTGACATGCGCTTCTACAAAAAATGGAACAAAGTGGGCCGAAATTCGATGCTATCCCTTGATATTCAGAACCTTACGAGCCGTAAAAACGACCAGTACCACTACTACGATACCGTGCAGGACAAGGTGCTGCTGAAAAGTCAACTTGGTCTGATTCCGATTTTGACGTGGCGGGGAGAGTTTTAGCGATTTACGATTTGACGACTGACGATTTACGATTGGGGTTAGTGGGTTCTCCATATTGAAAGGGATTCGCGGCAGTTTGTCCACGAATCCCTTTCTCATTTCGGCTGCGCCCCCAATCGTAAATCCTACGCTCCTTTCACCAATTTCAGCGTCCGCTGCGCTCCATCCACTTTGATGTTGAGGAAATAAACGCCGGGAGCAATGCCCTTGCCTGCGGTGTCGAATCCAAACAGGTGTTCGCCAGCCGCCATTTTCTCATTCGAAAACAAGTTGGCAACCTCTCGCCCGGCCACGTCAAGCAGGCGCATGGACACGAGGCCCGGCTCCGCCAAGTTGTAGCTCACCGTGAACTGCTGGTTGAAAACCGTTGGCAATACACTGGCCTCGAACTGGCCAATTGGCAAATCATGCGTTGCCGAAGGCATGAAATTGAAGACGGCGGTGATGGTGTCCGGTTGCGTGAGCGTCAGGCTGTTTTGCACCAAACTGCTATCAGCGAAGCTGTGGTTCGTTGATTTCCAGAAACTGAAAGTAAAACTTTGGTCGGCGGGGGTCACGTCCAGTAGCGTTTCAATATTTCCTAAAAACGGCGTTACCGTCGGCAATTGATTGTAAATCAACGAATTGGCTTGAATAGTACCTGCGTTCGGCGGGTCGGTCATCAGCACCACGTCGTAGGGGCCAGTGGTCTGGTAGCAGTCATTGAGGCCAGCACCGCCAGCCAACGAGGCGCAGCGTCGCTCGATGAAAAAGCGCAGTCGTTCCACATTGTCCAGCCACTGCTGCATGGAGCCGCCCCAACGGACGATATGTGCTGGCATTTCTGGGGCAATTGTAGCAACGATGGTATCGAGGTAGCTCAACATGTTTTCGCAACCGAAAACCGACTTCGCCAAATCGGCCTGCCGGGTCACGTAGAACTGCCGGAATTTCGGGCTTTCCTGTAGTTTGTTGATGAGGTTTATGTGCCGCTGCGGCTGCGGATCCCACCAATCCACCAAGTCAATGATTTCGGGGTTGCAGGGTAGGGCAGTGGCGCTGGTGTCGGCGATGCCCGTGTAGTTGATGTAGTAGGCAAAAGTGGCGTCAAGGTCCCAGAGGATATAGCCCCATTTTTGGTGGTCGCCGTCTGGGTTGAGGCCCCGCCACCAGCCGGTGTTCCAGTTCAGCCAGTCGCTGGCCACGGTGAAGGAGTTTGCGATGAAATAATCGCAGAGGCTGGCTACGTCGAATTGGCTTTCCACATAAGTATAATTGGCATCATCGGCCATGTCGTTGTTCTCCACAAAATTGTAGAAGTTTTCCCAGTTCTGAAAGGCCATGCCGTTGGCATCGTACTGCGCCCAAGTGTTGCCCCACGTGAGCAGGTATTCGAGGTCGTATTTGCCTTGGTTGTACTCGTACTCGGTGTGGTCGTGCTCATCGGGAAGGGAGCGGAGGTCATAAACGCCCCAATATTGGCCGTTAAAAAACACGATACATTTTGAGCTCATGCGCACATCAATGTGCATGTCACCACGGAGGGCGAGGTTATGGACATAGGCATCCCGTATATTGGCGCTCACGACTTGGCCGTTTTCGGTGTAATTGCTGCCGCCGGGGTAGTTGTCGTCGCCCGCCGCCCGCATGATAACCCGCTGGAATTCGTCCCGCAAGCTTAGGCCGGGGAACAGCACTTCCTCGATGGCGTTGTCCTCGCCCATCTCATCCCGGCTCACCCAGTCAATGCTTCGCTGGTTGTTCACCCAACTGTCCTGCCCGTGGCTGTTCAGTTCGCCCGTCACCTTTGCCGTGCGTGTTTTATCCAAACCAAAAAGCTCAAAGGAGCCTTTCGGGCGGAGGTCCTGGTTGCCATTGGCCAACTGGAGCAGCTGCGTACCGGAAGCTGAGACAACGGGCAGCGTGTAGTCAACATTGATGAAATAAGTCGAAAACTCAAGAAAACTCGGGTACAGATTCGGGTCTGCACTGAATGCAATTGCCTTCAAAACCTTTGTTTCGTGCAAAGTGAGTGGCCCCGTATAAATCGTTGAATTGGCCGTCGGCAAATTCCCGTTGGTGGTGTAACGTATAACGGCAGTGCTGTCTTCACAAGTGATGGTGACCACTACGGAATCTTGGTAAACCCCGGCAGGCATATCAAAATCGGGGTCGGCTACGTAGTCTTCGTAAAAATAAACCGCACTGTTGCTGGTTCCCGGCGTCGGTATGTTGGCGATGCCCCAGTCGTCTCCGCCGTCCATTTTCCGGCCTGCGCTTTGGCTAATCTGCGTTTTTTTCACCTTGCGGTTTTCCAGTTCCACGCCGCTTGGGTTGCTAAAAACTAGGCGTTCTGGTGTGCCTTTGGTTTGGGTGATTTTGAAATTGGAATGGATATTTCCGCCCATGGCTTCGTTCCGCCCAGAAAGCCAAACGACGAGGTAGCCACCTGCAGGGATGGTCGTTCCCTGCGGGAATTTCCATTTGTCGGGTTTGTCGGGGTTATCGCTCAATCGGTAATTGCTGATGTTGGCAGCTGCGGTATCGGGGTTGTAGAACTCAACCCAGTCCTCGAACTTGCCATAGTTGTCGGGGGTGGTAGCCAAATTGGCCGCCGAATATTCGTTGAGGACGACCTGCGCCATTAGGCCGTTTGCGAAGCAAAAAAAAGCGGCCAGCAGGCCGATGGTGGGTTTTGTAATGTGCATTGAATTCAGCTTTTTGTGAAATTTTTTCAAAGGAAAACAAACTTCGTGAAAGCTGCGCTAACAGGCTGAATTAAGTAGATAAACTGTCAGCGGGGAATCAATTCCAGCCCGGGGGAGAGGTAGTTTCTGGCAGGTTCGGCGGTGAGCAGGCCTGTTTCTGAAAGCAGGCTTAGGTAGCTTTTATAAATGTCTTTTTCCACCGCCGCCAGTTCCAAATCGAGGCGGGCGAGGCTCTCCTGCACCCGGAGCAGGGTCTCTGGGTTTTCGAGGCCACTTGCGCTCAGGCGCTGAGGGTCGTACTGCTCCCGAAAGGTGGCTGCCTGTTTTTGAAGGAAATCGTAGCGAAGCCACAACTGCGCCCATTCGTTCGCTTTAAACTGCAAGGCCTCCGCCTTTTTCTGGCGCTCGGCCTCGGCCTGTGCTTTCAGGGTTTCGAGGTGTAGTTCTTGCTGCTTCAGTTTCGAGCCGTTTGGCCAAGGTAGTTCGATGCCGGCACCGATAGCGAAACGGTCTTCGAGCAGGTCGTTGGCGTTGCCGGTGTAGCGGAATTGCAGGAAATTGAGCAGGTTTCGGCCTTCCATCTGGCTCATTTTTTCCTCTTGGATGGCCATTGCCGCCTGCGCTTCCCGCCGTTGTACGGAGGGCGGTGTGGCGTTGTTGGCTCCGCCAATAAAAGCCAAAAGCTGGGATGGCTGTACCAGTCCCCCTACCGTCACGCTGTCTTTTTTTCCGGTAAAAATTTGGAGTCGAAACTGTTGCAAATCATCCTCGCTTTTTGCTTCGAAAATCTTCCGATTCAATTGCAGCAGGTCATCTTCCGTCCTGAAAAAATCATCGAGGTCTTCCTGCAAACCCAAGGCGAGCTGCTGGCTGTACACTGCTTTTTTATCCAATAAAACTTGTCGCTGGCGCTCAAGGAGGTCGAGTGATTTTTTTGAAAAATGCACGTCGAGGAGCAGGTCGTAGCGGTCGAGCAGGGCATCTTGCACCAGCATCAGGCGCTCGGTTTCGGTCAGATCCTTCATCGTGCCGTAGATGGCGGACTGGGTGCGGCGCATCCCGAATCCGTTCGTGCCGATGCGGAGGGCATACTCCTGCTGCTTGGGGTCGAGGTCACGGCTTTCGGTGCGGATTTCGAGTTTGCGGAGCAACGGCATGGTAAAATCTGTGGCTTCGAGGTAGGCTTGTTGTTCCCGATGCAATTGCACAGTGGGGTCGTCCCAAGCAGTGGCGAGCAGTTGGACAGGCGAGGTTTGTGCCCCCATTGCGGAGCAAAAAACAGTGATGAAACAGATGGTGAAAAGCTTTCTCATGGTGGTGTCAGAAATCAGACATTAGGTTTTAGACAGTACGCAAATGGTTGATTAGATAATTTTTATCTAAAATCTAAAGTCTAATTTCTATTGTCTCAGAAATTAGAAGAGGGAAAACGCCTTGCCTGGTTTCATCGTCACTTTCACTTTTTCGCCTTGTAGCAGGGAGTTGCTGAGGGGGATTTGCAGTTGCACTTCCCGCCCCCATGCCTTGAGTTCGGGGATGCGGCGGAGGCGTTCGGGCAGTTCCTTGATGCGGGTGCCAAGGCCGAGCACGACGCCGGGCACTTGGTATTCGGGCTGGTTGATGGAACTGACCAGAAGTGTGTCACCAAGTCGGATGGCTGCCAGTCGCCCGTCACCGATATAGGTGGTGACTACGTCGGGGTGCGTTCCGTAGATCCGCATGATGACCGTGTAGGCTTCGATTTTTTCGCCGGACATGAAGTCCAATTGGCCGACGATGCCGGATTGCGGCGCAAAAAGCTCTAGTTCCGCCTCCTGTTTTTTGATAAGTTCCAGCTCGCCTTCCAGCTTTTTGATGCGGAGGTCAATGGGCGCTTGTGCCAGCTCGATTTGGGCTTTTGTTTGCTCCAAATCCACATCTAACTGCTTGATTTCCAGTGCCTTCTCTTTTTTTAGGGATTCGATGCGCTGCAAATGGATGTCGGGTGCGCCGCTTGTTTTACCCGATTCGAGGTCAATGGTTTTGATGCTTGCCAGTACCTTCATTTGGGCAGCATGTTCGGTTTCGAGCTGCGCAATTTTTTGGTCGTAGGTGACGGTGAGGGCAGCACGTTTAGCGCTCAGTTGGGTAGAACTTGCTCGCAGCTGCTCGATGTCCATGTAGCGTTTCACCTGCAACTCCCGGATTTCGTAGTTGATGTCGTTGATTTTGATGGGCAGGTCGGTGCGGTAGAGGCTGGCAAGGAGTTGGCCGGAGTCTATTTTTTCACCCAACACCACTTTGATTTCTTTGATTTCGACGGGGTATTGGAGGTTGATGGCTCGGATTTGATTTTCAGCAATGCCATAAAACTCATCAGGACTGCTGACGAGTTTTTTGGTCATCGGGATAAAAAAAATTACCCCTACCAAGAAGACAAGGTACAAGAAATTGAAACGAAAACGCATTTGTGAAAAGATAAAAAGGGTTGATAATCAATTGTTTATCAACCCTTTTGGATATTTTAATGTCGCTAAACTACTCAAAACAATTGACACCTGAGTGAAAAGCCGAGCGAGCGCCTCAGGATGGTCATGCGAGTCGGACCTCCGAAAGATGCCCGGTAACCGAGTCCTTTGCGCAGCTCAAAACCGAACTCCATTTTTTTCAAAAACTTGATGCCAATGCCGCCTTGCAAAAAGAGCCGCTGGTTGAAGCTTTCACGCTGGTTGTAAGTTAGGTCAAATTCTTGACTACTGGACGGGCTATCGGTGGCCGATTCGTCCAACAGCAAGCCCTTCACATGCACCTTTCCGCTGTGCGAAAAACCAAAATTCGTGCCCATCCCGTAGTACCAATTCCAACGTTTTCCGCTTTGGCGATGCTTGAGGTAAACTGCTTCCAAGGCAGTTTCCTTGTTCTCGGCATTCACTTCGAGCCACTGGTAATCTGAGGCGCCCTTCGTGCCCATTTCGTAGTGTACCATGTCAATCCGACCGGAAATATCAAGGAACGAAAAGAGCAATTCCGTGTTCGGCGAGCGGAGCGGCGAGATGGACAGGCCAATGCGGAAAGTACCGTTGTCGCAGTTCATCTTCGTCATTTCGCCCGATGTGAACGGGAGTTCGCTATCGTCAAAACCTGCGTCATTGGCCGTTTTCAGCAGATAATGGTGGTCGAGGTTCACCGGCATGTCAAGGTCGCCGCCGAGGGCGATGCCAAACCGGGCCACTTGCCAATTTGGTGCAGTGGTTGCCAGTTGGGCGATGGTTTGGTTGGCAATCATGCTTGCCAATACTAGCAAAGGTAGAATACGTTTCATGCAGTTGATTTTTTTGTTGAAAAAATACGGTTCGTTAAATGCGTCTTCGCAATAGAAACGACGCTAGCCGCCTTCACCCTAATTTACAACTGCAAATAGTTTTTCACTTGCTTCGCAAAAAGAGGTGCAGTACCCGTTGTTGAGGTTGCATGCTCACTCCTCAATCATCCGCTCCAGCCCCACGCTGCGGGAGCCTTTTATCAAGAAATGGGTTTCAGTGAAATTTTGCGCAGCAAACCAATCCCTTAACTCCGGTGTATTTTCAAAAAAAATGGCTCCGGTGGCCTCGGCTGCTTCCTGAAATTCTTCCCCGACCAGTAAGACTTGGTCAAACCCACTGCTGCTGGCCAACTTGGCTATTTCCAAGTGTTCTTGGTGGCAGTATTCTCCCATTTCTTTCATCGCACCCAATATTGCAACTCTGTGATTTGCCTTTGCTTTTGAAAAAGATTCGATGGCGTTTTTCATGCTTGTCGGGTTGGCATTGTAGGCATCAAGAATGAAAATGTTAGTGCCGACAGTCTTGAGCTGCGAACGGTTGTTGCTAGGCACATAATTTTCAATGGCAGCAACGATTTTAGCGGCAGGTACTTTGAAATATTTTCCGACTGCAATTGCTGTCATGATGTTGTTGAAATTGTAGCCTCCAATGATTTGGCTTTTGGCATGGAAAAGCTGCCCATTTTCATCCAAAAAAGCTACTTCCAAAAATGGTTCTTCGGCTACCAGTTTCACTTCAAACGGCACGGTTGCCATATCCGGATGCTCGCTTTTTTCATAAAAAAGCCGGAGCCTATTGCCCGAAGCCAGCTCAGTCAAATAGGGTTCATCTTTGTTGATGAAGACTAGTCCGTTTCGCTCAATTAAGTATCTGTAAAGCTCCGACTTGGTCTGTTTCACCCCCTCGAAACTGCCAAAACCCTCTAAATGCGCCTTCCCTACGTTGGTAATCAGGCCATGCGTTGGCTCGGCGATACGGGACAGGAAGTCAATGTCGCCAAGGTGGTTGGCGCCCATTTCAATGACGGCCACCTCCGTTTTAGGAGGCATGGCCAGCAGTGTGAGCGGCACTCCGATGTGGTTGTTGAGGTTTCCTTTGGTAAAATGGGTGGGGTAGTGGCTGGCGAGCACTGCACTGACGAGTTCCTTGGTGGTCGTTTTGCCATTGCTGCCTGTGATGGCCAACACGGGGATTTTGAATTGGCGACGGTGGTGGGTGGCTAGATTTTGCAGTGCGATAAGGACATCTTCCACTTGGATGAACTTATCATCTGGCAGTGCTACCGCTTCATCCACAATAGCACAGGCGGCACCTTCGGCAACGGCTTGAACGGCGTAATCATTGCCATTGAACCGCTCACCTTTGAGTGCGAAGAAAAGGCAGCCCGGCGCTACTTTCCTGCTGTCGGTGATGATATTGGGGTGCTGTTTGAAAAGCTGGTAGATTTTTTCGATTGTGTCCACATCATTTTTTTTGATGCTCAAAAATAGGGCGGGTATTTGGTTCAAAGGATATGAAAAGCAATGAGCTGAATATTTTCATGACAATTTTAAAAGCACAAAAAAGTCCTCGCATCAGTTACGATACGAGGACTTTCATTTTCAAGCGAAGCTAATCTATAAAAGTTATTTATAACGACGCTTTGTTTTGCTCTGCTTAGTCTTGAACTTGTTTCCGGCGGAATCATCGTTACCGGTTGGGCCACCTGTACGTGTCATTGCACAACGGAACCCGAGGTCACGGTACGATTTGTCTTCATCACGGAAGCGACGTGTGCCTGGGGAAAGCCAGAAAGCACGGTCTTGCCAAGAACCACCTTTGATGACACGAGCTTTGTCACTCACGAGGGTGTGCTTTCCAAAATCGTAGTAAGCTTCTGAGTTTTTGTCACCGTCAAGGAAGTTGTAGGCTTCACCCACTTTGTAATTTTCACGGGTAGCAACCTCGTCATCTTCAACATAGCGATAGCGCAGGTGGCCAAGGCTGTCTTTTTCTACTGGTTTGCCGTTTTCGTCAAGCACTTTGGTTTTGAATTTATTACCCCGGAAGGAGTTCAAATCCTGCTGTTCCACGTCTTCCAGTGTCAAGCTGGTGAGTGGACGATAGATGTCCATAGTCCATTCGTTCACGTTTCCAGCCATATTGTAAAGGCCGAAATCGTTTGGCATGTATTTATTAACTTCTGCGGTGATGTGGGCAGCGTCGTTCAGCTTGCCAGCCATACCCATGTAGTCACCTGCTCCTCTTTTGAAGTTGGCGAGGATTTCACCTTGGTACTTATTGCGCTTTTGATAGCGCACGGTATTGCCATTCCAAGGATAAATACGGCGGTCAGAAATGCGCTCGTCTTTCTCGGATACCATGTTACCGATTAGGCCAAGTGCAGCATATTCCCATTCAGCCTCTGTTGGGAGGCGATACGATGGGAGTAGGATGCCATCCTCAAAACGTACGGCACGTTCGCCGCCAGTTTTGATATCCTTCATGTTTTTGCGCACACTGCCTTGGTATTGAGCAGCCAAATAGGACTCGGTATTGAAGTTGTCTTCGTCTTTTTGCTCAGCATTCGGGTTGAGAACACCTTTTTCGATGAGTATCATCTCGTTCACACGGTCAGTACGCCATTGTGCATAGTCGTTGGCTTGGAGCCAACTGACACCTACCACTGGGTAATTGTCGTAGGAAGGGTGACGGAAATAGGTTTCAACAAATGGCTCATTGAAGGCCAATTCTTCCCGCCAAACCAGTGTGTCTGGAAGTGCGTTGAGCGAAACTTCAGGATACGACTCACCGAAAACCCGCTCTAACCAATAGAGGTATTCTCGGTAGTCAATGTTGGCAACTTCTGTTTCGTCCATGTAAAAGGAAGAAACGGTTACTCGACGAGGAACAGCATTCCAGTCGAAAGTAACGTCTTGGTCAGTTACACCCATAGTGAAAGTACCGCCTTCAACAAGGACGAGGTTTGGACCTGTAGCTTGACCTTCGTAGTCAACTTTTTCGAATCCGCCCCACTTGGCATCATTGTATTGCCAGCCAGTGGTGGCTGAACGCTCCTTTTTGCCGCAGGCACTCAAAAGGAGAACTGCTAGGAGGATTACTGGACTTAACTTCAACAGATTTTTCATCACTTTTATTAAGATATTTTTACTTTGAAAAAAAGACGTGCAAATATAGAAAAGTAGTTTTCAATTCAACGGTTGGTTTTAGTTTTTAACAACTATTGTTTTCCACAACTGGCATTTACCTGAAGATTTTGAAGCAATCGTTGTAACGTTCTGCCCGTCGTTTTGAGCGTACTGACTCGCTGTTGTCAAAATTTAGTACCAATGAAATCTCATGTGCACCGCCTGTTTTGGCGGCTAAACCATTCCCAGCGGTGAAATCGTAGCTGTAACCAATTTTCAAAATATCGTACTGCATTCCAACTACTAGGATGATTGCATCGGGGTTGGTAAAAGCGTACCTGTACCAACCTCCAGCGAACACAACGCCATGATTGTAGAATGCACCTGCGTTTATTTGGCCTTGGTCGCCCTGTTTGGCAAAAAGGATGTTTGGAGAAACAAACGACGATGGACTTTGCTTATTGCCTTCTTTAACAATAAACTCTGCCCCAGCGTGGATACTTGTGCGCAGCGGCAAACCATCCACCAGCCCTGAATTTGTTTTGAAAAAGCCCTCGTCCGGTGTGGTAAGGTGTTGAAGTGAAAGGCCACCGTAAAATTTACTGGTGTAGGCAAGTATGCCAGCGCCAACATCAAATATTGTGTTGTTCAGGTCATTGGGGCGCAGCTCGTTTGATACGTTGGGGTTGCCAAAGGGGTCAACTGAACCTGTAATTGGGTTAAGTTGGTCCAGAAAAATTAACCGGTCCCATGCAATACTGGACTGTTTGAACCCTGCATTGACGCCTAAGCGTATGTTGAACTCGTCGTTCACAGCAATTCGGTAGGCGTAGTTGGCGGCGAAACTGGTGGTTTTAAAAAGTCCGTCTCCATTATTGTCCGTCAAAAACATTAGGCCGATGCCGCTGTTAAACGCTGGGATGAACTGCTCGTAGGATGCTGCATAAGTAGTTGCGTAAACGGTGCCATCGTCGGAGTGGATAGGCCATTGGTTTCGGTAAGTGGCAGATAATCTCGGTGCATAGGTGGTACCTGCAAAAGCCGGGTTCATCATCATCGGGGTGGCGTAAAACTGACTGAACAGCGGGTCTTGCGCCTGAGCCACTCCACAAAACCCAAGCAACAATAGGGTCGTATATACTAATTGTCTTGTCATTGACCTTACTTTAATGGTTTTTCCAGTGGTTCAAAACAGAAGTTTGCGAACTTCGCACCGGAAGCGAGAATGTAAAATTGCTAAAAAGCCACTGATGCCCGGTATATTTTTTTCTAAATGTCGGCGCTGATCATTTCAAATGATTTCTAAAATCCCAAACCAAGACAGTTTTAAGCGGTGTAAATAGCTGATATTCAATGCTTTTTGCGAATAATGGCTTTTCGGAAAATTACCAATATTGCTAATTTGGTGACTGTTAAAAAAAATTAGAACAACATAGCGGCCCTTCCGTAACGTTTTAGAGCCGTTCAAAATTATATCACAGAATTGAAGTTCTTCCCAGCGCTCAATCCATCAGAAACTGGCTACCAGCCTACAAATCCATGAAAATGAAGCGAATAGTAACATCCGTATTGGCCCTTTTTTCGGCAATATTGGCGATAGCTGCCCCTCCAACGGTGGTTCAGCGTAGCCTCCAATGGTCGGAAGAGGTGAAGGTGATGCCCTACGAGGACAGCATTGAACCGGTGAACCTCCTGCGATTCAAAGGCGCAGTTTACAATGCTTCTCATAATACCTTACCGTATTACTCCGAGCGATTCCCCATGCCAGCCTACGGTGAATTCATGGTTTCCTTCGGAAACATGGTCTTCGAGCCGCTGGAAAAAACAGCTTCGCCGGACGACGCAGCCATTGCGGAGCAAATAAAAATAACGACCTCGGTTGAAAAAGACCGCTCCGATTATTTTGGTAGGGTGATGTTCATGCCCATCCGAAAAGTGGGCGAAGGGCGCTATGAAAAGCTGGTTTCCTTTGAGCTTCGCTACGATTTCGTGGCGCAGCCACAGCCAGTAAAACCCCGTGGCGGCAATACTTTCACCTCTGTGCTTTCCGATGGCGATGTTTACAAATTTGGGACAAAACAAACCGGCGTTTACAAGCTGGATTTTGATTTTTTGAAAAACAAACTCGGCATTCCAATCGAGAATATAGACCCACGCACCATCAAAATTTACGGAAACGGCGGCGGTATCCTTCCAGAATTGACCGATGCTCCTCGTGAAGACGACCTCGTGGAAAACGCAATCCAGGTCGTTGGAGAAGCCGATGGAAAGTTTGACGCTGAGGACTTCATCCTCTTTTATGGCCAAGGCCCTGATATTTGGTACCTCGACACCGCCAGTCAGACTTTCCGATATCCGAAGAATTTTTATTCCGAAGAGAATTTTTACTTCCTGAAAACTGGCGGGGCAAACGGTATCCGCATTCAGGAGCAGACCTCAATTACGGGTGCGACTTATTCCACCAGCACGTTCAGCGATTTTATCCGCTATGAAAAAGAATCGTTCAACCTGCTGCACGATTGGGTTTACGGCCAAGGCTCTGGCCGGCAGTTTTTCAGTGACTACTACAAAACAAAGACAGAGGATGATTTCAGCGACAAGCTGCAAGTGTCCAATTTGGTGCCGAGTGAGCCTGTGAAAATCACGGCTGCTTTTGCTGCTCGGATCGCCAATAACAACAGCGCCAATTTTTCCATCATCGCCAACGGAAAGACCATGACCAGTGGCAATTTTGGAAGAACAAGCGGCGGCACCACTGATTCCTTTGCCAGCCTGGTCAGCATCAGCAACGAGTTTACGCCAACTACTCCCGATTTGGATATCAAACTCAAATTCAACCGACCTGACAACACCTTCAACGAAGGCTGGCTCGATTTTATAGAACTGAACCTGCGCCGCCAACTCCTCATGTCGGGCGACCAGATGATTTTCCGTGACCTTCGATCAATTGGCAAGCCGATCACCAATTTTAAGCTGGGCAATGCCAATTCTGACCTTTCCATTTGGGACATTACCAACCCGCTCGAACCCAAAAAGCAGCAGGCAAACTTAACAGGAGCGGATATGGATTTTGGCGCTGCAACCAACACTTTGGCTGAGTTTATTGCCTTCGGTAATTCGGGTTTCCAGCAGGCGGAGGCCGTTGGTAAAATAGAAAACCAGAACTACCACAGCATCAACGACGTGGATTTGGCCATCGTGTACTATAAAGATTTTGCGGAGCAGGCCGAGCGGCTCGCTGAACACCGCCGCCAGTTCAGTGGCCTCAACGTGGCTACGGTGGATGTGGAGAAACTCTACAACGAGTTTTCGAGTGGGCGCAAAGACGCTACCGCCATGCGGGATTTTGCAAGGATGCTTTACGACCGAAACTCCACTCGATTTAAGGCAATGCTGCTTTTTGGCGATGCCTCTTTCGACAACCGTGACATTTATAACCTCGGCGGCGACTACGTGCCAACGCTGGAAACACCGCTTTCCACCAATCCGATTTTTAGCTACCCCACGGATGATTATTACACGCTGTTGAGTGATGGCGAAGGCCAAAACCTCAGCACTGGCGCGCTCGATATTGCGGTAGGCCGCATACCCGTGAAAGATGCTGCTGAGGCAAATGCAGTGGTGGAAAAAATCATCCACTACGACGTGGAGCCGCAAAACCTTCGGGATTGGCGAAACCGGGTCGCCTTCGTGGGTGACGATGAGGACAGCAACACGCACACAGGAGATGCAGATGAGATTGCGGTGAAAATTGGTGCCAAAAACCCCAACCTCAATATTGACAAGGTTTACCTGGATGCTTTTCCTCAAGTTTCAACCTCTGGCGGCGTGCGGGTTCCGCTGGCTACCGACGCCATCAATAATAACGTGTTCAAAGGTGTATTGGCCATGATTTACCTCGGCCATGGTGGCACGAAGGGCTGGACACAGGAGCGGGTTTTGAAAATTGAGGATATTTTGAGCTGGCGCAATTTGGACAAAATGCCCATCATCATCACCGCTACTTGCTCCTTTGCTGGTTATGACAACCCGGCCTCTGTCTCGGCGGGTGAATTTTGCTTACTCAATGACAAAGGCGGTGCGATTGCACTATATACTACTGTGCGCCCGGTTTTTGCGGGAGACAATGCGAACCTGACCGAAAAGGCAGTGGATACACTTTTTTACAAGCTGAACAACGAAAGGCCAACCATCGGCGAAGTGCTTCGTTTGAGCAAAAACAAGCTAGGCAACGACTCCAATACCCAGAAATTTACCTTGCTGGGCGACCCTACCCAGAAGTTGGCGTTGCCCAATTTTCAAGTGGCTACCACCATCATCAATGGCCACCCGATTGACGCTGCCATTGTGGACACGATAAAGGCGCTGCAAAAAGTGACCATCGAGGGTGAGGTAAGGGACGACAACGGTAATTTGCTCACCAACTTCAATGGGGTGGTTTATCCGACGATTTATGACAAGTCCATCAAGTACCAGACTTTGGCGCAAGACCCAGGCAGCCCACTTTTCAATTTTGACCTTCAAAAAAATACGATTTTCAAAGGCCGGGCTAGCGTAAAATCGGGTAAGTTCAGCTTCACTTTCGTAGTTCCGAAGGATATTGACTACAATTTTGGCAACTGCAAACTGAGCTACTATGCCGCCGACGAAAACCAAATGGAAGATGCCGCCGGCAATTATCAGAGCATCATCGTAGGTGGCACTAGCAAGGATGCTTTTACGGACAAAACAGGGCCAAAAGTGGAAGTTTTCATGAACGATGAGAGTTTTGTTTTTGGCGGCATCACCAATCCTAATCCAGTTTTATTGGCAAAACTGGAGGATGAAAACGGCATCAACGTTATCGGAAACGGCGTCGGTCACGACTTGGCAGGCATTTTGGATAAAAACTCACAGAACACCTACAAGCTCAACGATTTTTACGAAGCTGCGCTCGACGATTATAAAAAAGGCGAGGTGCGCTACCCCCTCTATTCCCTCGCAGAGGGCAGGCACGAAATCAAAGTACAAGCATGGGACATTGCGAACAATCCCGCAGAAGGCTACACCGAGTTTTTGGTGGTTACCTCGGCGGAGGTGGCATTGAAGCATGTGCTCAATTACCCCAACCCATTTACGACCTCGACTTGCTTCATGTTTGAGCACAACCAGGCCGGGCAAGACCTTGATGTGATGGTGCAGATTTACACGATTTCAGGTCGGTTGATAAAAACTTTGGAAGAGAGAATAAATTCAACAGGCTACCGTTTAGGGGACGGCGATTGCATCCAATGGGATGGCCGGGACGACTACGGGGATTCCCTCGCCAAAGGAGTCTATGTTTACAAAGTAAAAGTCAGAAGCGCCAACACAGGCGATGTGCTGTTGGAAGGCGAAAGCAACTTTGAAAAACTCGTGATTCTTAAATGATAAAAAAGCCACTGGCTTGGAGTATTTGTTAAAAAAATCATGCTTCAAACCTTTATACTGCCCTATATTTGCAAAATTTTTTAAAAAACTGAATTCATCTCATGAAAGGTTTACAACTTACAATAACCTGTTTTACCCTTGTAGGGTTGTTTTTTGCGAGCGATGTGAACGCTCAAATAAGCACCTGTTTTAGGAATTCAAAGGGTGACCTTGTCAACCCGAATGGCGGGCCTTGCATCAATACTATTCTGACAGCAGTGCCGTTCCTCCGCATTGTTTCCGATGCCCGCTCCGGTGCTATGGGTGATGTGGGCATTGGCCTTTCCCCCGATGCAAATGCCATGCACTTCAACCAGTCCAAACTGGTGATGGCTGAAAAGCCACTGGGTATTTCCGCTACTTACACGCCTTGGCTTCGTTCGCTTGGCCTGAATGATGTGTATTTGGCTTACCTCACGGGCTACTACAAATTGGACGAGAACCAAGCTATCGGTGTTGGGTTGCGCTATTTTTCCCTTGGAGATATTGCTTTCACGGACGAGCAAGGTACCTCAATCGGAACAGGCCGCCCAAACGAATTTGAAGTAACTGTTGCCTATTCAAGAAGATTGGCTGAGAAATTCACTGCTGCCGTTGGCGCAAAATTTATCTACTCAAACTTGGCCAATGGCCAAGTGGTGGATGGGCAAACTATAGAAGCTGGTAAAGCTGGCGCTGCGGATTTTTCTTTTACCTACGATACCGACATCGAAGCTAATGGAAAGAAAAGTGACCTTACAATCGGCTTGGCTGTGACCAATATTGGTTCCAAAATTACTTACACCAATGCGGAGAACAGCCAGAAAGACTTTTTACCAACTAACCTTGGTTTGGGCGGTGCCTGGACATTTAATTTGGATAGCTACAACAGCTTGACAATTGCAACGGATTTTAATAAGCTGCTTGTCCCTACCCCAACTACAGATGATAAGGATGAAGATGATATAGCTGACTGGCGTCAAAAATCTCCAATTTCAGGTATTTTCAGTTCGTTCAGTGATGCACCAAACGGGTTCAGTGAAGAATTGAAGGAAATCAATTATTCCGTCGGACTTGAGTACTGGTACGATAAGCAGTTTGCCGTACGAGCAGGTTATTTTTCCGAAAGCCGGATAAAAGGCGACCGTCACTTCTTCACCGTTGGCCTTGGTTTGAAATACAATATCTTCGGTCTGAATTTCTCCTACCTCATCCCAACCACCAACCAACGCAACCCACTAGACAATACATTGCGCTTCTCGTTGTTGTTTGATTTTGGAGCGTTTGGCGGAGCGGATGCAGGGAACTAAATAGCGTTTCTAATCAAATCTTAACCTGAATAAAAAAGGGCTGTTCGCATTGCGAACAGCCCTTTTTTATTCAGGTTAAGATTGTTGGAAATCATGCCATCATCTCTTCCGCTTCCTCCACCGTCGTGCCCATTGCCTCAGCAATTTCAATCTCGTCAGGTATCTCATCCAATTCCACCCGCAGGTTTTCGATGATGAATTCTTGGCGCTCCGGCGTGTTCTTGCCCATGTAGTACGAAAGGATTTTCTCCAAATCCGCATCGGCCTGCAGCACGACTGGCTCAAGGCGCATATTTTCATTGATAAAATCCTTGAACTCGTCTGGCGATATTTCACCCAAGCCCTTGAAGCGGGTAATTTCTGCTTTGCCCCGCAGTTTGCGGATGGCTTCCTGCTTTTCTGTTTCGGAATAGCAGTAGATGGTCATTTTCTTGTCCCGTACCCGAAATAGTGGCGTTTGGAGGATGAACAAGTGGCCCGTGCGCACCAAATCCGGGAAAAACTGAAGGAAAAACGTGAGCAGCAGCAGGCGGATGTGCATCCCGTCCACATCGGCATCGGTGGCGATGACCACCCGGTTGAAGCGAAGGTCTTCGAGGTCGTTCTCGATGTTGAGGGCGTGTTGGAGCAGGTTCAGTTCTTCGTTTTGGTAAACGATTTTCTTTGTCATTCCAAAGCAGTTCAGCGGCTTGCCCCGCAGGCTGAACACGGCCTGCAATTCCACGTTCCTCGCCTTGGTGATGCTGCCACTGGCCGAGTCGCCCTCTGTGATGAAGACAGTGCTGCCAAGCCTGCGGTCTTCGTCGCCTTTTTTTACGGCATCGTTTAGATGGAGGCGGCAGTCACGCAGTTTTTTGTTGTGGAGGTTGGCCTTTTTCGCTCGGTCGTTTGCCAGTTTTTTGATACCCGCAATCTCCTTGCGTTCTCGCTCTGACTGTTGGATGCGGCGCAGCAGCTCCTTTGCCACCGCTTCATTTTTATGTAAAAAATTGTCGAGTTCTTTTTCTAAAAAGTCGCTGATGAACTTTCGCACCGAGGGGCCTTGCGGCCCCATGTCCTGCGAGCCGAGTTTGGTCTTGGTCTGCGATTCAAAAACCGGCTCTTCCACCCGCACGCTGACAGCCGCTACGATGCTGGAGCGGATATCCTTTGGGTCGAATTGTTTATTGTAAAATTTGCGGAGCGTATTCACAACGGCCTCCTTGAAGGCGTTCAAGTGAGTGCCACCCTGCGTCGTGTTCTGGCCGTTTACGAAGGAATAATACTGCTCCCCGTAATGGTTTCCGTGCGAAATGGCCACCTCGATGTCCTCGCCGCTGAGGTGGATGATGGGGTAGCGGAGTGTCTCGGCCTGCGTCTTGTTCGTGAGCATGTCGAGCAAGCCGTTTTTCGAGTGAAAAACCTTGCCGTTGAAATTGATTTTCAGGCCAGCGTTCAGGTAGGCATAGTTCCAAAGCTGCTGCTCCAGGTACTCCGTGCGGAATCGGTAGTTGCGGAAAATCGTCTCGTCGGGGCGGAAGACGACAAGTGTTCCATTGCCCTCTGAGGTCTTGGCCAGCTTGTGGTCCTTGGTCAGGTTCCCAGTCTCGAACTCGGCGATTTTGGTTTCTCCTTCCCGTACGGCCTGCACTTTGAAATAGTTGCTCAGTGCGTTCACCGCCTTAGTACCCACACCGTTCAGACCGACCGACTTTTTAAAAGCCTTCGAGTCGTACTTACCGCCCGTGTTGATTTGCGAAACGCAGTCAATGACCTTGCCGAGTGGGATGCCCCGCCCATAGTCCCGCACTTCCACGACACCTTCCTTTACGGTCACGTCAATGTTCTTGCCGTAGCCCATCACGTACTCGTCAATGCAGTTGTCAATGACCTCCTTGACCAGCACATAGATGCCGTCATCGGGCGTGGAGCCGTCGCCCAGCTTGCCGATGTACATGCCAGGGCGTATGCGGATATGTTCCCGCCAATCGAGGGAGCGGATATTATCTTCGTTGTAGGTTACTTGTTGTTGAGACATTTGCTTAAACGCTATGAAAATACTTTAAATTAGATGGGATGTGTAGTAGTTTTATCCCTCAAACGCCTGCAAAGCTAATATTTTTTTATCATCACAAACAACAAAATGTTTTAAAATAAAACAAACCACCTTGCACGACCACCACAAACTCCTCGCTCATCCCGCTATGCTCACCATCCGGGAAGGCATCCAACGGGACCTCTGGCTGAAACTGGCCGTGGGGGTAGTGCTGCTTGTCGCTGGGTTGGCATTGACGACCTATTTTTACCAAAAATACAACCTGCTGGCGGTGCTTGGCTTGGGGTTGGCGCTGCCCGGTGCCTGGTGCCTGCGGGAGTACCTGCGGCGGCCAAAGGTCGAGGACGACCTACTCTGGCAAACACTGCACCGTCGCCCCCGACAGGTGGTTTGGGTTTTTACGCAAGAGGAGCAGCTGATGCCCGTGGGGCTGCTGCTCTGGGAGCGGGGTACTCTCTTCGTCATGCTGCTCGATGGCTCGGAACTGACCCTGGCTTTGCCTCCCCGAAAGCTGAAACTGGCCTCGCATTACCTCCAACGCCTGCTGCCACATGCGGCTTTTGGTTTTTCGCAAGAGCGCAGGCAGCAGTTCGAGCGGGACCCGTCGTTGCTCGTCAGAGCGTGAGCGAGTGAGAGTTATGAGAAACCTGAAACCTTGAAATATTGGAGCAATGAGACCTTTTTCGCCAGTTGACATCGCCTCCCTCGCCTTTTTCCGGGTGGTATTCGGCATCCTCGGCTTCGCCGATTTGATGGGGACTTGGGCGTACTACCACCTTTACCAAGGTTATTTTAGCCCTGAAAAATTCCAGTTCAAATACATGGGTTTCGAGTGGGTGCGGCCATTGCCGGAGCCGTTCATGTCCATCGTTTTTATTGGGCTGATGGTGGTGGCGCTGTTCATTGCTGTGGGGAGGTGGTACCGGGTTTGCACGGTAGTTTTTGCCTTCGGCTTCAGCTATGTTTTTTTGTTGGAAAAAGCCTTGTACCTCAACCACGGCTACCTGTTCACTTGGCTGAGTTTTGTGATGATTTTCCTGCCTGCCCACCGCAATTTTTCTTGGGATGTGCTGCGAAACCCTGGGTTGCGGAGCAACAAAATACAAGCCTGGAGCCTCTGGATTCTGCCTTTTTTGATGGGCATTGTCTATTTTTTTGGTGCTGTCGCAAAAATGAACGCCGATTGGTTGCTCGATGCCAATCCGCTTCAGAGTTGGTTGCGGGTAAATGGCGACATGCCCTTGCTCGGATGGCTCTGGACGCATCAGGAAACTGCCTACGTGATGGCCTGGGGTGGCATCTTGCTTGATCTCACTGCGCCGTTTTTTCTCCTGCTCCGCAAAACGAGGGCCTGGGTGTTGGGCTTCATCCTATTGTTTCACTTGACCAATACACTGATTTTCCAAATCGGCATTTTCCCTTGGTTGTCCATCGCCCTCAGTTTGCTGTTCTTCCCGCCCGATTGGCCGAGGCAGGTCTGGGCTTTTGCGAAGCAGAAAATAAAATGGCCGCAGCGGGTGGAGGACTGGTGGGCTGGTAAATTGGGTAAATATGAAACCAATGGCGGTGAGGTTCCTCCAAATTGCCCACGTTGGGCAGTAAAATTGGTGCTGTCCATTATCATATGTTTTCACGTAATGATACCGCTGCGCCATTGGCTTTTTCCCGGTGATGTAGCTTGGACGGAGGAGGGCCACCGCTACTCGTGGCGCATGATGCTCCGCTCGAAACGTGGATATGGGCATTTTGTGATAAAAAACATGCGTACCGGCGAGTCCATAAATATAAACGTGGACGACTACCTGACCGACCGCCAGCGGGATAAAGTGTTTACCCACCCAGATATGGTGTTGCAATTTGCACATTATCTGCGGGACCTCTGGCATCGAAGGGGCGTGCCGAAAGTGGCTGTATATGCCAATATTCGAGCTAGCCTGAATGGCCGCCGAACCCAGCCGTTTATTGATGCGGATGTGGACTTGGCGAAGGTTGAATGGGAGGCATTTAAAACATCGTCATGGATTATACCGCTGGAGGAATAAGGTAGCTAATATTTATCAAATGCTTCTATGAGGTTATTAATTCTTCACCACTCGCCGAACTGGCATTCGACAGCATCATGAAAAAAGGCCGCAACCACGGTGGGTCACGGCCTTTTAAGCTCATGTATATTCAGGCGGTTTTTACTTCTTGCCCGCCAGTTCACTAGCAATGCTCGCCCAATTGGATGGGTCACGGAACTTGCTCATGTTGTTATCTTTCAAAATCTCCTTGTAACGATCCAAGTTAACCTCTGCCATGTCACGGTAGGTGTAGATGCCTTCTTTGTTGAGTGCATCGGCTACCCGTTGGCCAACGCCTTTCACTTGCGTGAGGTCGTCTGGCTTTGCTGGTGGGCCTTTCGGCTTGGAAGGTGCCTTGGCTGGAGCTTCTTTCACCGCCGTTGCTACTGGCGCACTAGCGGCAGCCTTTGCAGCTTTCGGAGAATAGCCGGGCTGGCGTCCCCGCTTTTTGGGAGCTGCATTTGGGTCAACTGCTACTTTTACTTTTGGTGCTGCTTCTGCTTTTGCCTTTGGTGAAAAACCCGGCTGGCGTCCCCGCTTCTTAGGTTCGGCGACTGGCTCCGCTGGTGCATTGACTAGCACGGCGGCACGAGCGGCCCACTGTGACGGGTCACGGAACTTGCTCATGCCATTGGCCTTGAGGAGTTCCTTGTAGCGGTCGAAGCTGGTGGCTGCCATGGCGGCAAAAGTAGCGACGCCATTTTCTTTCAGCATATCGGCGATATTGTCGCCCACACCTTTCACCCTGGTCAGGTCATCGCCACCGCTTTTTGAAGCGGCTGCTTTTGGTGCTGCGGCTGCCTTGGCTTTTGGTGCTGCGGGAGTATTAACCGCTGCGGGAGCTTTAGCTGCTTTGGCTGCTTTCGGAGAGAAGCCGGGCTGGCGTCCCCTTTTCTTTGGTGCTGCTGGTTCAGCAGCAGCTTTGGCCGCTGCTTTTGGCGCTGCTGGCATGCTGGCGAGTGCGGAAGCACGAGCGGCCCACTGTGATGGGTCACGGAACTTGCTCATGCCGTTGGCCTTGAGGAGTTCCTTGTAACGGTCGAAGCTCGTGGCTGCCATATCGGCGTAAGTCGCTACACCGTTTGCCTTGAGCATGACGGCGATGTTGTCGCCTACGCCTTTTACCTGAGTTAGGTCATCGCCGCCAACTTTGGCAGCGGCTTTTGCCAGTTCGGCCAAATGGGCTTCGTGGCTGATAGCAGGTGCTTTGGCCGATTTTGCAGCTTTGGTTGCCTTTGGTGAAAAGCCGGGCTGGCGACCTCTTTTCTTTGGTGCTGCTGGTTCAGCGGCAGCTTTCGGCTCGGCCTTTTTCGGCGCTGGCATTTTGGCGATTTCAGCAGCACGTGCTGCCCACTGGGACGGGTCACGAAACTTGCTCATGCCATTGGCCTTAAGGAGTTCCTTGTAGCGGTCGAAGCTGGTGGCTGCCATATCGGCGAAAGTGGTGACACCATTTGCTTTCAGCATAACGGCGATATTTTCACCTACACCTTTTACTTGAGTCAAATCATCACCACCACTTGTTGAGGTAGCTGGCTTTTTGCTAGGCATCGCTTTTGGCGCTGCGGCAGCAGCTTTGGCAGCTTTAGGTGAGTAGCCCGGTTGGCGTCCCCTTTTCTTTGGTGCTGCAGGTGCTTCAGCAGTTGTAGTGGCTGGTGCATTGCCTTGGGTTGACTTTAAGGCTGCTTTTGCAAGTTTTTCTGCCTTTTCTGCCTCTTTCAGTGCTTGTTTGAATGGCTTTAACTTGGCTTTAAAGTTTTTGTAAGCGGTCTTTGCTTTTTTTCTTGCTTTTTTTGCGCTTAGGAGGTCGCTTTTAAGCTTTTCCTCGGCGCCAGGCGTTGAACTTCTCATGTTACCAAAATTTTAGCAAAAGGAACGGAATGGTTGCCTACTGCTTTTTTAATTAAATTGTTGTTGATTAAATTAATGACAAGACCTATGATTCTTGGCTGAAATCATTCCCTATGACCAGAATAATAGCTGTCTTTTTATCTTAAGTCGTTGATTTTCAACGATTTGTTATTTTCCTGCAATTTCGTTTTTATAAATAAACACTTACAATTTGAGTCGCTTTTCTATAGGAAGTGAGCGCAATAGGTTCTATAAGGTTGTTATTAGGGATATTGTTTAACGTGGGAATGTTTGTTTTGTTCAACGTAGATTGATAATCAAGTGCTTATGATATTAGTGGCGGCGCACAAAATTAGTTTTATTTTAGAATAATGAAATAATTTGATGATTAAAATCCATGTTTTTTTAAAAAAAGTTGAACTATAAGCTGAAAGTACTTTCCCGATGTGTGCTTTTTATTCATTTCTTGCTGAGAGGTGATAGTGCTTTGATAAAATAATTCGGCTTACATCATAGTGTACTATTGGATGAATTGGGGAAATGGAATAGGGTAGGGATTGATTGACATAATTTCTTACATCTTCGGCCTTCTTTTTTAAACACCCTTTTAAGGCTTGCACAAATAAATGAGGGACCGACCATGCTTTAACTGCAATTATTTGAGGATACGAAACCTTCGGGATTCCCTATATTTGCCCTAAATAATGCAGCAAAATGAATCCACTGAAGGTCGTTTTTCCTTGCCTTACGGCAATATGTTTTTTCTTCCCAACCTTTGCGCAGGCCCAACAAATCCGGTATGACCGGATTGATTTCATGGATAACCCATCATGGAATGATGTATTGCAACAAGCTGAAAGCACTGGAAAAATCATATTTTTGGATGCATACACTTCATGGTGTGCACCGTGCAAAAAAATGGAAAAAGAAGTTTTTACCCGCCCAGAAATTGCCAATTTCTTCAACCAGAAATTCGTCAACGTCAAATATGACATGGAAGGCAATACTGGTGAAACGCTGAAAGACCGCTATGGCGTAAAAGTTTTCCCAACCTATATTTTCATAAACCCAGAAGGAGAGGCAGTTCATCGGATTGTGGGAGCGCATACTGCTGGAAATGATTTTTTTGAATGGTCAAAAATGGCTGTTACACCCGGTCAAAGCTATGCAGAACTCCAACAGCGTTATGAAAATGGTGAACGGAACCCTACCATGATGTTCGATTATATGCAGGTTTTGCGTATGGCAGGAGAGCAGGCCAAGGAAGCGGAAATCACCCACAATTATCTGTCGCTTATGTCAAAGGATCATTTTATGGACAAGTCCTATTGGAGTGCTGTAAAGCTGTTTTTGAACGATCCTACCTCCCGTGAGTTCCGAATTATTATGGACAACAGGGAAGAAATCGGCGAGGCCATAGGCTTGGAAGAAGTGGATGCCAAAATATACGAAACGGTAGATGCACAAATCAGGTCTAACCGCAGTTTCATATCCTACGAGGGGCATTTGTTCGACAATAATGCAGAACAAGAACTCATCGGGATGCTTGAAAACACCACTGTTCCCAAACGAAATGAACTACTTGCAAGGGCTAAGGCTGCCAAATATATCCGAAACGGTGACCTCTACAAACTGGCGTATATGGTGGATGCCATCATTGATTTTCAAATACTGCAAGGCTACCCTCACTTAAACAGTGACCTTGATTACTATGCTGTTGCAGTTTATAGGCTGGCATTGGATGATGCGCTTTTTCGAATGGCACTGGGTTGGTCAGAATATGCTATTAAAAACGAAAAAAAGCCTTCCGAACGGGCTATGTTTTTAAAAACCAAAGCTATGTTATTGGAAAAATTAGGAAGAAACTCGGAGGCTGCATTGGCAAAAAAGGAAGCAGCCGACGCAGAGAAAATGTAAATTCAAGCCCCAGCTTGAATCATAATTAGCTTGTTTACAAGCTAATTATTAAGATAACTCCTTGATTTTCAATTGATAAACATGCACTGGCGTCTCTTTGTATAATTCTGTAAATAGCGCCAACGCCCTTTCCTTATGCTGCGAGCCAGTTTCTATTTTACTATATTCTGATTGGACCATTGCCTCATCCCGTCGGCCTCTTTTTAAAGCCAGCAAAGCGTCGAATACGTTTTTAGCTTCTTCGATATTGTTCTCCCGCAACGCCAATTTTCCGGCCATTAGTCTCACCTCAAATATCAAATCGGGGTGTTTTATATCTGCTGCTAGTGTCGTGGCTTCTCGCAGGCATTCTAGCGCCTCCTCTATGCTGTCTTTGGCCAGTAGCACATTCGATTTTTCCGCAAGGCTAAAGCCCAGCACCAGCTTGTTCCCAATGCTCCGGGTCGTCTCGATGGAGCGGTCGTAAAACTCGATGGAAGTATCCAACTCGTTTTTGAAATAATAAATATCCCCCAAGGTATTTAGCGACTTGGCCATGCCCTTGCGGTAGCCCAGTTCTTCTGCCAACTTCAGGTTGCGCTGCATAAAGCCGATGGCCTCGTCAAATTTGCCCATCACGCTGTACAAATCCCCCATGAGTCCCAAGGCGATACAGGTGCCTTGTTTGTCGCCAAGCTCCTCGGTTATCGTCAAATCACGCTCAAAATGCTGCTCCGCAAGGTCGAAGCGGCCTTTCCGCTGCCACACCGTTCCAATGCAGCCGATGGCGATGGAAGTTAACTGCTTGTTGCCCAATTCTTCGGCAAGGTCAAGGCCACGCTGGTAGCAGTCGAGCGCCTGGTCGTATTCGCCTTTTTCAAAATGAACGATGCCCAAATTGGTGAGCAGCGTAGCCATACCCTGGCGGTCGTTCACTTTTTGACAGGCTTCGAGCTGGCTTTGCTGCCAGCGGATGCCGTCGTCGTATTTGCCAAGGTTCATGTACGTGAGGCCGAGCGTCGCCACGATTTGCGCCAGCGAAGAAGTATGCTTGTAAAGCTGCGCCATCTGGATGCTGCGGATGAAATACAGCTTGGCGTCCTCGTATTTGCCCTGCCGGAAATACAGCGTGCCGAGGTGGCCGTAAACCTTGGACGTGCCCCGGTCATCGTGGCTAGAGCCAAAAAATGCCGCTGCCGTTTCTAGGTAGCCATCTGCTTCTTCATACCGGCCTTTGAGCATGAGCAAATAGCCGAGCGCATCGTTTGCTCGGCCCAACAGTTCATCGCTGCTCACTTTATTTGCCTCCAAAAGGGCTTCTCGTGCCAGTGCCTCTGCTTCTTCCCAGCGCCCAACCAATTCCAAAATGCTCGATTTTTTGAGCAAGGTCTTCGCCTTTTCCATCCCATTTCCCTGCTTTTCGAGGATGACAATCAGTTTGTCATAAAAATGGAGTGCCTGCTGGTTTTGATAAAATTCCTTGGCGTAGTCGGCAGCTTTTTGAAGGTACTCCTGCAGTTTGACCTCGTCTTCGGCCTGTTCGTAGTGGAACACCAGGTCCACGTACCGTGATTCCAGGTTGTGCTCGTACAGTTTTTCGATGGCTTCGCCAATGAGCTGGTGCAGTTCCTTGATGCGGGTCTTGAGCTGCATATCGTACACCGCCTCCCGCAACAGCGAGTGCCGGAAAATATAGCGCAATTCGTTCATCGCCTGCCAGATTTGAGCCCGCTCCGCCGTTTTTACTTGCTCGTGCAGCACATTGTTGCTGTTGCCATTTTGCAGGATCAATTCTTCGTTGGCCTTCATCACCTCGTTGAGCACGGGCAGCTCGAACTCCCGCCCGATGACCGCCGCCGCTTTGATGGTTTCCTTCACCAGTCCGCTCAGACGGTCAATCCTCGCCGTCAATACTGACTGGATACTGTCGCTCACACGCACGTTCACGTCCTTCACCATCCAGCCATTGGGGCGTGCCAACAGTTGGTCGCTTTCCATGAAATATTCCAGCATTTGCTCAGCATAAAACGGGTTGCCGTTGGAAGTGCGCAGCAGCAGTTCGAGCAGTTCGGGGCTGATCTTGCCCTTCAACCGTTGGCTGGCGAAGCCGTTCATGGCCTCGGCATCCAAGATGTTGAGGTCAATTTCGAGCTTAGGCAGGCCATTTTTTTCCAGTACAGCTTCGCTAAAAAGCTGGGGCTTGTTCCCCTCGTCGTCGTAGCGGGTAGTCACCAACAAAAAAACGGGCATCTGCCGGATGCGCCCGGTTAGGTCGGCGAGGAACTCCTTCGAGCTATCGTCAAACCAATGCCCGTCCTCCAGTTCCAGCACCACTGGGCCGAGTAGTGCCTCCGCCTGCACCAGTGCCGAGAGTGCCGCCAAAGTATTTTGGTAGCGGCCACGTGCATCGAGGTTGTCCCAAAGGCCGTCCTCGGTTTTCAGGCCAGTGAGGGCAGCAAGCACTGGCTTGGTCCGCACTATTTCCCGCTTGATGTTTTCCGATGCAGGGTCGCTGATATTCAAGAGGTCGTCGAGCAGTTTTCTAAATTCCCGCTCAAAACTTTCCAGGTTCGCCGCTGGCGAATTGGTCGGTTTTTGACCAAAATAATTTTTCAACAAATAAACAAACGGATTGAACGGCTTGCGCAAAATCTGGTCACTCTGGCAAACCATCCAGTACGGGCTTCTGCGTTTGCGCAAGCGGTTGCGAAGCTCAAATGAAAGCCTCGTTTTGCCAATGCCCGGCTCCCCGTACACGCAGGCAACGTTGGCTTTTGATTGCTCAAAAGCCTGCATGGCAAAGGTTTCCAGCTTGTCCAGTTCCTGCTCCCTCCCCACCATCACCCCCTCGAAAGGGCGCTGCTGTTCTTGGTTTCGACCCGCCAGTTTGTAAGTTGGGATGGGCTTGTTCAGGCCCTTGTAGCTAATGTCGCCGGTGTGCTGGAAGCGGAAATTGCGGTTTTTTTGCACGGCTTCGTCCACCAGCACTTCCCCCCAATTGGCGCTCATCATCAGGCGGGCGGCGATGTTCACCCGATTTCCAACGGCGGCGTACTGGCTGCGTTCCAATCCGCCGATGACGCCTGCGTAGGCTACCCCCTCCGTAATACCAACTTTAAACCGAAGCCCAGTGCTGATTTGGAGTGACAGCAGCTCGTCCTGAAGGGCGTGCACGAACTCAAGGGCCCGCTCCACATTGTTTTCGTAGGCGGTCGGTGCGCCGAAAAACGCAACCATGACGCCGCCTTTATCACTAAAATCTATCTCCTTGAAGTAGCCGGAAAAGTTGTTGATTTGGTTGAGCACCTCCGTTGCGAGGCTGTTCAATTGTTCGAAAGATTTTACGCCATCGAAGGAGATGAACACCGAAACGACATTTCGGAACTCGCCACGGGGCGTAAATTCGAGTAGGGTTTTGGGTAAAAACTGGGACAATACCTCCGGTTTCAAAGCGGGTAACTTTGGCGAAGCGGGCAGAGGCAGGTCGCTGACATCTGGTTTTTCATTCACCACAAAAAAGCCGGGGGCGGTGCAGGGCGTTAGGATGTTTTTTGCCTTCGGCAATTGCGAAGCAAAAGCTTCGTCCACGATGATTTCCTGTTGCTTTGCCTGCATCTGGCCCTTTGCGCTGCCCTCGATGGCTGGCCCTCGGAAGTAAAACGACTTGTGTGCGCCGCCCACGATTCCCCACTCGACTTGGCCGAAGGAGAGGCCGGTTTTTATGCCAATCTTGAATTCGCTGAAACTGGCCGAGGCTTTTTCGAGCAGCTCGAACTGGCGTTGCGCAAGCGCCAAAAGCTTGGTGGCGTCGCAGTCGCATTGCTCCACGGGGAAGATGCCCGTGAAGGCGTCGCCAGCGAAATAGGGGATAAAGCCGCCTTGGGCGTACACCTGCCGCACCATTGGCTCGAAAATGGAATTGAGGATATTGGAAAGGCGCTCGGCCCCGGCGTTGCCCTGTTTCAACAGTGTCTCGGTGAGTTTGGTGAAGCCGGACATATCCACAAACACGGTATAAGCCTCAAAGCTGCCGTGGCGCTTTTCGGACAACAATTGCTCCTGAATGAAATGTGGAAGTAAGTTATTCACCTTGCGGCTCCTGTTTTTGCTTTGGTCACCGATGTTGCTGGCGGCGCAAATTAACGCTTAAAATGCGAATTAGCGTTTGTTGAATTAATTTTTGTCCAAAGTAACTTTTCCAACAAGTCAAGGTTGTATGTACTTTGAACCGTACTATATAATTAATGTATAAGCTTGAAAAATTGGCAACCACTGTGGTTTTTGCCTGTCTATGTTTTTGCTTCTGAAAAAGTAATTTTCACCTTCGCAAAACCCAAGATTTGCGCCCACTTTCACCAACCGCTGTTAGCATGAAACTCCTTTTTACGACATTTTTGTTCGCTTTGGCAATCAATCTTTGTATTGCCCAACCACCTTCTTTTTCAAAAAAGACCGCCTTCGCCTCTCGTATTTCACAGGGAATAAAAATTGACGGCAAACTGGACGAAGCCGCCTGGGCCACTGCCTCTACGACCAGCGATTTTATCCAAAACACACCAAACCCCGGCAAGACCGCCAGTCAGCGGAGTGAAGTTTGGGTGCTTTACGACAACACGGCGATGTACATCGGCGCACGGCTGCTGGACGCCCGCCCCGACAGCATCCTTCGGGAAATGACCGAGCGGGACAATATCGGCAACACCGACTGGTTCGCCGTCGTGATTGACGCATACCGGGATGGCAACAACGGCGTGGGTTTTGGCGTAACGGCCTCGGGCATCCAGTACGATACCAAGTTTTCTGCGGCGGCGGAGCGCGGTGGTTTTGGCGGGGTGCTCAACTCCGGCGATGCATCTTGGGATGCCGTTTGGGACAGCGAAGTCCAATTTACCAGTGATGGTTGGGTGGTGGAAATGATGATACCGTACTCGGCTATCCGTTTTCCGAGCGTTGAGAACCAGATATGGAACGTCAACTTCGTGCGGGAGGTGCGGCGGCAAAGGGAGATTTCCTACTGGAACGAAGTGGACCCAAACGTGGCTGGCTACCTGAACCAGTCCGGTACGATTGAAGGTATTTCAAATGTGCAATCGCCTGTCAGGCTGTCGGCTACGCCGTATTTTTCGGTTTATGCAGAGAATTTTTACGATAAAAATGAAAACCCAAAAAGCAACTGGGGCCGCAGCATCAACGGCGGCATGGACATCAAGTACGGCATCAACGACGCGTTCACGCTGGATGCGACGCTTGTCCCAGATTTTGGGCAAGTGCGGTCGGACAACCAGGTGCTGAACCTCTCCCCGTTCGAGGTCAGGTTCGATGAAAATCGGCAGTTTTTTACCGAAGGAACCGAGCTTTTTAACAAGGGCGGGTTGTTTTACAGTCGTCGGATAGGTGGGAGACCGCTTCATTTTTTTGATGTGCACGGCCAGTTGGCCGACCATGAGGAGGTACTGGGCAATCCCACGGAATCGCAGCTTATCAACGCCACCAAGGTTTCTGGCCGGACGAACGCCGGCTTAGGTATTGGTGTTTTCAACGCTGTTTCCTCCGAATCGCACGCCACGGTGAGGAATACCGAAACGGGCGACCAGCGGAAGGTGCAGACCAGCCCGCTTACGAATTACAATATCTCGGTGCTCGACCAGAACCTGCCGCATAATTCCTATGTCTCGCTCATCAACACGAATGTGCTCAGGCGGGGCGACGATTACGAGGCGAACGTGACGGGCACGAGGTTTTTGCTGCGCAACAAGACGCAATCCTACGCCTTCAACGGCAAGGCGGTACTGTCGCAAAAGTATTTCCCCGGCTCGACCGACCTCGGGCATTCTTATTTTGGTGAAATTAGCAAGACCAGCGGGCAGATTCAGTGGTCTTTGGGCTACAATGTGGAGAGCTACGATTACGACCCGAACGACTTAGGTTATCTTTTCAGTCCGAACGAAAAACTGTTGTATGGGGAGTGGCAATACAACAAAAACGAGCCGTTTGGCAAATTTATCGAAGGGCATTTGACGGCAAACGCAAATTATGGCCGATTGCAAAAGCCCGATGTTTTCAACGATTTTGGGGTTGGCCTCGATGGCTGGCTTTTGACGAAAAACCGGGTAGCGTTCGGCATGTTTACGTGGATTGAGCCAGTGGAAACCTATGATTATTTCGAACCGAGGACGGAGGATTTCAGCAGATATTACCTTTTTCCGACCAATCGGAACATCGGCGGTTTCCTCTCGACGGATTACCGGAAGAAGCTGGCGCTTGACCTAAACTGGAATTTTCGGAAATTCGATGAGGATGGACGGCATCGTTTCAACCTAACGCTTTCGCCACGGTTCCGAGCCAACGACCGACTTTCGTTTTATTTGGAAATGGGCAACTACCGCTGGAAAAACGACGTGGGCTACGTGACTACCCGTGACAAAGGGCAAATCATCTTCGGCGTTCGGGACAATATCACGGTGGAAAACGTCCTGAACACCACCTATATATTTAGCAATAAAATGTCGCTGTCGTTTCGCTTGCGGCATTATTGGGCGAAAGCGGAGTACAGCAACCTTTATTTATTGCTGGAAAACGGGGCGTTGGCCAATACGGATTACAACGAGTTCAGCGATGATAGCTTCAATGCTTTTACCGTGGATGCCGTTTACCGCTGGCGGTTTGCGCCGGGCAGTGATATATTTTTGGTTTGGAAAAACAACACCCAAAACTTTAGTCAGGCGAGGAATGAAATCCAATATTCCTATCAAGACGGTTTGCAGCGCCTGACGGATTTCCCACAGCGGAACAGCTTTTCGATGCGGGTGATTTATTTTCTGGATTATTTGAACCTGAAACGGAAATAAGCCCTACAACTGCCAAGGCACGAACTGGAGTGCCAGCACCAAGACGACCATCAGAAAGTGAATGGCTTCGGCCCACTGCGGCTTGGTAGCAGTGAACGAAAGCCCGAGGAAAATGCCCAGCGTAGGCGCCAGTAGGAGGAAATGCTCAAAAGTAGCATTGGCCTGAAAGGGCAGCGAAATGAATGCTGCGATGAGCACCCAGTAGAGGATGTTGATTTTTTTCTGAACCTGGATGTTCTTTTTGGCGAGGTACAGGTTGTTGTTGAGAATTACAAAAAGCGTGGCGATGGTAAACAAAGCCAGTTTCACCCAAGTATCCCAGGTGAAGGCTATTTGATTGAAATTGAAAAAATCAAAGTTTCGGCTGATTTGGTTCTCGTAGAAATACCCATACCTGTTGAACCAGAAAAATAGGAATCCCACCAAGAAATAAGGCAAGAACATGCCTATCACTACCATCAAAAACTCCTGCAAATTGAAGGCACGAAGAATGCTCAGGCCCGCCACCAGCACCAAAAGGAAGAAAACAAAAGGGAAATAAAACAAGCTTGCAACGCCAAGCCACAACCCGGCATTGAAGATTTTGTCGGCACAAGCGGGGTTTTTGTAAATCTGGAAGATTTCGTGGAGCGCAATCAGGAAAAAAGTATTGCCAAGCAGCACCGGGGAAAGGTAAAGGAAGTCGGGTATTGCGCAGCAACACCAAACGTAAAACAAGCCAGGCAACAGGTTGATTTCATTGGAAAGTCGGTTGTTGATGGCGATAACGTTGACTATATACCCTTGTACTACCAGCAAAATCATGGCGATGATATGTGCCATGAAACCTTGTGAACCAACCCATTCGTAGAGCAAATCGCACAAAACACCATGCCCCGACGGTTCCCATTGGAACGGTGCAATGAAGACCGAAAACCGCAACAGCAGGATGTAAACAATCAACATCACGCTGTAGAAAACTTGGTTGGTTCTGAAAAAAGTAAGCACTTTATCTGGAAAGTATGTTTGTTAAAAAATGAAGTCCGAGCGCAGTTTAAGCTTGAAGATTGCCGCCCATTCCTTATCTGAAATCATGAAGAACCATATTTTTTGTAAAATTTTAGGCAAAAAGTATGGAATCCTTTCGTGGCCTGCCCTCTATGCTGCCGAACAATTCGTTCACCCAGCTTTTTTGACCCACCAATTTTAAGAGCGTAAAGCATTTTAGCCCTGAAAAACTTGACCCCGAATTTCCAAAACCCCAACTAATCAATTTTTCTTCCCTTCGGTAAAAGCCGATTTCTAGCCCATTCAATTCTCTTTTCGTCGAAAACCTAGCAAGACAAAATTAAGCAGACCCAAAACTGCCACCTGTCGAACTGCTAACTAAAACTAAGGCACTTCTACCTTGTTCAATACCTGATTAATAATGTCCTCTTGCGTCACGTTTTCCGCCTCCGCTTCATACGTGAGGCCGATTCGATGGCGCATCACGTCGTGGCAGATATTCCGCACATCTTCTGGGATGACGTAGCCTCTTCTTCGCAAAAAGGCCATTGCTTTGGCCGCCAAGGCCAAGTTGATGCTGGCACGGGGCGAGCCGCCGTAATTAATGAGCGGCGCCAAATTGGATAATCCGTAATCCTTCGGGTTTCTGGTCGCAAAAACGATGTCAATGATGTAGCGTTCGATTTTTTCGTCCATGTAGATTTTCTGCACGGATTTCCTCGCCCGAATGATGTCGGCAGGCTGAACTACGGGTTTTACCACTGCATCAATTTCCTCGCTCAAATTGCGGCGCATGATGATTCGCTCTTCCTCCTTTTCAGGGTAGCCCACTTTTACCTTCAGCATAAAACGGTCGGTTTGTGCCTCCGGCAATGGGTAAGTTCCTTCTTGCTCGATCGGGTTTTGCGTAGCAAGCACCAAAAATGGGTCTTCGAGTTTGAAAGTCTCGCCGCCAATGGTCACTTGGCGCTCCTGCATCGCCTCCAACAAGGCCGACTGTACCTTGGCAGGGGCACGGTTTATCTCGTCCGCCAAGATAAAATTGGCGAAAACCGGACCTTTATGTACCGCAAACTTGGTAGTGCCGGGGTTGTAAA
The DNA here is from genome assembly GCA_041752395.1 of Saprospiraceae bacterium. Lineage (GTDB taxonomy): Bacteria > Bacteroidota > Bacteroidia > Chitinophagales > Saprospiraceae > UBA6168. The sequence goes on along the minus strand of JBGSWN010000077.1, from coordinate 16,823 downwards.
CCATCGTTCCGATAATGTCGGCGGGTAGTAGGTCAGGGGTGAATTGTATTCGGTGGAACTTGGCATTGATGGCCGTTGACAAAGTCTTGATAGCCAATGTTTTAGCCAAGCCAGGCAAGCCTTCCAACAGGATATGGCCTTTCGTGAGCAAGCCAATCATGAGCCGCTCGACCATGTTCTTTTGGCCAACGATGATTTTGCCAGTTTCCTCGTTCAGCAGCTCAACGAAAGCGCTGTCGTGCTGAATTTGTTGGTTAAGTGCTTCAATATCAAGCGATTGCATGCTATTTTTAGTTTTTTGGCTTGTTAGCGCATTGGCGTGTTGGGTCGTCCTACCAAAAGGCCAATGCGCTAACAAGCTAACTTGCTAATCAATCATTTCCCAGCCGGTGTAGGCATGGAGTATTTTTGGTAAACGGATGCCATCGGGCGTCTGGTTGTTTTCCAAAAGTGCTGCCACGATACGGGCAAGGGCGAGCGCACTGCCATTGAGGGTGTGCGCCAAACGGATTTTGTTGCCATCCTTGAAACGAACCTTGAGGCGATTGCTTTGGTAGGTTTCAAAATTTGACACAGAACTGACCTCCAGCCAGCGCTCCTGTGCCGCCGACCAAACCTCGAAATCAAAAGTAAGTGCGGAGGTGAAGCTCATGTCGCCACCGCATAATCTTAGGATTCGATAGGGCAATTCGAGTTTGTCCAATAGCCCAGACACATGAGCGAGCATTCCCTCCAATTGTTGGTAAGAAGTTTCGGGATGCGCAATTTGCACGATTTCCACTTTATCAAATTGGTGAACCCGGTTCAGCCCCCGAACATGAGCGCCGTAGGAGCCAGCTTCCCTTCGGAAACATTGCGTGTAGCCTGTCATTTTGATGGGGAAATCCTTTTCATCCACAATCACATCCCTATATATATTGGTGACGGGAACTTCGGCAGTCGGTATCAGGTAAAGGTCGTCTTTCTCCACGTAGTACATTTGGCCTTCCTTGTCGGGAAGTTGGCCTGTGGCCTTTGCGGAGGCGCTATTTACCATCAGCGGCGGTGCAATTTCTTCGTAACCTGCACGGGCGGCCTCGTCAAGGAAGAAATTGATGAGCGATCTTTCCAGCCGGGCGCCCTTGCCACGGAATACTGGAAATCCAGCGCCAGTCAGTTTCACGCCGAGGTCAAGGTCGAAGATATTGTATTTTTTTGCCAACTCCCAGTGGGGCATTGCGCCAGCGGCAAGTATTGGCAGTGGCTTTTCCCACGCTTTGAAAACCTCGTTGTCCTCTGGCGTTTTACCATTTGGAACGGACTCGTTCGGGATATTTGGAACGGTCAGCAGGAGTTCCTCCATCTGGTCCGATGCAACCTTCATGGTAGATTCAAGCTCTTTGGCTTGTTCTTTCAAGTTGGCAACGGTTGACTTGATTGCGTCTACTTCAGAGGCTTTTCCGGCCTTCAGCAAACCCCCAATTTCGCCAGCCAAAACCTTCGATTCGGCAAGGTTGTTGTCCAATTCGACTTGAGCGCTTCTGCGCGTTTCGTCCGCTTCCAAAATGCGGTCAATTACCTGAATCGCTTCATCCGAGAAGTTGCGTTTTTTCAGGCCTTGTATTGCACGTTCTTTGTTGTTTTTTAGAAAACTCAGTTCAAGCATTGCTAAGGTTTGAATTTGCCAATAAAAAAGCAGGATTTTTCGTTGAAATTAGTGCGCTGAACTATTGGAAGGTGAAAATGTTTAACTCCTGATAGCGTATCGGCACTGTGCGACTTCCCGACCAAAACAAGCAGTGAATACAGCCCGTTTTTCAATCCTCCGAATCAAAATTTGAATTTGTTTTCAATCGTAATTTTCTAAAAATCAATTGCTAACAAATAAAAAATTACTTTTGAGGAAACTTTTTGGCAAAGGTAGTATTTGAAATCTGAAACTTGTATGTATTTTTGCCGCACAACCTTAATCACGCCACCTGTTTTAGCAGCTGCCATTTTCAAACTTCAAGGCCGCAACTCCTTTGTTTTTTTCCAATTTAATACAAATGAAGTAAAACAGTGATGAGACTGAGATGTGTTTAGGCAGAATGTGTAACCCGTCGCAGGTTTTTTCCGTAGCTACTGTTTACATCCCTTTCGGCATTTTTTACCCTGAAAATACAATTCCTTTCATTTGGAATCCACCTTCAATACTGTGGGTTTAGCAAGTTTCAAGAACCTGAACTGATTTTTACCGTAATCTTTTTTCAAACCTTTCATTTTTCAAAAATACATTGACGAAACGAACACACTATCATGTGACATTTATTCAATGTGAAGCATTTTTTAAGTGAGCAACAAAACCACCAAGCCTCGCCTTTGGAACTTAGATAGCTATGGGTTTTGTCCTTCCTATTAAACTCTATATTAAATTATGTACGACATTTTGCAATTAAACGACATGCTCGTTCCTGAACTTCGGGAAGTTGCCGAGCGCCTCGAAATAAGTGGCTTCCGTCGTTTGGCCAAGCAAGAACTTATCCACAAGATTCTTGATCAGCAGGCTATTTCCGGGAAAGCAAGCGCCACGGCGACCCCACCTCCAGCTGCCGCTGTAGAAAACACCCCAGAAGCGCCGCGTCCCGTCGTTCGTCGCACTTCGCCTGGTTTTACGGGGCAACAACGTGAAGCCGATAACGATGACAACGGCCAACGCCGTGAGCGCATCGTACGTGACGCTGGTGTTCGTGGTGGTGACCGTGACGCTGGTGTTCGTGGTGGCGACCGTGATTCACGAGATCGTGGAGACAGGGATGTGCGCAATGAGCGCCCCGCTTCCCGTGGCGACAGTCGAGACAGCCGCGACCGTGACATGCGTGATCGGGAGCCTAGGGATAGAATGGTTTCAAACGATTATCGCAGCCGCGATAGCCGATTCAATACCCAACCACCACCTCCACCGGCGAAAGCGCCAACCCGAATCGACCCCGTCGATGATGACGAGGATTACGAAGATATCGAATTGGACGATGATTTGGAGATGCCCAACAGGCCATCAAGTGGTGGCGCTGTTCCCAATACTGAAATCATTGTTGACGCACCGTTTGTGGATGATGAGCCTGTCTATGAGGGGCGTGGCGAGCGTTTCGACATCGAGTTGGATGGTATTATCGAAGGCGAAGGAATTCTGGAAATGATGCCCGATGGCTACGGTTTCCTCCGCTCTGCCGATTACAACTACCTCACTTCTCCCGACGATATTTATGTTTCTCCTTCGCAAATCAAGTTGTTTGGCCTGCGCACAGGTGACACCGTGAAAGGCGCCATTCGCCCACCGAAGGAAGGGGAAAAATACTTCGCCCTGTTGCGTGTTTCGAAAATCAACGGACTCGACCCAAAGGACATCCGTGATCGGGTGCCTTTCGACTACCTGACGCCGCTTTTTCCCGAAGAAAAATACAACCTGTGTGTTTCCCCAACGGGAAGGGATTACAGCACTCGGACCGTTGATATGTTCACCCCAATTGGAAAGGGCCAGCGTGGACTCATCGTTGCGCAGCCAAAGACGGGTAAGACTTTCCTCTTGAAGGACATCGCCAATTCCATCGCAAAAAACCACCCAGAGAGCTACATCATTGTACTCCTCGTGGATGAGCGCCCAGAGGAGGTGACGGATTTCAAGCGTAGTGTAAATGCGGAGGTAGTCGCTTCCACTTTCGATGAACCAGCCGAAAACCACGTTCGGGTAGCGGGTATTGTTTTGGAAAAAGCAAAGCGCCTCGTTGAGTGCGGCCACGATGTGGTCATCCTGCTCGACTCCATCACCCGACTTGCCCGTGCCTACAATACGGTGGCACCTGCCAGTGGCAAGGTACTCTCCGGTGGTGTGGAAGCAAACGCTTTGCACAAACCGAAAAAGTTCTTTGGCGCAGCCAGAAATATTGAGGGCGGCGGTTCGATGACCATCCTCGCCACGGCACTTATTGATACGGGCTCCAAAATGGACGGCGTCATCTTTGAGGAATTCAAAGGAACTGGTAACATGGAATTGCAACTTGACCGTAACCTTGCCAACCGCCGACTCTGGCCTGCGGTTGACCTTACCAAGTCGAGCACTCGCCGTGATGACCTGCTTTTCGACCGGGATACGCTCCAGCGTTTGTTCATCTTGCGCAAGCACTTATCGGATATGAAGCCGGAGGAGGCGATGGAGTTCCTCTTGAAGCACATGCAGAATACTCGCAGCAACGAGGAGTTCTTGGCTTCGATGAATGGTTAAATATTGGGCAAATATTGCCCTATGAAATAGAGCGGCTTTTGGCAATTGTGCCGAAAGCCGCTTATTTTTTTGGCGCATTCAAATTGCAAAGCGAGTTTTGCGCAGCAACAAAATATTCAAAAATGACAACTCAAGACAAACTGCAAAACCTGCGAGCGGCCATGAAAGAATTGGGCCTCGCTGCCTACGTCATCCCATCCGCTGATCCCCACCAGGGCGAGTACGTGGCAGACCATTGGAAATCGAGGGTGGGGATTTCTGGTTTTACTGGGTCGGCGGGAACAGTAGTGGTGACTGACGACCATGCTGGGCTGTGGACGGATAGCCGCTATTTCATCCAAGCGGAATCCCAACTAGAAGGGAGCGGAATTACCTTGCATAAATTGGGCGTCCCTCACACACCCGAGCATTTGGGTTGGATGAAGGAGTACCTACCTGCGGGCAGCAAGGTGGGGCTAGACGGTCGGCTTTTTTCCGTGGGGCAGATTAGGCGCATGGCAAAGCTTTTTCACGATAAAAAGATCGAACTTGAAACGGGCATTGATTTGATTGAAAAAATCTGGAACGACCGACCACCGTTGCCACAAAGTCCCGTTTTTGAGCATGAGGTAAAATTTGCGGGAGCGACTCGCCAAGAAAAATTGGCCAAGGTTCGGGAAAAAATGGCTGCTGCGGATTTTCACCTCGTCTCGTCATTGGACGACATCGCATGGTTGTTCAACCTGCGGGGGCGTGATGTAGAATGCAACCCGGTTTTTTATGCTTACGCAATGGTCGGCAAGGAGGCTGCTTGGCTTTTCATCGAAACGGCAAAACTGTCTGATGAGCTAAAACTGGCCCTGAACGAGGACGGAATTGTAGTAAAACCCTATGATTCGCTGGAGGAGTTCTTGAAAAAAATAGGCGAAAAGGAGACGATGCTGCTTGACTTAAGCATTACCAACAACCAAGTTTTCAACGCCATCGCACCGAACAGCGTCCTCGAAGGAGACAGCATCGTGACCGAACTGAAGGCGATAAAAAATGCGACGGAAATCGCCCATTTGAAAAAAACGATGGCCCGTGACGGTGCTGCGCTGGTGCGGATTTTCCGCTGGCTGGAGCAGACCCTGGAAGAGCGCTCCGTGCCTGAGGCAGAAGTAGCCGAGCGCCTGACCGCATTCCGTAGCGAGTTGGAGAATTATTTTGGCGACAGCTTCAGCGCTATCGTCGGCTACAATGGGAATGGGGCGATTGTCCACTACCACCCGGAGCATGGCGCTTGCGCCAACATTGAAAAGAAAGGGATTTTGCTGCTCGATTCGGGTGGTCAATATGCCGATGGCACGACGGACATTACAAGAACGATTGCACTTTCCACGCCAACGGAGGCGCAAAAGACGGATTTCACGCTGGTGCTAAAAGGCGTTTTGAACCTTTCGATGGCCCGCTTTCCGAAAGGAACCAACGGGGTGCAACTTGATACGCTCGCCCGATCGCCCATTTGGCAAAATGCGGTGAACTTTGGTCATGGCGTCGGTCATGGCGTCGGCTTCTTTCTGAATGTTCACGAAGGGCCGCACAGTTTCTCACCAATCGCCAACTCGCCAAGAACGGCGAAAGCGGTTGAGCCGGGAACTGTCACGTCCAATGAGCCGGGTATTTACCGGGCAGGGCAATATGGCATCCGCACCGAAAACTTGGTGCTTTGCGTGGAAGATGCAGAGAATGAGTTTGGGAAATTTTACCGTTTTGAAACCCTGACCTTGTTTCCGATAGACTTAAATTTGGTGAATGCAAATATGCTCGCCGAGGCCGAGCGGCACTGGCTGAACGCCTATCATGAAGCATGTTTTGAAAAGATTTCACCTTATTTAAAAGAAGAAGAAAAAGCTTGGCTAAGAGAAAAATGTGGCAAGCTGTAATTGGAAAAGGGGATTGAGCAACTGCTCAATCCCCTTTTTTTAGCCCGTAACGCTTAGGATTTTTATTTCCACCCGCTGGTTTTTCTTTCGTCCAACTGCCGTTTTGTTGGTATCCACGGGGTTTCGTTTACCATAACCCTTGTATTCCAATCGTTTTCGAGCAATTCCCTTTGAGACGAGGTAGTCAACGATTGCTTTTGCCCGCTCCGTTGAAAGTTTATCGCAATACTCATGGGAGGGCGTCCCGTTGGTGTGCCCGCCAATTTCCACCGCTACTTTCGGGTTGGATTGGAGGAAGTCATAGACTTCATTTAGCACAGGGACAGAACTTTTTGTGATGGTAGCACTGTCCGCAGGGAAGTAGAGTTGGTCCATCCGGATGGTCTGGCCCTTAATCAATTTGGCTGGGTTTTCAAGTTCTTTTAGGATAACTGGTGTCTTTTTGACAACTGGAGAATCTGTGTCACTAACTCTAGTAGGGTTTCTAGGTCCAGCAACTATTGGTGGTGTCTCTGGTATCACAGGGATATCAGGCTTGATGGCTGAACAAGGTACAGGCGTAATATCAGAAGCATTGTCTATCAACAAGTTGCCATTGTAAGGAAAGGGTGTTGGCGTTTTATAAAAAGCCTCGAAAATGATGTAGGTATGGGCCTGTTTTGGTTCAAAGCGGAAATTATAGGCTAGCCAACGGGTATTTACCACAAGTGAACTTTCGGCCAGTAGCTCAGTCCTGGAACAATAACTGGAGCCACCCCAGATGCGCAATTTAACTGGTGCGGCATAGTTTACTTCGATATTGCTCACCCTGCTTGCACTCATATAAACTTCGGAACGGGTCAGCGACATGCTGAATTCGTAACATTTACCGGCTAGGAGCGGGCCGCTCAACCGTTGGGAAACCATTTCCCAAGTGTCGTTTTCCCGAACAACCAGCCCTAAGTAAGTCTTGCCGTTAAAAGGCTCTTTCGTAACTTGAAAAGCACCTGGTCCATCTTTGGGGTGTACGTCGGGCGGGGTTTCGCCGGGGAAACCGCAATCGTACCAACCGTCTGGCAGCCGATTGCCGTTGCCGCCTTCTCCGGGTATACCTTCAAACGACGGGTTTATTAACCTTATGGGTTCCTCTTGGGCGAAAAGACCAATAGAAAGGAAAATAATAGGAAAGAAAACTAGTAAAATCGAACGGCTCATTGTTCGTTTATTTTTTTGCAAAAATTCAAAATTCTCTAACGTACCTCTAGTTGGATTAGTTTGCAGTTATTGTTAGGATTGTTTTAAAAACAGTTTTTTCATACAAAAGCTGCTTCTAAAAGGTTGAAAACCAATAAAATGTTCAGATAGTTTGTGTTTTTGGTTGGCCGATCCATCCAGATTGGCTAACCCAAAAGCACTTATTTAAAAGCGTTCAAGCCCGTGATGTCCATGCCTGTGATGAGCAGGTGGATGTCGTGGGTGCCTTCGTAGGTCAGCACTGTTTCGAGGTTCATCATGTGGCGCATGATGGGGTACTCGTTCGTGATGCCCATACCGCCCAAAATCTGGCGGGATTCCCGTGCCACGGTCAAGGCCATCATGACGTTGTTTCGCTTGGCCATGGATACTTGGGCGGGCGTTGCTTTGCCAGCATTTGCCAAAGTGCCCAATCGCCAAGCCAATAACTGTGCCTTGGTGATTTCGGTGATCATTTCCGCCAATTTCTTTTGCGTGAGCTGAAAGCCACCAATCGGTCGGTCGAACTGGATGCGCTCCTGTGAGTAGCGCAAAGCCGTGTCGTAGCAATCGAGCGCTGCACCGATGACGCCCCAAGCAATGCCGTAGCGTGCTTTTGACAAGCAGCCGAGTGGGCCTTTCATGCCTTGCACATTGGGCAACACGTTTTTCTTCGGAACTCGAACATCTTCGAATATCAACTCACCGGTGATGGAGGCACGCAGTGACCATTTGCCGTGGATTTCGGGAGCAGAAAAACCTTCCATCCCTTTTTCAACTATCAAACCCCGGATAACACCCTGCTCGTCCCTCGCCCACACCACGGCAATATCCGCCACTGGGGAGTTGGTGATCCACATTTTCGCACCGTTGAGGATGTAGTGGTCGCCGTCTTCCTTGATATTGGTAAGCATGCCTGCGGGGTTAGAACCTGCATCGGGTTCCGTCAGGCCGAAGCAGCCAATATATTCGCCGCTGGCCAATTTGGGCAAGTAGTGGCGGCGCTGCTCTTCCGAGCCGTATTTGTAAATGGGATACATCACGAGCGAGCCCTGCACGCTTGCCATGGAACGGACTCCTGAATCGCCCCGCTCCAATTCCTGCATAATGATGCCGTAGGCAATTTCGTCCATGCCGCCACAACCATATTCAGCGGGTAGGCTTGGGCCAAAGGCGCCAATCTCCGCCAACCCTTTAAATAAATGGTGCGGGCACTCGGCTTTGTCGGCGTACTCTTCGATGATGGGGGAAACCTCGGCTTTGACCCAGGCCCGCACGGCCTCCCGGGCCAGCAGGTGTTCTTCGCTGAGGAGTTCGTCCACGCCGTAGTAGTCGTGGTACTGGTAGCGGTCTTCTTTTGCTTTTTTGGCAAATGTGGCGATGCCGTTGCTCTCGTTGTGCATATATATTAAGGTATAAAAAGCCGGGGATTGAAAAACTGCATGGATTTCCTTTGTTTCACAATTTTCCGGTGCTGGTTAGGTACTTTTTAATTTTCGGCGCAAAATTACGCAAAGGGCAGCAGACTTGCCAGTAAGTCAAACCATATCTGAAAAGGCTGGTTGCAAACTTTTCCTAATTTTACATAGATTTTCTATTGTCCAACAAAAACTTAAGTCAAAATGGCACTGATTGCACTAGAGGGGATGCGTTTTCATGCTTACCACGGGTTTTACGAAGAGGAGCAGATTATCGGTAACGAATATGTGGTGGATGTCCATATTGACACAGTTTTTACCAAGGCGGCTATTGACGATGACCTTTACCAAACCATCAATTACGAGACGGTTTATCTGATTTGCGAAGCAGCTATGCGGAAGAATGCCAAGCTGCTGGAAGCCGTGGCCAATCGCATTGCGCTCGACCTGAAGCACCAATTTCGAAACATCAAGGAATTGAACGTTCGGGTGAAAAAACTGAACCCACCGCTGGGGGGTAGGGTAGATGCGGCGTTTGTGGAGGTGAATGGCGAGTACACCAAAAAATGCGCCCGCTGCGACAAACCCTTGCTTTGTTATGGCGACAAATCATGTTGGTGCATGGAAACGCAGCTTTTTCAAAAAACGCTTGAGCAGCTTAAAGGCACGTATGGTGACCGTTGTCTTTGCAAGGACTGCTTGGAGTTTTATGTGAAATAAGACGGTGGTTTTCTAAAAATAACGTTTCAATAAGTTACTTCACGTTGGCTTATCCGTTCAAATGAAGTGATTGATTTTTTCACTCAAAATAAAAATGATGATTAAGAAAGTTTTGCTCGTAGTGTTTTGTTTCCAACTGGTTTCTTGCGACCCTGCCGCCCTCCAGCGCACCTTGGATGCGCTTGGCAGTTCAGAACTTACCTCTTCGGAAGTGTCCTCGGGCTTGAAGGAAGCGCTAGAAATTGGCATCGGGAAGGGTTCTGAAACTTTGTCGAGGAAAGACGGATTCTATAAAAGTGCCTACAAAATACTGCTCCCGCCCGAAGCTCAAAAGGTTGCCAACAAATTGCGGAACGTGCCAGGTTTTACCAATGTTGAAGAGCAGATTTTGGAAAAAATCAACCGAGGTGCGGAAGATGCAGCGAAGAGAGCTAAACCGATTTTTGTGAGTGCCATCCGGCAAATGACGTTTTCGGATGCGATGAACATCTTGATGGGCGATAAAAATGCAGCTACCACATTCTTGAACAGAACCACCTCCGACCAACTTTACCAGGAATTCAATCCAGTCATCGTGCAGTCGCTCGATAAATTTGATGCCCGCAAATACTGGGGCGATGCGGTGAATGCCTACAATAAATTACCGTTTGGAGATAAAGCCAATCCAGATTTGGACGACTATGTGACGAAACAGGCGCTAAACGGCCTTTTTTCAATGGTAGAGAAGGAGGAATTGGATATTCGAACCAATATCGCTTCAAGGACTTCCGACTTGCTCAAGAAAGTTTTTGCGAAGCAGGACAAATAAGGAGTTCGGCAGTTCGCCAGTTGGCAGTTTGCAGTCAAGCATGTGCTTTATGCCTGCGACTGCGAACTGCCAACTGGCGAACTGCCAACTTTCGTTACTCAGCGGCTCTTTTCTCTTCAATCTTCCGCTTGTCGTACTCACGCATTCCTTCCTTCAACTCCTCTTCTACGGAGTTTTTTGCGTTGTTAAACTCACGAATGCCCTTTCCAACGCCCCGCATCAGCTCAGGAATTTTTTTGCCTCCAAACAACAGCAACACAACGCCCAAAATGATGAGCAATTCCGTCATATTCAAATTTGCCATGACATAGTATTTTGAATTGTGGTTCAAGGATTTGCTCGAACTGGGCAAAGTATCCCGGAAACACGCAATTCGGTTATCAAGTAATTCCAAATCAATACAAAAGTAAGATAAATCAACTTCACAGTTTGTATTCGTCTGCAAATAGATTTGGCTTCGGGATGCTTTCAGGGTAATAACGATTTGGCTACTACATTCCCCACCTTCTTTGCAACCATATAACTGAGGTCTAGGCTGGATGGAACGGTACAATGAAGAAGCGCATCTAAGTTTCAAAAATTATTGAAAATTAAAAAATTAAGAATATTTTTATAAAACACTGAATAATAAGACATTGTGAATATTTTTTAATAAATTTTGAAAAAAATATCACACAGTTTTGTTTTTGTTGAAGATTTTTGTTGAAGATGTTGAACTATAATATTATCTTTGTGACGAAATCAAAATCAGCTAAACTTAAAAGTGAATATCATGTCAACATTCGAGTTTAATAACAGGTTTTTCGAGCTTTCCCCGATACTCAATGCTTTTGCCTACAACCTGACTCAGAATAAAGATGACGCCAAGGATTTGTACCAAGAGACGGCATTCCGGGCCATGTCGAACAGGGAAAAGTTTATGCCCGACACTAATTTTAAGGCTTGGTCCTTCACGATAATGAAGAACATTTTCATCAATAATTACCGCAAGAAGGTAAAAGCCAATACTATTATGGACTCCACTGACAATTTGTACTATCTGAATTCAGGCAGTAGGCAGGAGGAGAACGGCGGCGATGCTACCATATTGATTAAGGAGTTGAAGGATTTGATTGAGAAACTGGACGATAGCATCAAAGCGCCTTTCTTGATGCATTACCAAGGTTTCAAGTACCAAGAAATTGCCGACCATTTCAAATTGCCGCTTGGAACCATTAAGAGCCGGATATTCTTTGCAAGAAGGGAATTGAAAGATCAAATTAAGAGACGATACCGTTATGTGGAGGAGATGTTGGTGAGGGCTTAGTTTTCTTCCAACACGAAACTAAAGACGAAACAGATCGCCGGGAACGTTTAAGACGTACTCGGCGATTTTTTTTGCGCCTATTTCAAGCTCGGAATCGGGCTATTTATTCTCGCCAGAACTTTTTTTCATGGTTTTGAAGAAAAAAAATCAAAAAATAATTTCACAAAAGCCATTTTTAAGAACTAATGTTTTCACAATTAATTTGAAATTATTCATGTTTAAAAAAACTAATAAACTGGTTATCAATAAAATAAGAAATACGAATAGTCGTTATGTGAATAAATATTTCCCTCACAAAGGCTTAAAAATGTCCTTGGCGCTAGGGATTTCATGTCGCACATTTGTATCGTGATTAATGAATAACAAAGAGGCGGACGGAAAACAGTGGAGATTGATAATGAGGATGAGTGCAAAAAGCTGGTTAACGAACCGGCCAACAGTTTTGAAAATGTTCATGGGATTATAATTTGTTGATAGCCAGTCCCGATAATTTTTGTCGGGACGGGCTGTTTTTTCAAACCCAGTTTTCAAAACACGTTGACATCAATTGATTATGTTCATGGGATTATAATTTGTTGGTAGTAAACCCCCTCGAACAACTGAGGGGGTTACTCTTTTTCTCAACAAGATTATACCCAGACTAAAGATAAGCATCAGCCTAAAAAAAAAGAGGCCGACTAAAAGTAGCTGGCCTGATTAAATTGTTCATGGGATACTAACTCTAATGCAGAATTCGCTAAAAAAATAGGATAAAAAATCTTTCTTCTCTTTCAAGAATTTTAGGCTGATGCAAAAATACCTCAGGATTTTAATACGAGCAAATTTTAGCTCTAAATCCTGAAAAAGATTTCGTTTTTGGATATGTTCATGGGATTATTCTTTAAAAGTCGTGTCAAAGGACACGACTTTTTTTTTGCCCAAAACGCAAGGAATGCTGACTTTTTGATAAAATCTCCTTGCCCCACCCGTCACGGCGAACTGCCGAGTCAATATCAAATAAAATCGACATCCACGTAATACGGATAGCGCATCAAGTACTCAATGGCTTGGCTCAGGTCATAATCTTCATGCACGGCCTTGTACAGCATCTGTGTGATGGGTACGTGGAGTTTCAGGTGGTCTGCCAAGTGCTTCGCAATTTTCAGGGTGCGCACGCCTTCGGCAATTTCGGGCATGGAGCTGAGGATAGCGCTTGGTTTTTCACCTTGCCCCAATCGATAGCCAAATGTGTAATTCCGGCTGCTCATACTGGTGGCTGTGCAGATTAAGTCGCCAATGCCAGCTGTGCCTACAAATGGTTTTGGAGATGCGCCAAATGCTTTGCCGAAGTAGATCATCTCAATCAGCCCTCGATTAATGAGCAACGCCTGAATGTTTTTGCCCATTCCAAGACCACCAAGGATGCCGCTGCCAATGGCAATGATGTTTTTGAGTGCACCTGCCAATTCTGCACCTATAATCTCATAGCTGCCAAAAACCTGAAAATGACGGCTGCTCAGGACTTTTTTACCCACATTCACCACTTCGTCGAATTTGCTGCCGATAACCGTAGCTGTTGGCTGCCCAGCCATAATTTCTGATGCGAGGTTCGGGCCGGAAAGACAGCCAATTCGCATTACTACCGACTCTTCTCGGATGACTTCGCTCATGGTTCGGACGCTGTTGCGGGTGATTTTACCTTGCCGAAGCTCTTCCTCGGTCATGTTTTTTATATCGAAACCCTTGGTGCCGTGAATCAAAATATGGTAAGGTCGTAGGTGCGGTGACAAGCTCTGCATCATCGGGCGGAAGCCTTCTGAGGTGACAATCGGGAAAATTAGGGTACAATTTTCAGCCACCTCCTGAAGGTCGGAGGTGGCTCGAATCCGCTCAGGCATGGCTATGCCAAATCCCGGGTGCCGGTGCTCGGTGTTAATTGCCTCTACCAAATCTTTCCTTCGGGAAAATATCAGGACATCCGTATTGACTGCGAGCAGGTTTGACACCGCAGTGCCAAAGCTGCCGGAGCCAATGACGCCCACACAAGAATGTTGATTGTTTTTTGACATGCTTATCTGCTGCAATCGGGGTAAAATTTGCGAGCGGGTAAAAGTACGTTTTTTTCAAAAACGCAGGCCTGACCTTCTCCTCATTTCAAGAAGTTTGCCCGGCGGGCACTGCAATTAGCGTTTCCTGCTGGAGCGGTTCGTTTTTCACTGGTTCAGGGTTTCGCTTTTTCATCAGCATAAAACCCCCAAAAGCTACTAGGCAAAGCGCTGAGGAAACATACCAAAGCGTATCGAAGCCATGATTTTCTGCGATTTTCATCGAAAAAAACGGGCCACAGATATGAGCCAGGGAATAGGTCATGGCGTACATCCCCATGTATTTGCCCCTGTTGGCGTCCGTGGTGCGACTAAGCGCATAGGAGTTGGCGAAGGGCATGTTGAAAATCTCTCCAACCGAAAGTGCCAACATCCCAAGCACAGCGATGGCCATGCTTTGCGGAGCTGAATTGAGTACGATGTACCCAAAACCAAACATCAATACACCTGCCCCAACGCAGTTCATCCGCTTCATTTTCCGCTCTAGTGTGAATACAAGTGGCATTTCCAACAGGAAAACGACCAGCCCGTTCAGTGCTAACAACCCACCAATTGTGCCCTCGGATAGGTGCATGACCTGCTTATAATACACAGGAAGCGTAGAAATTATTTGCAAAAAAACGGTGGCTGCCAGCACTGTCAAAAACAGGAAAATCAGGTACTGCCTATCGTGGTAGGGTGATTTAAACGCTTGGTGTTCCACAGGTTTTGCTTCCGGCTCGACTTGCGCTGTGACTTTTTTAGGCTTTAGAAAAGCCCTAAAGAAAACGGCAGAAGCCATGCAGGTGATGCCATCCACCCAAAATAATGTCTGGTAGCCCTTCCAGGCAGCAAGCACACCACCAATGGCCGGCCCTATTGTAAATCCAAGATTGATGGACATCCGCATGAGCGAGTAGGAACGGGTGCGGTTTTCGGGCTTGCTGTGGGCGGCCAGCGCAGACATGGTGGCTGGTCGAAATGCCTCACCAACGCTGCTCAAAATATATATCATGATGTAAATGCCGTGCAAACTTTTTACAAAACCAAAAACAATGAAGAGTACCCCGCCAAGAAAAAGCGACCAGAATAAAACCCGGTAGTACCCTATTTTATCAGAAAAATATCCGCCAAGGTAGGAGCCTGTGAGTGAGCCAAGCCCAAACAGGGTCATAGCAATGCCTGCTTGTTCCAAGGAAAAACCTAGGTTAGCAGTAAGGTAAACCGATAGGAAGGGAATTACCATCGTGCCACTCCTATTGACAAAAGATGCCAATGAAATGAGCCATGCCGAACGTGACAAACCAGAAAAAGAAGCTACGTAATTGGATAAGGTGCGGGCCAACATAAGCGGTCAGGTTAGGAAACAGTAATTATTGCGAAGGAACTTTATTTATACCAACCAAATCAAAACAAAGTTCTGTTGGGAGCGGTTTTTTGTGAAAAAAAGCCAAAAAAGAAAGGGCAAGCCGCTGCCGACTTGCCCTTTCTTCGTTTTTTAGTAAAATGGGTTACAGTTTCTCCCGCAAAGATTTGGCCTCCACGACCATGATATTGCCAGTCTCAATGAACTGGTCCAGCCGTGCTTTGGCTTCTTCTTTTTTCCCTGACTTCAAGTCGCAGAGGATGAGGTACCAAGCCGCTTTTTTGGCGTAAACACCTGTTCCGTTGGCGACGGTGCTAAGGTAGGCACTCGCTTTTTCCATTTCATTGGCCTCCAAGTTCGACAACCCAGCAAAGAATTTCGCAGCTTCATTGTCCGGTTCGGTCTGCAAGGCCCGCTCGAACAGCAAATTGGCTTGGCCGAACTTGCGGTCGGAGTAGGAATTGAGCGCTTGCGCAAAATTTGGATCCACCTCCGACAGCCCAGGCCTGCGAAGGCTGGTCGGGATGTCGTTTTTGTATGGATTATAATATTTAGCGTAAAGCTGAGGGCCGGTCGGGGCCTGAAAATAGGAGAAATAGGCCACTGCGCCCACAACGAGCATGGCAGCAATGGCAATCGCCTGACGCAAATAACCGCTAGGGTTCAGTTGCCTGACCTTCGCACTTGACTCCACAGGAAGTTTTCTTCGAAAAGATTCGAAGTCTTCCAAGTCGTCGGTAGCATGTTCGCCCGTAGCCTCGAAGCCGTCAACGGCGTCGGAGCAGAGCGGACAATCGAGCAGGTGGTCCTCCACCCGCCTCAGCCCTTCCCTGTTGATGTCGCCGGAGAGGTATTGCCTTAATTCCTCTTGGCTGACACATGCGGTGGGCTTAAAGATTTGTTTTTGTAAATTTCCGTCCATTGGAGCAAGTTATATTATCTGGAAATTTATGTTGTGTGTTTTCTCAATTCTTTTTCCAGCAGAATCCGCAAGTTCCGCTTACCATTTTGCAGGTAACTTTTCACCTGTTTCTCTGTAAATCCAGTTTCAGTAGCTATTTCTCGGTAACTCTTATCGTCGTAAAAAAAGAGGCGAACGCAGGTTTTTTGTTCGTCGCCCAACTGTGCAACGGCCTTTTCCACCTCCTGTTCCATTGTGGGGTGAGCGTTGAAAAGAGCGGCGAAGCCATCGCTTTCCATAAAGTCGGTTGGCGAATTTTCCACATGGTTGTATTTCGCCAATTTCTCCATCTCCGACTTCTTTTGACGGAGTTTGGCGATGCACTCGTTGCGGGAAACCGTGTACAGATAAGCCTTGAATGATTTTACGTCCGCTGTGGGAAGTTTTAGAAACAGGATTTTGAACACATCGGACACGACGTCCCGGGCCTCATCATCGTTTTTCATCAGCTTTAGGCAAACGCCGTAGGCCAGGTGCATGTACCGGCGGTACAATTCCTCAAAGTACGTTTGCTGTTGCGTTCCTGAAAACTTGCTCACCAGTTCCTCATCGGAGAGTTGCTGGACGGCAGGCTGTTTATTTAAAAAGCGGATGGCCATTCTTTTGATTGAAATTAGACTTTAGACGATAGACTTTAGATGGGGCGAGGCATAATTAAAATGCCCAGGTGAACCAGCGCATAATTGTTGAAATTCATCCGGCCTCATCTAAATTCTAATGTCTCCAATCTAAAGTCTAATTTGAAAACGGGCGTAAAAATAACAAAATCGGCGGCTGTGCAGCTTTCGGTCGTGCTTTTGTTGAAATGACTGCTACAACAATGTG
>JBGSWN010000076.1:0-5152 GCA_041752395.1 Saprospiraceae bacterium | reverse complement strand
TTGGGTTTTCCTTTTGGTTTTTACGTCAAAACCTAAGAAACTGTTTTAAAACCTCTGACGAGACAGAAAATGTCAGGTTTTGAGTGACAGACGAAGAGAATTTTTACTGGGATAGCATCGCTATCGCTGCAAAAATTGTCGCAGTATGTCGCCAAAAGATGGCGTTTTATGGCCGTTGAGGGGTTTTAAAACAGTTTCTAAGCTTTCAGTGCCGATTCGTAGAGTTTTTCGTAAAACGGTTGGCAACGTTGCGCAAGCGCCTCCAACTGCGGCGGCAAGGTCACGTTTTTTTCCTGAAAAGGCGCAAAGCCACTCGAACGGTGCACATTGTCGTACCAGAATTTTGCCCAAACGCCGTCCTCCGGGCGAGCGCCGGGCTGCCATTTCAGCATTTTTTCATCGAAATCAATTTCGAGTTTTTCACAAAGTTGTACCAGCACTCCCCCTGGGTTCAGCAGCAATTCACGGGCATCAACCACGGCGTTCAGACGACTGTTTTTTGTCAAAAAATCAAAGACTTCAAGCTGCTTCTCCACGCCGATGTCATGGATGGACGGGTTGGGAATAACCTTGGCATAACTGGCAATGATTTCACGGGGATTGCGGATAAGCATCACGTTTTCCGTCCGCAACAGGAAGGCCCAATCAAGTTGGATGAGGTGGTGCGTCATCTGCTTGAACAGCGCCACTGGCGTCGAATATTCGCCAAAAATCACGTCACTCACCACTGCATCGCCATTGTTTTGCTGCGCAATTAGTACCTCCTCCGTGCCGGGATGACCTGCTTCCGAGTCTGTTTTTGAGAGGTAGTGGGCGTAGAGCGGCTCGTCCACCACCGTGGTATCGGTTCGCTGCGCAAAGCTGTACATGAACGCCGTGCTGATGTTGCGGGGACTGGACCAGACGTTGATTCTTTTCACGAAATGGAATTGGGTTTGTGTTCTAAAAAAGGCGAATATTTCCCGGCAAATATGCCCAGAAAAAAAGACTGGCGGCTAGTAAAGCCCAGCCAAGGTAAAAAATGACCTGCCCAGTCATTCTTGATGTGTCATCAAAAGTAAAATATTTGTTCCCGTTGGTGTCAATGGTTTTGTCTTGCCAATAGTACCAGCCCATCCCTACCCCACCAATCAGGAAAAACGGGCTCAACAAGAATGCGCCAACTATCACGAATAGCACATAAATTATTAACCAAGTTTGCGAAGCCGATTTGCCAGCTTTCAACGTTTCGATGCGCTGCAATTTGAAATTTTCAACTTGCTCCTGTGGGATGCTAACACCTTGTTTATCAAGTAGATGCCGAGCGACAGCTACATCTTCAGGCGTCCATTCATCGGGCTTCTGCAAGACGTCCAACAGTTCGGCTGCCTTGTATTCTTGGAAATAATGATTGGCGATAAAATGGTGGTCGTTGCGGGCATTTTCAGCTAACAACTGGTTGACCCGACCGAAATCCGACGCCCGAAGTTTCAGAATGGCAAACGGCATGAGGCCATGCCCAGTGATGGAGGCGTCGAGCAGTGTTTGGCTTTTCTCCAATTTGTAAACAACCTTGTTTTCCTTGAGCAAATCAACAAACGCCTCGGCCTGTTCCCCGTTGAAAAAATCACGGTAAAACTCGAAATCGCCTGTTGGTTGGCGGTTTTCGTCAAAAAGGCCTTGTTCGAGGGTTTCTTCCATTTTGAAGACTTTAGACAGGAGACTTTAGACCATAGACATTACCAAGTGTCAATAGAAAATGGAAATACTCCTTCTCCATCTATTGTCTAAGGTCTATTGTCTAAAGTCTCATTTCACCCGATTCAGCCCCAGCGCCTTCACCATCCAATTCGGGAGGGGCTTGTCAGCTTGGCGCTTGCGCAGGTCGAGGTACCAGCCGATTTTTTTCAGGATTGGCACTTTGTGGGTTTCCACAAACTCAATAAGCGTGCCGTCCGGATCCTCGACGTAGCTGAAACGACCTGCCGCCTCGCCCATGTCGAAGCTGTTGTCGCTGTCCACGGTGAAGGGATAGCCGTTGGATTCGCAGCGCTCCTTCATTTCATCCATGCCCGAGATATCGAAGCAAAGGTGGATGTACCCAAGGTCGCCCCAGTAGCGGTCTTCGAAAATCTTGCGGGGCGTGCGGCTTTTGACTTCAATCAGTTCAATTTCGCTTTCCCCAAGCAATTTTGAAAACGCACCTTGCCTTGGCTGGCTGTGCCGCAGCAGAACTCTACGCAATGGTGCCTCACCACCGGGCAGGCACGCCAGGTCTTCAAATTTGTCGTTTTCATCAAAAACAACCGTGTCGCAACCGAGCACCTTTCTATAAAATTCCAGCGATTTGTCCATGTCGCTGACGCCAATTGTACATCCAAACACCCCACCCATCGTTCGGTCGCTGTCGGCAAACCAACTGTTGCCCTCCACGATTTCTATCAAATTGCCGTAGGGGTCATTCAAGAAAAAATGCTGCTCACCTGCTGGGTTTCGGGTTATTTCCCCCATGACTTCAACGCCTTTTTTCATTAAAGTACAATGCGTAGCTGGAACGTCAGCAGACTTAATCTTCATGATATAAATGCCAAGGTCACCCACAAGTGGTTGAAAATCAGCGGGTTGTGGAATACGGCAGGTGTATTGCCAAATTTCGAGGCCACCACCGCCTTTCATGTTCAAGGCCAAAACGGCATGACGGCTGCGAGGCTTTCCGCCCGTGTAGGGCAGCATGAGCTTGGCCTCGGCCGCTTCTTCAAAAACTGGCACATCGAAGCCAAGGTGCTCCCGGTACCAGCGCCAAGTGGCATGGACATCGAGGTTGCCGATGCCGATTTGCTGGATGCCAGCGATGAGTGGACTGCCGTTTGTCATGATTTGAAACTTTTTTGAAAAATTGCTTTTTTGAAAAAGACTGCAAATCTGGGCTTTTTTTCGCTTTTTTTGGCCAAACACTTTGATTTGGTTGCTTTCAAACGAATTTTGCAATTCATAGTCAATACCGAAGCGCCTTGTACGAGGAGCATTCTATTTAGTTCTACCAAAGAAAATGGGTTAGCGGATGAGAGATGTAGCTGTGCGTATTTAATTCGAAAAACAAATTTTATGAAGCGAATAGTAGTGGTGATAATGGTTGTAGTAGGCTTGATTTCTAACCTTTTGGCAAGCGATGAAGCACGGATTTTTGCCGAAGGCAACAAAGCCTACCATGAAAAAGACTTTGGAAAGGCCATTAAAATTTACGAGCAATTACTGGAATCTGGGTTTCGGTCCTCGGATTTGGAATACAACCTTGGCAATGCCTGGTACAAATCTGGCAGCTCAGGGCGGGCCATTCTGCACTTTGAGCGGGCATTGGTGCAGGCGCCTGACCATGAAGGTGCAATGCAAAACTTGGAATTTTTACGATCAAAAATCCCCTCGGACATTGAGCCGCTTCCTTCCTTTTTTTTGGCAAAATGGTGGGGAAGTACCAGATTAGCGACCTCGGCCACAAACATGGGAGTGCTGGGAATGGCGCTTTGGTGGGCGGGTTTTGGGGCCTTGGCGCTGTGGTTGCTCGGCAAAACGAGGGCTCAAAAAAAATGGGGGCTGATTGCTGGCATCACCCTGGTCACTTTAAGTTTCTTGCCTTTTTCATTGGCTTTTAGCCGTATTCTTTTTGAAAAAAATTCACAGCAAGCCATCTTGATTCAAAAATCGGCCATTCTAAGGGCCGCACCTGAGGACAACTCGCAGGAAATTACGACGCTACAAGAAGGCATGAAGCTCCAACAGTTAGAAAACCTGAACGGTTGGTGGCAGGTTTCCTTGGAAAATGGGGAACTTGGTTGGCTTCCAGAGCAAGCGATGGAGCGCATTTGAAAGTTTGTTGAATTAAAAATACCCTTCTTTTCCCCTTTTTACGGTTAATGGCAAAAAAATTGGTAGGTGTGGTTCGACCGGAACCCTTCCAATTCAGCCTGCCCCCTCAACACGGTTCCCTTTTCAGTCTATTAATCTCCCGATTGGCAAACAAAACAGGTACTGTGGCGCATTAAGAGATTAGATTTACACTCAACCGTTTTTGGAACATCAGACACAACCATCTCATGAATTTGAAGTCACTAGCAGCAATAGCGGTGTTTTTGTTGGCATTTTTATTCACCAATGCACAAGTCAGTTTTACCTTTCAATTAACAAATGCCACTTGCTCTTCCAACGGGAGCATTCAAATCACTGCATCTGGTGGTACGGGGACACTCAATTATCAGCTCACGAGCACTTGCCTTGCACAACCGTTGATTCAACAAAATTCTACTTTCAACAACCTGGCTCCCTGTCAGTACACCATAATTGTCACGGATGGTGGCAGCGGTGCTTCCGCAACTGAAACCGTGACGGTTGGTGGCAATTACCAAAGCCCGGATTTATCACTAGTCTGCGGAAACTGCTCTGTAGAAGCCGTGGTCACAGGAGGGAATTCTCCTTTGAGCTTCGCAATTTCGACTATTGGCCTGGGAGGGCCTTACCAAACCAATATCCCAGCCTCCAGTCCAGTTTTTACAAATATTACGAGTGGCATTAACTACTGGGTAAAAGTAACGGATGCCTGCGGCAATTTTTCGGTGGAAACCTGCCAGACTGCGGGAAATGCAATTTCGAATTTCGAATTTGAAGTTGGGTTGGATGGTAAACTTTACGTGACGAACGTAACGGGGGGCAATGGTACATATTTGTACACGCTCTCCAATTCTAATGGGAGTTTTTTCAACACCAACGGCATATTCCCGCAAACTGAATGGGGCTGTGCGATGTCACTGACGGTCGGAGATGGCTGTACCAATATTACCAAGCCGGTAATTCTTAGACCTAAAATAGTTTCCATTTGCAGCAATTTTTCAGAAGGTACTGCTACTTTGGGCAATGTCCTCAACGGCATTCCACCATTCATTTTCACTTATATTGCGCCAGATAACAGCATAATCTCAAGCAATACAAATCAATTATCCGGCCTTCCAATCAACGCCAGTTTTTATCTTTTCCAAGTGACTGACGCCTGCGGGAACAAGAGCGACGCCATTTACAAGCAAAAAAAATATCCAGTCTTCGAGCAAGACCCACCTGTTTCTTGCTCCGACAATAGTATTTCGCTTTTCACCCCAAACGGCGGTTGTAATGGCGGATTTGATGC
>JBGSWN010000075.1:0-5808 GCA_041752395.1 Saprospiraceae bacterium | reverse complement strand
GGGAATTTCTGGCGGGCCTCTTCCGTATCTACTTCAATGAAATCAGTGATTCCTCTCACCAGTGCATGTTCTAATCGTTTTTCAACGGTCGTATTGCGCCATTCAAGGTCTTTTTGGATTTGCATCCCGCCACTATCGCCTTTGATTTTTTCGGCATATTCGGTCAGGCGCTCCGTGGAATCTGGCCTTCGATTGAAAATCACATCTTCCACCAAAACGAGCAGGTCTTTCGGTATTTGCTCATAAATCTCCATCATGCCAGCGTTCACGATGCCCATGTCCATGCCTGCTTGAATGGCGTGGTACAAAAAGGCAGAGTGCATCGCCTCCCGCACCCGGTCATTTCCCCTAAAACTGAAGGAAAGATTGCTAACCCCGCCGCTGATTTTCACACCTGGACAGCGCTGCTTGATTTGACGGCAAGCCTCGATATAGTAATTAGCGTAGTCGTTGTGCTCCTCGATGCCCGTTGCGACCGCAAAAATATTGGGGTCAAAAATGATGTCCTCGGGTGGGAAGCCGACTTGCTCCGTGAGGATTTTGTAGGCCCTTGCACAAATTTCCACCTTGCGTTCAATTGTATCCGCTTGACCTTGCTCGTCAAATGCCATGACCACAGCGGCAGCACCATATCGCCGAACCAGCTTGGCTTGCCGGATAAATTCCGCTTCGCCTTCTTTCATCGAAATGGAGTTTACTACGCATTTGCCCTGCACACATTTCAGACCAGCTTCGATAACGCTGAATTTAGAGCTGTCAATCATGATGGGCAGCTTCGCAATGTCTGGTTCGGCCATCACGAGGTTGAGGAAAGTTACCATTGCTTTTTCGCTGTCGAGCAGGCCCTCGTCCATGTTGATGTCAATGATTTGGGCGCCGCCTTCTACTTGTTGCTGCGCAACAGAAAGCGCTTCAGGGTAATTGCCTTCTTTTATCAGCTTCGCAAATTTGCGGCTGCCAGTCACGTTCGTCCGTTCACCTACGTTGATGAAATTCATGTTTTCTCGAACGATGAGCGGCTCCATCCCAGCGTACATCGTAAAATGCGGTTTGGGTGAAATCTGGCGGGGTTGCAAGTCCTTCACATGCTCGGCCATGTGCCGGATGTGGTCGGGTGTCGTACCACAGCAGCCGCCAACGATGTTCACGAAATTGCTTTCCACAAAATCCTCAATGAAATGGCACATCTCATGCGGAGTCTGGTCGTATTCGCCCATTTCGTTGGGAAGGCCAGCGTTCGGGTAAGCGTGGACGTAGCAATCGGCGATGTCGGCAAGTGCTTCCAAGTGGGGCCGCATTTCTTTTGCGCCGAGGGCGCAATTGAGGCCGATGCAAAACGGCTTGGCATGTTTCACGGAAATCCAAAATGCCTCGACGGTCTGGCCAGAAAGCGTGCGGCCGCTGGCATCGGTGATGGTACCGGAAATCATGATGGGCAGCTTGACGCCTCGCTCATCGAAGAGTTTGTCAATGGCAAAAAGCGCCGCTTTTGCGTTCAGCGTATCGAAAATCGTTTCCACCAAAAAAATGTCCACACCACCATCCATCAGGCCACGAGCCTGGTCGTAGTAGGCGGCCACACATTCATCGAAAGTGACTGCCCGATAACCGGGGTCGTTCACGTCTGGTGAAAGGGAAAGCGTCTTGTTAAGCGGCCCGAAGGAACCGGCCACAAACCGCTGTCTATCAGGTGTTTGCGAAGCAAAACCATCAATGGCACGACGGGCAACTTGCGCAGCAGCTAGGTTGAGTTCATAGGCGAACTCCTGCATGTCGTAGTCGGCCATGGCGATGAACGTGGAGCTGAAAGTATTGGTCTCCAAAATGTCAGCACCTGCCTCCAGGTATTCCCGGTGGATGGTCTCAATAATTTGTGGCTGGGTGATGGAAAGCAGGTCGTTGTTGCCCTGCACGTCGGTGTGCCAATTGGCAAAACGCTCGCCTCGGTAGTCGGATTCGCTCAGTTTGTAGCGTTGAATCATGGTGCCCATCGCACCGTCCAATATTAGGATGCGGCTTTTGATTGCCGCTTCTAGGGATGCACTCATTTAATATCAGATTTTGAGTTGTAAAATGATTTGAGGGAGGATTTTGTTTTACAACGGCTGGTTTGAATTGTTAAGGAGGAGCAAAGGTAGTTGATTTGGCAAAAAATGCCTTATGGTTACACCTCCAGCAATTAACTAAAACGCAAAAAGGACATTCCATCCAATTTTCGCTTGAATTTGCAGATTAAAAAATGGCGCTCTTCGAAGAAAGCCCACCTTGTCACCATTCTTTCACCTTCAAAATCTGAAAACTTATGATGAAGTACCTTTCTGTTGCGATGTTGATAATCTTGTTTGCATCCTGCCAATCCGATGAAACCATCAAAAAGAATTTTGCCGGAAAATACGAAGTGACGCTGCATTTGCCTCCTGCGGCAAACCAGGAAATGGAGCAAGTAAAAAAGGACATGGCAAAGGATATTTCTGAAGCCAAAAAAGAAATCAAGGAAGACATTGCGCAAGCAAAAGAAGACATCGAGTCCGAAATGGGAGAAGAAAACCACTTGGGGAAAGCCGTTGGCAATTTCGTGGAAGGCATGGGCGAACTGGCACAAGGAATGGCTGGATTAGGCGAAAGCCTCGGCAAAATGGGAATTGATTTGGGCCGTGGAATCGTGGAAGGGTTGCGGTTCAAGGCCGAATTCAATCCTGACGGGCACGTGAAATTTGGCAAGAAATCCAAAATCCAAATCGGCTCGGGCGAGGGCAATTTCTGGGAAATAAAGAACGGAACGTTCTATCTGTGGGAAGACGAGGGCGATAAAAATGCTTTTGAAATGAAGGATTTGGGCAGTGGAAACTGGGATTTGGTGGGTGACGAGGTGATTTTTCACCTTGAAAAAATCGACTAGTTTTCCTCACCAAACATTCACTTCAGGCGTCAGTGCAATACCGAATTTCTCCAACACTGACGCCTGAATTTTTTCAGCCAATGCCAAAATCTCCTCGCCCTTCGCCTCGCCGTAATTTACCAAAACCAGCGCCTGCTTGGCGTGGCAGCCCGCATCACCAAAGCGCTGACCTTTCCAGCCTGCCTGCTCAATGAGCCAACCTGCGGGAATTTTTACTGTGCCCTCCGCTTGAGGGTAATTGGGCGCTTGGGGAAACTTATTGGCAAAACGCAGAAAATCAGCAGCTTCCAATTCGGGGTTTTTGAAAAAACTGCCTGCATTTCCAATCACAGCGGGGTCAGGCAATTTGCTTTGACGGATGTGAATGACGGCGTTGCTGACGTCTGAAATGGTCGTTTTTTTAATTTTCCATTCTTCCAAAGTTCGTTGAATGTCGCCGTAGGCGGTGTTTGTTTTGGGTTGTTTTTGAAGGTGGAAATTTACGTTAACAATGAAAAACTTCCTCTTGTATTCCCGCTTGAAAATACTGTCCCGATAGCCAAACTGACATTCTTCCCGGTGAAAACTGCAAGGCTCGCCCGTGCTCAAATCGTAGGCATCGAGCGAGTGGAAAACGTCTTTCAGTTCAACGCCGTAAGCTCCGATGTTTTGAATCGGCGAGGCGCCGACTGTACCGGGGATGAGCGACAGATTTTCGATGCCCCCCAGTCCTTGCTCCACTGCCCAAAGTACGAATGCGTGCCACACTACCCCACCCCCAACTTTTACCAAAACCTCATGTTCGTTTTCCAACATGATTTCGATGCCATCAATTTCGTTTTTGATGGTGAGTCCAGGCAGGTTTTGGGTCAAAAGCAGGTTGCTGCCACCGCCGAGAACATGCAGTGGCGTGCGGTTCATCAGGATTATTTCCTGCAAAACCTTGGCACTTCGGACGATGTAAAGTTCTTCGGCCACGGCTTGTATGCCGAATGTGTTCAATTTTTGAAGGGGAAAATTATGGTGGATTTCGAGACTAATCATGGATTGGATTTTCGCAAAAATACCCGTGCATTTAGAATTTGGCGAAGAATATTTCACCCAAACTGATTTCCTAAATACCGCTAACTTACTTTTGCCCAGATTGATAACCAGTTAAATGACAAACTACGAATCAGCATGACTTTTAATCAGTTTGTAAATATTTTCCCAGAGGAAAGCCTTCCGATTTCCATCACGGAGGAGAGTGCCTCCGTTTTCAGCGTTGAAAATGAGCCGTTGCCGCACAAAGCTGTTGAGGATTTTTTGCTCAAATTTGAACCGGACGTGGATGACATGACGGAATTTGTGCCTGGTTTTCGAATCGCTGGGTTGGAGAACATCCATGCTATTTTGTACTGGAAAGCTGGCCTGCTTAATTATCAGTATGTGCTTGCTACCTTTGATAAATCGGGCAAGCTCATTGACCGTCAGGTGATTGCAGGAACGGTCTCGGATGGTATCAGCATCGTTCGGACAGTGGCTCAAATTAGTGAAGACATGACCATTTACATGGTGAGTGGCATGGCGGAGGGGTCTGAGAATGAGTACGATGCGGAGAAAAGCACGGCCAAAGAACTGGAATTATTGCCAGATGGCCGGATGATTGAGCTGGCATAAGTAATTGCTGGATTGTTGTATTGTTATATTGTTTTTATCACGTAGCAATTGGTTGAGAAAACAAAATGCAAAGTTTTGAACAGGAAATAAAGGCTTTCCTCCAGTCGAAAAAGCTGGAGTACAAGGACAATTCAAGTTCGTTCAAGCGGCTGGATTTCAGTGTCCGTTTGGATGAAACCTGGACTTTTCATTTTGATGCCAAAGAAAAACGCCAGCAATACAACCTGTTCAACTGGAAACTCACTGCCGAACAGGAGCCACACACCTTCATCATTGATGACCTGGCTGCCCGAAAAATCTTGGCTTTTGGGCCTTATTCTGGTATGGTGGTTCGGGATAACCTGCTTGGTGGCTACTTTTTTTTCAGTGTGCTGGACCTGTTTTTGATGCCAAAAACACGGGTGAACCGACCAATTGAGAAGAACGCAAAAGCGATGAAGGGAAAATGGGTGATTGATTTGCGAAGCGGAAAAAAATGCGCCTCGATGGACGAAGTGCTGCAAATTTTCCACCATTATATTGCAAAGCGGGAAGACCTTTTCCTCAACATCCTCGACTGTTTTGGCAATTACCAAGGTGAGGACATCGGCGAACGGGGCGAGGTGCGCCGCCCGGAATACTGGGAAACGGATGTGAAAGCGACTCGTTAAAGTTGGTAGTTCGACAGGTCTTGTCCCGATTGCTCGGGATGGCAGTTGTCAGTCGCTGGCTGCTAATATTTCAGGCCTACCTTTTTGTAAATGAAGTGCAGTAACCATGCTGGGCCTATCAGCAAAAACTGCAAATCTTCCAGGAATGACGGCTTTTTCCCTTCGATTTTGTGGCCGATAAATTGGAAAATCCAAGCTACAGCAAAAATCACAAACGATATCAAAGCAAGCATTTTAGCATCACCATAAGTGGCTTCGTAAATGGCATTTACGCCATATACCATGCTGCCCCCAATGAGCACAAAGCCAATAAACATAGGCACTGAGAGGCGCATATAATAAACCAGCGCCAGTACCAAAGCATAGGTGGCCCAATTGGTGAAGAGGCTTCTTTCCGTTAAAAACGGAATCGCGAATAGCAGCCCAAACAGGCTGAACATAATGGCGGGTACACAAATCCAATGGATGAACTTGTTGATGGCGTTTTGGTGGCTTTCGCCGTATTTGTCGAGGAGGAGGTTGATGTTTGACATGTTATTGAGTTATTGGGTCATTGAGATATTGGTTTATTATCAGCGCACAAAATACCCCAATAACTCAATACCCCAATATCTCAATAAC
>JBGSWN010000074.1:0-23182 GCA_041752395.1 Saprospiraceae bacterium | reverse complement strand
ACGAAGACTTCCACTCTCACGCCCTTCAAAGGCTGGCCATTCTCCCGATCAAAAACCACAGCGTTGGACAAGCCATTTTCGCCCTGCCGCTGCCAAAGTCCAAGCTTTGAAACGTGCGAGTTGGCGTAGGAAACGGCGTTGCTTTTTGCTTCAAATGCTTGATTGTCAGCAATTAGGACGGCATAGGTGCCAAGTGGCAGTTCGTCCATTATTACCTCAACGGCATGTTGCCGGAAGTCGCCATCATCTGGCAAATTGACCGACCAAGTTTTCACAGCGGGCCAGTTTTTCAAAAAGGCCAAAATCTTGTCATTGGCGTTTTCTTCGTAACGGGTTTTCTCTAGTTCACCCTGCCGTTTTTCATCCAAACGGATCAATTTCAGGTGTACCGTCGGGGTGTTTTTGTAGTCAATCTTTGCCAAAAATGGCTCGCCGGGGATGTTCACCTGTTCCAGGGTCAAAGTCAAAGAACGTGCGTCAATACTGGCTTTCAGCACGGCGCATTGCTTGTCGCCGAAGCTGCCCGCATAGCTGCGCATGGCTTCTGAGCAAAGCTCGTTGGCCTTTTTATAGTACCATTTGCGCTCGTCTTTGTCCTCCATGCCGAGCGGCGGGGCTTGGTATTCGCTGGCTTTGTTGTTGTAATAACTGGCGATTTGGAACATGACTTCGGCAGCTCCCGGATTGCCATCATATTGCTTTTTCAGGTTTTCGAGGGCGGCCAAGTAGGCAGCGTCTTTGGTATCCAGTACGCTGTTATTGTAAACAAAGCTGAGCCGCTTCAAGTCTGCATCGAGCAGGGATGGCGACTGCTTGATTTTTTCTGATGACCGGAAACGCAACAAATCTTGCAGCAAAAGCAGGGTCTGCAGTTTTTGCGAAGCAGAATCTTTGGTCTCGATTTTCCAGTTCACAAATTCTGCTGCTGGCGCAAAAGCCTTGGCATCGTCAATGTAAAATTGGTAGGCAGGCTGCGTGAGGTAGCTGCGCTCGTTCATGAAATAGTCAATGGCTCGGTGCGCCAAGAAATCAAAAAGGGTAGGGCGGAGGCCCTCATCGTTCCGGCCTTCGGTCAAAAGGATTTTGTAGTCGCCGAGGTCGGTGGTTTTGGGTCGGGCATCGTTGAGGGAGGCCCGGTACAGCGTCGCAGACCGCTCCGAAAGTTGGGCGATGCTCCAAGTTTTGAAATCTGCTGGCTTGAAATCCACGGTTTCCGTGCGGTTTTGGAAGCGCCAGAGGTTTTGGTCAAGGTAATTGGCATACATCTCCGCCAGCATGGATTGGAGGATGGGTTTCACGGGGTACTCCGCTTTGGTTGCCTCCTCTTCCAAGCGGCTAATGGCCATGGCGAGGCCCTCTTCTTCGAGCTGGCTCTGGTATTTGCCCCGGTAAATCAATGCTTTCACGGTTTGTGCGGCATTGGATTCCATGCGGGCGTTCGAGAGCAGCAGCTCCGTTTTTTCAAGGGCGGTTTTTGGGAGTCCCTGCTGTTCGAGGGAGTCAATTTCACGCCAAGCGGCATCGTAGTTAAAGTTCATTGTCAATGGTGAAAAATGATTTTTGATTGGAATGCCACCAGCACTTGTTTGAGGATAAAACAACTCAAACATTTCGTGAAAATTGGCATTTGGCAAGATGGTGAAACTACTAAATAGGCCACCAAGGCATGCCAATAAAAGTAAGGCAGAAAGTTTGTTTTTGAAAAAAGCGGAATAAGTCATAAGGTTGGATTTGGTAACGCAAATTTTAACAGCAGCATCGTAAAACCTTGATTCTAAGGCTATTTTGAGCCGGAAAGATAGTTCTGCCCAGTCAATTTTACGATGCTAAATGTCAGTTCATTGAAGTTTCATTTCGGAAACGATAGACAGGATGCATGAGGTTGGAGGTTTGACATAAACTTGGCGTAATTTATCATAGGAGTTTCATGTAAAATGTACTCATCCAAAATATTCCTCTAATTTTTTTTATAAAAAAGTAAAAAACGCTGCGCTACCGTACCAGTAATGGTAGATGTCGAGTAGCGCCAATTCGGATTCTACATTGATGATTTTGCAATTTTTTGTGACGCAATTTTCACTTGCCCTGCTATCTTGCCCCAAATTTTTGCAAAATGAAAAAACAACTTCTTGCCACACTGGCCCTATGCCTGCTGGCTTTTGCATCCATTGCCCAGCTTTCTGTCAAAAACCCGAGGGTAGAAAATCGCACCAACCCAATCGGGTTGGACGAGACCAAGCCACGTTTTAGCTGGTTGTTGGATGCCGCTGGGCGCAGGAATGTTTCGCAAACTGCTTATGAAATCAAGGTGGCCAAGGAGTTGGGTGATTTGAAAAGGGGTAAAAACCTCGTATGGTCAAGTGGCCGGGTCAAGTCGGATGCCTCGGTTTTGGTAGCGTTCAACGGGCCAAATTTGATTCCAAGTACTCGGTATTTCTGGCAGGTTAGGGTCTGGGACAGTGCCGGGCAGGTGTCCTTGTGGAGTGAGGTCGCATTTTGGCAAATAGGCCTTTTGTCGCCAGCAAATTGGAAGGCATCCTGGATTGCTACAGGCCAAAAAGAAGACACCTTGCACTGGCCGTCACCAATTTTCCGAAGGGAATTTTATTCAAAAAAAAGAATAAAAATGGCGACTGCCTACCTCAGCGCACGTGGACTTTACGAAGCTCAAATCAATGGCCAAAGGGTAGGGGATGCCTATTTGACACCGGGCTGGACGGCCTACCAAAAGCGCATTCAATATCAAGCTTACGATGTAACCAACCTCCTCAAATCAGGGGACAATGCCATTGGAGTCACGTTGGGAAGCGGGTGGTTTCGCAGCTACCTCGCATGGGGGAATCGGAGGGAAACTTACGGCAAGGAATTGTCCCTGCTCTTTCAATTGGACATAGAATATGAGGATGGCTCGCACGAATTGGTTTTGTCGGACGATTCGTGGCGGTTTTCGACAGGAGAAATAACGGATTCCGAGATTTATCATGGCGAAACAATTGATGCCAGATTGGCGAAGCAGGGCTGGAGTACCACAGATTTCAAAGCAAAAAACTGGGAAAAAGTGAAAGTCGTGGAAGCCCCAAAGGCTGAAATCGTGGCAACTTACAACGAGCCAATTCGAAAGCATGAGCGGATAAGCCCGCAACGCATTTTTACTACACCAAAAGGCGAACGGGTCATTGATTTTGGTCAAAACCTAGTGGGTTGGGTGGAAGTTCGTGCCTTGGGGATTTCGGGCAGTCAAGTGATTTTGCAACATGCCGAAGTGCTGGACAAGGAAGGGAATTTTTACACCGAAAACCTTCGTGTTGCGAAGCAAACCTGCACCTACAAGCTTGCCGGTACTGGTGCTTTCGAGTTTTTTGAGCCACATTTTACTTTCCAAGGATTTAGATATGTGAAGGTGCTGGACTTTCCCGGAGATTTTTCAGAAGTGAATTTTACGGCGGTTGCTATGTATTCTGACATGCTGGAAACGGGCAGTTTCACTTGTTCAAACCCACTCGTCAACCAACTGCAGCACAATATCCTGTGGGGGCAAAAAGGCAATTTTTTGGATGTGCCAACGGACTGCCCGCAGCGTGACGAACGCCTCGGTTGGACAGGTGATGCACAAGCATTTGCCCGCACCGCAACCTTCAATCGGGACGTACACGGTTTTTATGTAAAATGGCTGAAAGATGTGGCGTTGGATCAGCGGGCAGATGGAAGTGTGCCATTTGTCGTGCCAAATGTGCTGGGTGAAAATGACTTTGGCTCGGCAGGTTGGGCCGACGTGGCGACCATCCTGCCTTGGGATGTTTACGTGGCATACGGCGACAAACGGGTGCTCGAAAACCAATACCCCAGTATGAAAGCGTGGGTGGATTATATGACGAAAGAAAGCGAGGGCGATGACCTTTGGAACACAGGTTTTCTTTTCGGCGACTGGCTTTTTTACTCTGAGAACAATGACAATGGCGGTAATTCGGCAGTAACCTACAAACCGTTTATCCAGCAGTGTTTTTGGGCGCACAGCACCCAATTATTGGTCCATACTGCACAGGTTTTGGGCAACAAAGCGGACGTGGCCAAATACACGGCACTGTTGGAGCGGATTAAGAAAGCCTTTAACCAAGAATACGTGACCCCAAACGGGGCGCTTGTTTCAGCTACGCAAACCGCCTACGTGTTGGCCTTGAATTTCGATATGCTTCCTGAAAATTTGCGCCAGCAAGCCGCCAAACGCCTCGTTGACAATATCCGAAGCTACGAAACGCATTTAACCACAGGCTTTTTGGGTACACCATATCTCTGCCATGTGCTCACCCGTTTTGGCTACGACGGTGTGGCTTACGAGCTTTTCCTTCGGGAAAAATACCCGTCGTGGCTCTACCCCGTGACGATGGGCGCCACCACGATTTGGGAGCGTTGGGACGGCATCAAACCCGACAGCACCTTCGAAGAGGCGAGCATGAACTCTTTTAATCACTACGCCTACGGCGCAATCGGTGACTGGATGTACAGCTCGGTAGCGGGGTTGAATCCAGAGGAAAGCGCACCCGGCTTCAAGAAAATTGTGATAAAACCGCATGTCGGGGCTGGCATAACCGAAGCTTCGGCTGAACTTTTGACACCTTATGGAAAATTGGTTTCCAGTTGGAAAACGGAGCCGGGATTTTCGTTTTTGCATATCGAAATCCCTGCAAATACTACGGCTACGGTTTATATTCCGACTGATATTGTTGATAGGCTAAAAGTGGATAATTTGCCAATTGTGGACACGAATTTCAAATTTGGAAAAAAAGAACCTGGGTATGTGGTGTTGATGGAAGTAGGGTCAGGTGTTTATGATTTTGGGTTTTGAATTTCACCAAATCGCATGAAAATGGTCATCGTGGCGAGCTGCTTTGCAGCCTTGAAACCTGATTTTGTCAAACTTGCTTAGGCCAAGTCTGGTTTTCAAATGTGGTTCCAGTAAGATTTTACGAACAGATTTTTCATTTGCGAAAAGTCGAATTAATTCAGCTGTTCGAGGCTCATCCAGCTTGTATTTTTCTGCTTCGTAAAAATGACTGGTAATCCGCATTTCGATGCTCCGCCAGCGATTGTTGCATTTTTCTTCCATGTCCACTTCGCCCGGACGAGGTTTAGCGCTAATTCCATAAAACCCTTTGATTGGTTGAATGGTATTGGAATCAATCCAATTCAAGGCCATATCCACGGTGGTGCCATTTCGGTGGGTGAAATGTGGTTCTAGCGGATAACCATCAAAAAAGGGGAAATTGGCATCGAAGTAAAACGTCTTAGTTCCAGGAAAATTAATGGCCATTTGGGCGGCCACTTTTTCGCAAGCCTGCTTCACTTCGGGTCGAACGTAGTGGTGATTTAGAAAACAAAAATAGAAGATATTTTGTGGTTTCAAATTTGGGTGGTCGAAAACGGGCAGGGGTACTCTCCCACATTGCCATTTTGCCAATGGTGGCAGCACAAATGCACTTGTAACTAAATATAAAACCGAAAACGAGGCGAACCCAATCAATCTGCCCTTCCACTGTTGTTCAAATCTCTTTTTTAGCCAAAAATAAAATGGCAAAAACAGCAACCACAAGCCACCACCAACCTGGGTGAAAAGGGTAAGAACTCCAATTATTGCGAAATGTTTGATGGTAATTTTCATTTTTTGCACGATTCTTGAAATGTAAGTCGCATCTCCCCGGCTTTAAGATTGATTGATAAACAAAAACTACTCCCTTTCAAAAGAACTGGACAATGAAAGTCACTCACTTTGTGCTGATAGCATTCCTATCTGCAATTATCCTACCTGTATCCGGACAAAACAGCCTTTGGCAACTTGTTGATGAATCTACATTTGTTAACCGCTCAGAAGAACGCTGGATTGTTCCTGAAAAATACAAGAGCTTTTCGTTGGATTTGAATTCAATGCGTTCCAATCTGGAGCGGGTGCCAATGCGGTTTAATGGTGATGGTGAAACGACGAGGATTGAGCTTCCGATGCCAGATGGGACAATTGAAGTATTCAATATTGTTGAAGCACCTTTGATGCATCCCGATTTGGCGGCAAGGTATCCTGAAATAAGGACATTTTCTGGGCAAGGCATCACGAATCCCTCTGCGGCAGCCTATTTGGATTGGACACCACAGGGATTCCACGGGATGATTATCATGCCGGGCCAGGTGCTGTATATTGACCCATATTTTAAGAATGATAATTCTTTTTATGTAAGTTATAATCGAGAAGACTATTTCCATGAAAAAGCTAACGATTTTGTTTGCGAAGCAGATGGTGATGCTATAAGTGAATACACACCTTCCGAGCTTATGATTCCTATTTCATCAAATTCTAGGGCAGCAATGAGCCTTCGCACTTATGATATTGCAATGGCTGCAACGGGCGAATACACAACTTATTTCGGTGGAACAAAACCCCTGGCACTAGCCGCTATTAATACTACATTGAACAGGGTACGGGGAATATATGAAACTGAACTTGCCATAAGCTTTACGCTTATTTCAAATAATGATTTGATTATTTATACGGATGCAACGACTGACCCATATTCAAATCCACCAACTTTAGCAGAAAATCAATTAAACATAGATGCAGTAATTGGCAGCTCAAACTATGATATAGGCCACGTTGTAACAACAGGTAGTGGGGGAGTCGCAACGTTAAGCGGAGTTTGTGACAACACAAAAAAAGCACGGGGAATGACGGGCAGCGCTGACCCAAAATCAGATGCTTTCGACGTTGATTTCGTGGCTCATGAAATTGGCCATCAATTTAGTGCCCATCATACCTTTAATGGAAGTACTGGCTCGTGTTCCGCCTCAAACTGGTATGCAGGAACAGCTTTTGAGCCTGGCAGTGGTTCGACTATCATGGCCTATGCCGGAATTTGCTCTCCCCAGAATCTGCAAAGAAGAAGCAATGCCTATTTTCATAATGTAAGCCTTACAGAGATAAACACTTATGTAACTTCAGGTAATGGTAGTACTTGCCCAGTAACCACTTTAAATGGTAACAATTCACCTGTTGTGGATGCTGACCCAAATAGTATGGATGGAAAATATATCCCGACAAATACACCTTTTGAGTTGACTGCCAGTGGTTCAGACATTGACAACGATGAGCTTACCTACACCTGGGAACAATGGGACCTTGGGGCTCAGGGAGCACCCAGCGCATCAAGTGCCACTGCTCCAATATTCCGTTCGTTTTCACCAACCATGGGCGCAAAACGGAATTTTCCTGCATTAAGCGACATACTGGACAACACAAGCAGCCTTGGTGAAAAACTACCTTCCGTCGCCCGTGATTTGAACTTTAAATGTACGGTAAGGGACAATCGCATGGTAGGTGGAGGCTTTGGTTCTGATGCTATTTTGTTGCATGTTGTCAATACTGGGAGCCCTTTTGCTATTACCTCTCATAATACTTCGGCAATCGTTAGCGGCACCACAACGGTCACCTGGAACGTTGCCGGAACAATTGCCTCGCCAATCAACTGTGCAAATGTTGACATTCTGCTTTCATTGGATGGTGGTTTGACTTTTTCCAATCTCGTAACAGCAACGCCAAACGACGGAACTCAATCCATCACATTTCCAAATACAGCCACAAGTAGTGCCAGAATAAAAATTAAGTGCTCAGACAACGTATTCTTCGACGTTACCAACGCTGACCTCCGAATTGCACCATCCGATGCCACTTGTGCGGAGAAGTTGACCAGTGGCACGATGGAGTCAAATACTGGTTGGACTTCAACATCTACTCAAGGGCTTGCACCATTTAATAGTGCTTGGGGAGTAGCACATGGAGGAACGGGTTCGGCTTGGCTCGGCTATGCGAATAATGAAACATCGCGTATGTCCCAATCATTTGCCATACCATCCAATGCACATTTTGCAAACCTGGAATTTTGGTACCGATTCGACCGGACCGATTGTGGTGGTGATGTATTCAATGTTAAAATAAATGGAGCTGTAGTGAAAACCTTCAATTTTTGCAATGACCCAGGTTCACATGATTGGACACGCCAAATAATAAACATGAACACTTATATTGGCACTTCACCTACCATCATGTTTGAGTGTATTAATAACTCTTTTAACCCTTCGGATGTCTTTATTGACGATGCGAGTGTTTATGTTTGTTCAGGTGGTGCGTTTTCTCCGCTTCCCGTTGAGTTAATGAGTTTTGAAGCCAAGGCAGACGAGCAAAATGCCATATTATTTTGGGCAACCGCCAGCGAGTCAAACAACCGAGGCTTCAGAGTAGAAATACAAACAGAAAATGGTGAATTTCATTCGGTCGGATTTGTGCCAGGCAATGGCACCACCAATGAATTGAACAGATACGATTTCGAAGTAGCTGACCTAAAACCAGGTGTTTATTATTTCCGCTTACGACAAATGGACGAAAATGGGGCCGAAAAATTAAGTCCAATTCGTTCTGTGGCAATAACTGGTTCTGTTCATGTTACAGTTGTACCTAACCCAGTTAATGAAATCGCTCATTTCAAGTTGTTCATTGAAAAACCTACAAAAATGGAGCTTCAGTTACTCGACGGTTTAGGCAGAGTTGTGGGCACTGTTGCAAACAACCAATATGACGCCGGAAAATTTGACCTCGCATTTAATATCGGTCAATTGCCAGATGGCGTTTATTTTTATCGGCTCTCAGGAGCAAATTTGAATGAGACTGGACGTTTTGTGATTGCAAAATAAATTTTTTCAAAATTGTACAAGAGGCCACGATGCAAATCGTGGCCTTTTTTGTTTGACAAAAATCAGTCTCATAACTGATATAAAGCATGGCAAATACGCGCTTATTGAAGAAATATTGGGGGTGCAAGAGACAATATTATTAAACTTAAAACTACCTGTCATGACATTTGAAACCTCCACCTTGACAATTGAACTAGGCATGTTAGCAATACTTGCCATTTCGGTAATTTTGCTCCTAATTTTAAGGTCGCATTTCAGAAATGTTGAAGGGCAAAATCTAACGGAAAAATACAGGAATTGGAAATGGAGCTCACCCGCTGAAGCAAGGACCAAATATCCTGAATTGGATGTCTTTAAAATAAGTGGCACCCTTCGCATTTATGGCATTATGATGGCGCTTCTTATGATGATTTTTGCATTCAGTTGGACTCAATATGATAAAAAAGTGGACGTATCACAGTTATTGGGAACAATGGAGGATATTATTGAAATGGAAACACCACGAACAGCTGAACCTCCTCCACCTCCTCCTCCGCCACCACCGTCATTGCAAATAATAGCAACAGATTTGCCCAATATTGAAACCCGAATATTTGAAGACCAGAGTATCAGTGAAGAGACGGCCATTGATGCACCAGTAATCATAAAAAAAGAAACGCCAACAGCACCGCCGCCACCGCCGCCACCGCCACCAGCCGAAAATGAACGGGAAATTTTCAAAATCGTGGAGGATGCGCCAACTTTCACGGGTTGTGAGGATATAACGGACAAACCAGAACGGCAAAAATGTGCGGAAACAAAACTGTTGGAATTTATTTACAGTAAAATCACCTACCCAGTTATAGCCCGTGAAAATGGGGTACAAGGTATGGTCTATGTTCAGTTCGTTGTTGAAAGGGATGGTAGTATAACCAATATCAATGTGGTCAGGGATATTGGCGGAGGCTGCGGGGATGAGGCAGCAAGGGTGGTAAGCCTGATGCCGAAATGGAACCCTGGCAAACAGCGAGGGACACCCGTTCGAGTCATGTTTACTTTGCCAGTCAAGTTTGATTTGAAATAATTCAAAATTTTTTTAACGAAAATAGAACTGGGCATTGCCATAGGCAAATGCCTAGTTTTTCTTTAACCCAATCCTAAGAAGCCAATAATGCCAGCACCTTTCCCATATCTTTAACTTCAAACCATTTGATAAATCGGACAACCAACCCAAATAAAACCCCTGG
Organism: Saprospiraceae bacterium; assembly: GCA_041752395.1. GTDB lineage: Bacteria > Bacteroidota > Bacteroidia > Chitinophagales > Saprospiraceae > UBA6168. The sequence continues at coordinate 13,229 of JBGSWN010000074.1, read as the reverse complement.
GCTGGATATGACTTTATTCAACAGCGCTACATAATTATCCAGTTCTTTGATATCTATTTCTCTTTCTATCGGCGAAAGTTGTGCGAGCCGGTTGGCTGCCTTCCAGGCATTGTTGCGGGCTTTTACCAAGCTAAACGCAGCAAAGCGTTCATCGTCCCGTTTCCCGAACCAATCCACCAAGAAAAGCAGCGGTGAAATCTTGCCGAGTTGGTCTTGCATCGCATCAATTTTTGCGACCAGCAATTCATTGATTTTATTAAAATCAGCCTCTAATTTTGGCAATTCGGCTGGCTCCACTGCCGCTGCTGCCGCTATTCCTAGGTCAAGATTGATATGCGCATTCATACCCATCAGCAGATGCTGGAGCACCAGTAAATCAAAACGTTTGGCAGCGTTGAAGGTCGTTTGCCAAGCTTGGGTGCAATTTTGAGAAGCCTGGTAGGCATCATGGGCGTAAATAAAACGGTTGGCAAAAATCACGTCAAGTCGTTCCATTCGAGGGCCATCTTCAAAAGCTTTCAAGAGAATTCCGTCTTTCACCGTTCGGGTAACACCAAGGTAAACCACGGCAAAAATCCCCAACGGGTCTTTGCGACTTTGTGTGTCCGTCACGATTTTTTCCAGCTTTGTGATAACTTCGTCAATGGTTTGAGCAGGCATGTTTTGATGTTTTCAAGTTTCTTGTGAACAAAGAAATGAATTATTTGGGTTAAAAAACCTGTAATTTCATCAGAATTGCAGTTTTCTATGTGACTCCAATATTGGCTGTATCTTCACGGTTCATTTTAAGGGGATTTAAACAGCGAATGAACAAGAAATTTCAGACAGTTTACAGGCGATTTAAGCAATTAGTCAACATTGGGACAGTGGTGGCGGTGGCTTTGCTCATTAGTTTGTTATACCCGAACAATGTCAAATTCAAGTACGAGTTTCACAGAGGGCAGGCTTGGCCTTACGAAGATTTATCCGCCCCTTTTGACTTCGCCATCAAAAAATCTAACGATGAAATAGAAAAGGACAAGTCGCTGATAATGAATGAGTTCTGGCCATACTATGGGAGAAATGACGATTTGGCGAATGCGAAAATAAAAGACTTTGAGGCGACACTACGTGCTTGGTGGATTGATGCGACCGCCTTCCATCCACCGGGACTCAAACTGGAAACTGTACGCAAAGCATGCCATGAAATTCTGGTGAAAATTTATTCAAAAGGCATATTAAGCCTATCCCCTGAACACGCCTCTGTGGATGAAAATTTTGTAATAAATTTAGTTCAGGGTAATAGTTTCTCCCACCGAACCCGTTCAGGTTTTTACCTGCCCGAACAAGCCGAAGCGGCATTGAGGGTGCTTTTTTCAAAAGAAAAACCAAGTCTTCCTCCCTCGCTGTTACCACTTTTGGAAACTGCGCTTTCCCCCAATATTACTTATGATGAAAAACGGACCCAAACCATGCTCGAAGATGCAATGAGCGCTGTTTCACCTACCCGTGGCTTGGTCAGTCATGGGGATATAATTGTAAAAAAAGGGAACCTTGTCACGGACGATGTGTATGAAAAACTCCTTTCATTTCGGACAAAATACCAATCTGACATATCCTCCAAAAAGTCGGCATTTACGGTCTATCTTGGATACCTGTTGCTGACTGGGCTCATCCTTGGGGCGTTCATGATGTATGTCAACACTTACCGTAGAGAGATACTTTCCAATTGGAATTCCTTGGTTTTTGTCATGATTTGGTTGTTGGGTTTCAACTACCTGACCTACCTCGTGGAAAAGACTGAGGTGTTGAGCGTTTATGTGATTCCATACTGTGTAGTGCCAATCGTAGTGCGTCATTTTTTCACTTATCGCTTGGCATTTTTTACCCATGTTGTCGTCGTATTGATTGCAGGTTTCTTGACGGCGGAGGGGCACCAGTTTTTGTTTACACAGATAGTGGCAGGGGTAGTGGCCGTTTTAGCTGTCGCAGATGCGAGGGATTGGACCAAATTTTTCAAATCGGTTGTTGCGATATTGCTCGCCTATTCCCTGTCGCACTTGGGCATGTCGCTGATTGAAGAGGGCAGTTTCAAGGGGATTGATTGGCCGATTTTGGGTTGGTTGGCGTTCAATGGGTTTCTGACTTTGCTTGCATTTCCGTTGATTCCTTTGGCGGAGCAGGTTTTCGGCTTCACTTCTTCCATTTCCTTGGTCGAACTTTCAGACATGAATCGTCCGTTACTCCGTGAGTTGGCGATGAAAGCTCCAGGTACTTTCCAGCATTCCTTGCAAGTAGGGAACTTGGCGGAAGCCGCTGCCAATGAAGTTGGTGCCGACCCACTGTTGGTGCGGGTTGGGGCACTTTACCATGATATTGGTAAAATGAAAAACGCTGAATTTTTTGTTGAAAACCAAACAGGTTCTAGCCCCCACGATGGGTTAGACCGTCTGGAAAGCGCTAAAATCATCATCGGCCATGTTGCTGAAGGTGAAAAAATGGCCAAGAAAAATGGCCTGCCATCCGTCATCAGTAGTTTCATATCCACGCACCACGGTACGACCAAGGTGGAGTATTTTTATAAAAATTATGTGCTTGAAAACCCTGGCGTTGAGGTGGATAAAAACTTGTTCAGGTACCCAGGGCCATTGCCAAAATCAAAGGAAGAGGCCTTGTTGATGTTGGCGGATTCGGTGGAGGCTACTTCACGTTCACTCAAAGATCCGACAGGGGAAGATATTGACAAATTGGTGGATAAAATTTTCAAAGGGAAATTGGAGCTAGGTCAACTCAATGATTCGAAATTGACTTTCGGGGATTTGGAAAAATGCCGGGAGGTTTTTTGTAAAATGTTGCGCAGCATTTACCATGTACGTATGGAATATCCCGAGTAATTGGCTTTTTGATTCCTAAAATCCAACCCCCAACAGCAATCCGATTGACAAATTTCGAGCGTCAAATGCTGATTCGCCTTTGTTGATATTCAGCTTACCATTATATGCCCGCAATGCCGCTTGCAATTGCATACCGCTTGGCAGTAAATAACTGGCCCCAATGCCCGCCACCAAAGAATGGTCTATATTTTTATAACTTTCTGGCATCTTTAAAATAATGGTTTGTGTGTTAGTAATCACCCTTATTTCAGCAGGGAAATTGGTGGTATTATGCAACAAATAACTAAAAGCATAACCAATATGGATATGCATTTTAAAGTCATCTCCAGCGGAAAGTTGCAACATCAAGGGTATTTGAAAATAATCGAAATTATCCTTGACAGTATAGCCGGGGAGAGGATTGCCATTTCCATCGGAAAGTGGCAGGCCAGACTTGCCACCTTTTCTGTCATAATTGAGTTCGCTCCTCAAACCGACATTATTCGCAAAATTCCAAGTGAAATATGCACCTGCGGTTACCCCAGTTTTGAAATCGTAAGGGTCTATATTCACGTCAATTGGGAGCGCATACCTTGGCTCCAATCTTAATTTGGTAAAGCTCGGCCCAGCGTAAATGCCAAAATTGGTTTTTTGTGAAAAACCCAAAACAGACAAAAACATAAATATGGAGCAAGTAAAATATCGCCTTGAGTTGAAAGTCATTTTCAATTTTTTTTACAAATATAGCCGTCGCCATTTGAAAAAAGAACCAATTCCCCCCAATTGCCAAAAGCCCGTCAAATTTCCCCAGCTCCCTCTCTCTCCCTCTCTTCATTTACATCCTCCTTCCAGCACCCGCATTTCCACTCGGCGGTTCAAAGCTTGTTCAGCTTCCGTGGTGGCATTGGGGAAGCGCATTTCGTGGTTGCCGTAGCCCTTCCAGCTGATTCGTTCCACAGAAATGCCGTTATCGAGGAGGTAATTGTAAACGGTTTTTGCCCGCTCCTGTGAGAGTTTGTATTCCCATGCAGTTTCATTAACTGGGGGGCGATTTGGTAGATTGACATGGCCAGCGATTTCAATCTTCATCGTTGGGTTTTGCTGCATGAAACGCAGTATTTTCGGCAGTTCAGGCTTCGAGGTTTTCAAAATTATTGGTTGGTCTCCAACAAAATAAAGGTTGTCAATATCTAAAATTGCACCCGATTCAGCAGGCTTCAATGGGATGTAAATAGGGGGTGTTTTAGGCAGGGCTTTCACCATTTCTGTCTTCGAAAAATGGCATTCGGCAAAGGCGTCAATGCCGATCACTGTGCCGGGCAATACCATCGTTTTGAATCGGCCATCCTCACCGGTTCGGACAGAATCGCTGCCATCTTTTGTCCTGAAAATAACATCGGCCACGAGTGGCTTCCCCGTCTTTTCATCTGTCACCACTCCTTCGATGGTCACCAGTGTCTTGATGAGCAGCACCTCCACCGTGGCCCTTCGGTTCCGTTGCCGACCTACCTCCGAATCGTTGGCCATGGCGGGCTTTTGCTCCCCAAAATAGGCGAAACTGATGCGCTCGGCTGCCATGCCACCTTTTACCAAAAAATCCTTGACGGACTGTGCCCGCCGTTCAGAAAGCGCTAAATTATTTGCCAGTGAACCAATGGAATCAGTATGTGCCGTTATTTTGATGGCAAAATTGTCCTTACCCATCGTGAAGCCCAGTATTTGCGCAAGGGCTGTATCAGCTTCCGGCCGAAGTTCATGTTTTCCAAAGTCAAAATAGACTTCTGCGGACTTGGCGGGCTTTGTCGCTCCTGCGGTTTGTTGGCAAAGTGCTTGGTCATGTAGCACGGAAAAAAGCAGGCAGGACAGCAGTATTGTTTTAATTTTCATTATTACAAATTATTATTGTAGAACGGTAAAAACATACAAAGACACGCTGGGCAATCATTAGGTTGTCAGTTTTTCCAACAGCCTCTGTTTCTCAGCAATGCGGTCTTTGCAATGGGTGCGGCCAACCATTTGTTTATACGCCAACTCAATTTGCATTATAGTTTATTGCAAAAAAAATTGATGTTTTAGCCTTCGGTAAAATCATCTTTAACGCAAGGTCGCCAAAACGCAAGGTCGCCAAGATTATTGATTATTCATTGCGTCCTTGCGTTTATCGACTTCTTGAGCCGAAGGCAAAAGAAGTTGTTCAAAAGACTATAATTTCCGAATGGGACGAACCAGGTTCAATTTTTGGCCTGTAGCCATTATGTTCTTGCAAGTAAACCTTGAAACCTGGTTGCCGGCAATAAAACGCCATTTTTTAAACTATCTTTATAGAACTCATATGCTTCAATTATGAAAGGTTCTTTTCCATCGGTCACTTTTCTGATGTAAAAATTAAGCGTTTTCACATTTATATCATTCAATTCAAATTTTGAAAAAATCTTACTGTATCGAGAAATATCCAATCATAATGACAGGCTAAATGCCATCATACTTCACGTTAAAAGGCTTTGCTCAAATGCTTGAAATAGAGGTGCTCTCTATCCCTCTTTTTAATGTATTGCCAGTCCCTTTCAACCAAATATGGGATTAGTTGAATAGGACAAAAACACAAGTTAGATTCTCGGTTTCTTGATGATGCTTTATCTTATGCTTTTAAAAAAAACCATTCAGAATCATTCACGGATCGCATTTACTTTATCATTGAAATCAGCTTCCAACAATCGAATAAAATCATTGAAAGCCGTTTTGTTTTGCTCAGCCTGTTTTCCAAAAGCGGGGTCAAACTCGGAAAGTGGTGCTGCCGCCACTTTCTTTAAACATTCTTTTTCTAACTTGAGCCGTTCAACTATTGATTTAGTTGGATTTGAGTTTTCTTCCAATTGTTTGACAGCTGTTGCCATCAATTTCATCAAGCCGGTCCGCAGGTCGGTCATACTTTGCAGATCGGTTTCTTCCCATGCCACTTCGTAGCGATAAACGATTGTCTTGAAAAACTCCAATTCCCCCCGTTGAATTTCAAGCAACTGAACGGCATCGGGAGTACGTGATGCTACTGGGTTGGATTGTTGCCCGAAGGACAAAACGGCGAATGTGGATAAATAAATAAGGCAAAAGATGGTTCGATTTTTCATAAAAAACGCTTTTTTGCACTCCCATTCCGGTTGCGCGGCTCGGACAAAATTAGTCGGAGTTGCTGTAACCGCCAACTGTTCTAATGTTTACTGAAAAACATTTTCCGCATTCGGTCACTGGAGAAGAACTCGACGATTACCTTGAAAGGGGTTGGTATCGAATGGGCCTGAGTATTTTCACTTGCCACTTCCTGTTTTTCAACAATAGTCTATTCTCACCTGTCTGGTTAAGGTTGCCCTTGGAGGGATTGGTTTACCGCAAAAGCTTGCAGAAAATCATGCGGCAGAACCGTTCACGGTTTCGCAGTGTGGTGCGTCATGCTGTCATTGATGAACAGCGGGAGGCGCTCTTCCAAAAATATAAATCTAGCTTCAAGGGGGTGCTTTCTGCCACTGTCCGGGATAATATCTTGGATGGGAAAGACCATACCATTTTCGACACTTTTGAAGTCTGTATTTATGACGGGGACAAGCTGATTGCCTTCAGTTATTTCGACCTTGGAAACAATAGTTTGGCCAGTATCAAAGGGGTTTATGACCCCGACTATGCGCAGTTTAGCCTTGGACTTTACACGATGTTAGAAGAAATGCAATTCGGAATTGACCTTGGGTTTCAATTTTATTACCCAGGTTATTTTGTCCCAGGGTTCAATCGGTTCGATTACAAACTCCGCATTGGAACGCCAGCGGATTTGCAATTTTTTGACCTAAAAACAGGAAAATGGATGCAGTTCAGCAGCTTTTCTACTCTGAATGTGCCGGTTACAGTGCTTTCTTCCAAGCTAATCCATTTAGGAAAAATACTCTATGATTCAGGAATTTCCTCACAGATGCTTTACTATCCGGCGTATGAAGCCAATAGTTTGATGTTTGAAAATGAGCGCTTGCTGGAGTCTCCGTTGTTCCTCACGATTTTCAACGATATTTTCCCAAGACCCCGTTTCATCATCTACTTTGACCTCTGGCGGGAGAAATTTGTCTTTACGCATTGCATGCCAATTGAGGACTTGGGTTTGTATTTTGAATACACCATGCAGTTCGACACTCAAAATGCACGACATTTTTTGGACTTTATTCTGAAAAAAACGCAGATCATTGAATCTGAAAACGCAATTCAAATATTGCACATGGCGAATGAAATCAGGAAATTGATAAAACCTATCGGTATTCCTGGCATCTTAAAATAGGGTAAAAAGAAAAGCCCGGAAGCAGTTCGCTTTCGGGCTTTTTTATAGGGATACTAAAATTCTTATTCTTCTTCTTGAGCGGCTGCTTCTGGAATTGGTGCCTCTTCAACCGGCGTTGAAACTTCTTCAACTTCGGCAACAGCAACCGCCGCTTCCTCAACAACTACAGGTGCTGCTTCTTCAACCGCAACTGCAACTGGTGCTACTTCTTCCACGACGACCGGAGGAACTTCCTCAGCTTGAACTGGTGCAGCTACTTCGACCTTAGGTATGTTTTTCTTCGCAACTACCTTGATGTCCAAACCAGCAACTTTAGCACGGAATGCTGCTTTTTCAGCCGTAACCTTCTCAGCACGGGCTAATGTTTTTTCATCCTTGGCAGTGATATAGTCATTGTATTTTTGAATCGCAACTTCTTCTGTGTATGCGCCTTTCTCTACTCCACGCAAAACGTGTTTACGATAGAAAACGCCCTTGAAGCGAAGCATGGCACGAACTGTTTCAGTAGGCTGCGCACCTTTTGCAAGCCAATCGAAGGCTTTGTCACGGTCAAGTTCGATGGTTGCGGGCTGTGTCAGTGGGTTGTAGGTGCCGATTTTCTCGATGAAACGGCCATCCCTTGGAGCTCTTGCGTCAGCGATGACGATGTGGTAGAAAGGTTTTTGCTTTTTACCTTTTCTTTGCAATCTGATTTTAACTGCCATTATTTTAAATGTTTGATAATGAGGGTTTTACAAGTTGTTTTTGAAAAGCCAAAAAGGTTATTTTCACGAAACTCCGAATATTCACCTCGATTTCACCATCCCCACTTACTCTGACTAGCAGGCGGTGGGCTTAAGCGGGCGCAAAAGTAGGTTATTTTAGTTTGAATTCCAGCCTTAATCTTAAAATAATTCTGTCAAAGCTTTGAAATGCTCCGTTTTTTTGGTGATAATTGCGATACATTTTGAGCGCACCCCACAAAGTACAATTCATTTTACCAATGCAAACTTCCTTTTGGGCAATATTTTTTGTCTGCCTTACCAATTCATTGTTCTCGCAAACACAGGTTTCTGGAATCATCAACCAATACGCAAAGGTCAATGCAATTGAGCCTTGCGATGCGAAATTGTCTGTTGACGACGGCTCACCTTTTTCAAATGATGGGACCGTTCTATTGATTCAAATGAAAGGCGCTACAATCAACAGTTCAAATTCTTCCAGCTTTGGAAATATTGAAAACATTGGCGGCGCAGGCTATTTTGAGCTAAATGAAGTGCTTTCGACAAACGGAAACGATGTTTTCTTGAAAAATGAATTGCTCCACAATTACGACCCATCATTTTCGCTCCAATTGGTCAATGTTCCTATATATACTAATGTGGAGGTTGTCGGTGAATTGCTGGCAAAACCCTGGGATGGCAGTACAGGTGGCATTTTGGCGCTAAACGCTGAGACATTAAGCCTTCAAGCAGCAATAAATGTCAGCGGGGTTGGTTTCAGAGGGGCTCAAAAAATGCAAGTGGTGAGTGATTGTAATTTTTTGACAAATGCAGATGCTTACAGTTATGACATCAGTAATTGGCGAGGTTCTCAAAAGGGCGAAGGAATCGCCAGTTTTATAGCAAACAAGGAGCATGGCAGGGGCGCTCAAGCGAACGGTGGCGGCGGCGGTAACGACCACAACAGCGGCGGCGGCGGCGGTGGCAACTTGTCAAATGGAGGGCTTGGCGGCAAGGAATCGGTTGGTGGCTTTGGTTGTGACGGCGATTACCCAGGTTTGGGTGGCAAAGCTTGCCCTAATGAACCCAACCGAATTTACCTTGGCGGCGGTGGTGGAGCGGGCCACGACAATAATAATTCTGGTTCCTCTGGCGCAAATGGCGGTGGAATAGCCATCATTATTGCGCAGACTATCCAAGCAAACGGTTTTTCAGTTTTGGCAAACGGCAATTCTGCTTCGCTGGCAATTGGTGACGGCGCAGGAGGTGGCGGCGCAGGAGGCGCCATTTTGCTAAAAACCAGCTCAATTATTGGCGATTTGAATATAGTGGCCAGTGGCGGAAATGGTGGAAATGTGAACAATAGCGCCGACCGCTGCGATGGTACAGGCGGCGGCGGCGGCGGCGGTTATTTGGTCACCAACGCCACAAACCTGGCACAGATAAACTTGAATGGCGGGCTACCCGGTGTGAACACAGTGGCATCGAGCCAATGCAATGGCGCTTCCAATGGGGCAACTGCTGGCGAAGCGGGAGGGCAGGGCGTTTTGGGTCAAATCCCTGCTGCCATTAATGAAATCGTGCCGTTTGAAATTTTGCAGCAACCAACCAACGAAGCCGTTTGTGAGGGCTTGGGAGTTGGCTTCAATTTTCAGGTTCAAGGGGCCAACCTTGTTTACCAATGGCAAATAAACACGGGCGGAAGCTGGCAAAATGTGCCCAATTCCCCCAATTATTCAGGTGCTGCGTCCAATGAACTATCAATCCAGAATGCCCTGCCTTCGCTGAATGGCGCAATTTTCCGCTGCTTGGTTACAAGCCCTTGCATTTCCAATCTATCTTCGAATGAAATTACTTTATCCGTCACTGACCAACCAAGTGCAAATTTCACTTCCGCCTCGCTCGGTGCTAACAGTTTTCAGTTTCAAAACAGCTCAACCAATGCCAGTTCCTACCTCTGGGATTTTGGCGATGGGAGTACCAGCATGGAGCAGAATCCGCTTCACAACTACGCCGTTTTTGGGGATTTCACGGTGATTTTGACAGCTTTTGGCCCATGCGGTGAAGCCGAATTTGTACTGAACATCTCGGTTTCCGACCCAAATGCGCTTCCAACGGCCCAGTTCACGGCAGATTTTACGGCGGGTTGCAGCCCTTTGACCGTGCATTTCCAAAACCAATCCTTGGGCAACAACCTAAGTGCTTTTCAATGGGAATTCCCTGGCGGCAGCCCCAGTTTTTCAAGTTTGGAAAACCCCATCGTGACCTACAGCCAACCTGGGCTTTTTCCAGTTTCTTTGACTGCTTCGAACAGCCTCGGCATCAATACCGTCACCTTGGCTGATTTTATACAGGTAAATGCCCCACCAACCGCCAACTTTAGTTTTTTAGTGTCTGGTCAAACCGTCACTTTTACGAACCAAAGCGCTGCTGGAACAACCTATTTCTGGGATTTTGGCGATGGGAACACCAGCCAAGAATCCAACCCTGTGCATGAATATGCTACTCCTGGCTTGTTCAATGTGACGCTGACGGTAAGCAATTCCTCATGTGGAAGCTCAATTGCGATTGAAGTTTATTTGGCGCCTTCGGCAACAGACGAGATAGGGCAGGGGAGTGGTATTTTTGTTTATCCGAACCCAGCTTCAACGGTGGTGACCGTGTTTTTGAAAAATGAAAATTGGAATGACGTGGCAAAGTGCCGTTTACTCGATATTACAGGAAAGGTCATTCAATCGGTTGGTTTTCAAGGAGATAGCTTCGGCTTTTCAATTGAATCGCTTCCAACTGGCATATATTTTATTGAAATTTCTGATGAGCAGCAGCTGAAAACGGTGAGGTTTGTGAAGCAGTGATTTTTTCCTTTTTCAGTTTTTTCATCAAAAAAAGGGTGGTCAAAACACCAAGAAGACCAAGGCATACCCAAGTCCAGATTGGCAAATCTCCATCACGAATAGGCGACATGTCCCCGACAGGAATAAAAGCAGCCCAATACAACGGATGTGCGCCGTTGGTGCCTTTTTGCTTTTCTAAAAAACTGAGTTTTGCATTGCGAAGCGCCGCATCTTTGGTATCGCCAGCTTTCAGGTTTTGGTAAAAAAGTGTCATGATTTCAGAAGAAGCTAAGTCGTCAATGCTCCAAAGCGTGGTGACGATGCTGGCCGCTCCAGCGTAAGAAAAACCCCTCGCCAGGCTCACGATGCCCTCTCCCCGTTGCAGCTCACCGATGCCCGTTTCACAGGCACTAAGCACCACCAACGCCGCCTTGATGCGCATGGAATAAAGGTCCTTTACGAAGACAAGTTCATTTTCCACCGAGTCGGCAGTTTGGAAGAAAGCCAAATAGGAATACTCGCCATGTTCATCGTTGGATTTGGCATGTACAGCCAAATGGAGAATGCCGGCTTTGGGAGCCGTTGCCAAAAAATTCCGCTCCGTAGCTGCCGTATCGAGGTAGGCTGTCCCGCCCATGATTCGTTGGATGTTTTTAACCTCTGGTTCATTGAATTTGAGGTTGCCAAGCACGGCACGCCAAGGGTCGTTGCTCCGCAAATTCAACGAATCACCGCCATAGGATGGGGCAAAGCCAACGAAGCCACCCTGCTTCCAACCCGCATTCCGGCTCACCATTTCTTTGTGCAAAGAAGCCGAATAACTGTAGCTGAACTGGTAATGCTTGATGAGATAATCGTGGGTGTCGAAACTTCCGTCATTGTCTGGGGCGGTGGCCAACATGGCGTCAAAAGGAAGGTAGCCGAGTACCCCACCTGGCAAGATAACCACCTGATTACCAATCAATTTCGATTGAATCGGCTCAAAAATTAACTGGTAAAGCTCGAAGCCAAGGTTGGAATATTTTTGGCTCAAATAGGCGACATCCTTGCTGGCTGGGTTGTACTGGTAAATGCTGTTTCGGAACTCTTCGACCCAAGATTCCAAGGAATATTCCTTGTCTATACTTATGACGTCAAAGTTTTTTTCATTGATAACAAAGGCAAATATTTTATCCTCACCCACAAAATAACCGACCATATTTTGCCCCGGCAGCAACAGTTTTTGCTGAATTTCGGGCACTGTGACTACTTCTGGCGCATATTTTAAATTAAAATAGCGTGGGTAATCTTTCCGAAAAGCTTCCATGAGTCGGGCATATTTTTGTTGTTGACTGAATATTTCATCGTTCAGTTCAGCCAATTTCTTGGAGCTGGCATCTGCACCTTTCAGTTGTTCTTCAAAGACCTGTTTTTCCAAAAAAGCAAGGTCAATCTTCGATTTTCGTTCAGCGTCCAGTAGGCTATCAGGTATCTCTGAGAAACGCCCGGCGTGAACAGATTGCAGCGCTTCCAGCAGTAGGGTTGCATTGCTTCGTTCCGAAATCTCGAATGCCTGGTGCCAGTATTTTGTGTCGCTGCTCACGCTCTTAAGTTCACATTTTATGGCGATGGCATTTTCATAAATCAAGAAATAATTGTCGAGCAAAGCCTGCCTTGAGCCGGGTTCTTCCAGCGTAACCTTCACGAAATCAATCAATTGCATTCCAATTCCATACGTTGAGTCTGCCTCATCGAGCCATTTGCGAATTTTGGTTTCTTTGTAAAATCCATTTAGCAATTCACCTTTTTGCTTTAAAATATCCAACAGCACAAGTGATGAACTGACTTTATCAAAACTAAATCCATTGGCCTTGGTATAATCGAGCGAGAACATGGCAGAATCGCAATATGAAAGGCACAGCTTGTAATTATCGCCATTAGCAGCGGCGAGTTTTCCATAAATCGTTGCAACATCGGGGTGTTTTTTTCCAAGAAACCGCTGCATGATTTGGAGTGCTTGGCGAAAGTGAAGCCGAGCTTGTTCGTTGTTTGATTTTTGCAAAAGCAAGTTCCCAATCCGAGCTAGGGAGTTGGCAATATCCAAGTCCTGCTTGGTTGGATTTTTCCTTACAACAGCCAGTGCTTCATTATAAAATTGAAGCGCAGACTGGTAGTTGCCCATTTTTTCAAAATAATAACCGAGGTCATTTTTGTACTCCGCAAAATCGGTTGGGTCACCGGCAGGTAATTTCTCAAAAATCAAAATAGCCTTGTTGTACCATTCGTAGGTCTTGTCCAGATCCTTTTTTTGAAGGAAACAATCGCCTAGGTAATTGCAAGTGCGGGCAACAAGGTGGTTGTTTTGTCCAAAAAACCTAGTCCTGATATCGTAAGCCTTTTGAAAAAAGGCCAATGCCTTGTTGACATCTCCTTTGTCGAGGAGTAAAATGCCCGTGTTGGCGTAGATATTGGCAACATCAGGATGGTTTTCCCCCAAGTTTTTCTCGGTTATTTTAAGTGCTTTTTCAAAATTGCCAATTGCCGTGCGGTA
>JBGSWN010000073.1:0-66642 GCA_041752395.1 Saprospiraceae bacterium | reverse complement strand
CTGGTTGGATGAAAAGGTCAGCATTCAGTCAGCTTCCAAAGTGCGTTCGACAAAAGGTTTGTTGAAGCACGTCTTTGGAAGGCTTGTCTCTGCTCTTTTCATCCTGCTCAATTCACTTTGAACCCGTTATTCGCATCATTGGTCATGCCTATCCGAAACCTCCTGGATTCATTGACCCAGACGCACCGAATACTCAAGCAATATGTCCCTTACGAAGTCCTGGAGGGCATCCAAAACGGCGAGGACCCCTTGGCCTGGGAATTCAAGCGGGACGAACTCATTGTCTTGTTTTCGGATATCATTTCCTTTACCGCCATCACCGAAAAAATCAACCTCGCCGAAATGCAGGAATTGCTGGGTGCTTATTTCGGCATTGCCTCAGCGGCGATTGTCAAATCAGGAGGAAGAATAGCCAAACTAACTGGTGACGGCCTCATGGCATATTACCCTGCTTCACAAGCGGCCTCTGCGCTCCATGCCTCGCTGGAAATTATCCGGGGACTCAAAAAGCAACGGGAGACAACGGTCTCACCCTTCCTAAAACTGGCGTACTGTGGCATCGGCCTTTCAGCAGGAAGTGTGGTCATGGGCAACGTTGGATCTGCAATCCGGCAGGACTACACCATCCTGGGCGATGTGGTCAACTCCGCCTCCCGCTTGGAATCCTATACCCGGGAGGCGGGTCATTCCATTTTGTTCGATGGCCGTTTCCGAAATTATTTGGAAAAATCGCCCAATATCATCCCCATCTTGGAATTGGGCGAGCAAATCCTCAAGGGTAAATCAAAAACGCTGACCGTTTACACGGTGGACAATGCAGACGTTCGGTTTGATCGAACGCCGGAGGAAATTCTTCGTGAAATCAGGGAAATTTAGGAGGATGAGTTGCCGAAAAAAAGAATCAAGACGGGTGGAGATTTGCTTTTTTTAAAAGAAGGGGCCAAGGGAATTGGCTGGCCTAATCGGCATTCAACCGGAACAGAAAAAAAGAGAAATGCGAAAAACCGACCTACCAGTTTTGATTTGAAAAATGTTGAAGCAATGCTTAAACTGCCCAACCCAATCTTCAGAAACAGCCGTCCACTCAGTTAGTTAAATCAGGTATGATATTATTTATCCTTGAAAATTCGGAATATCAATCCGAATTTTCAAGGATAAATTGCTAATTTTGTCAAAATTTCTTTATGACAGTTAATATCATTGAAAGAAACAAAGACAAAAATGCCATTGCGGATTTGCTCAAAATATTCCCCGTGACCGCCATCTTAGGCCCTCGGCAGGTGGGCAAAACCACACTAGCCAAGACTTTCCAACCCGACCATATTTTTGATTTGGAAAACCCACGAGACTTTGCATTGCTGGATAACCCACAACTTGCTTTGGAAAAATTGGAGGGCTTGATCATGATTGACGAGATACAGCGAAAAGCCGAACTGTTCCCGTTGCTGCGCTACTTGGTGGACAATAACCCAGAACAGCGGTTTTTGATATTGGGCAGCGCTTCTTCCAATTTGCGACAGCAGAGCGGAGAATCATTGGCTGGCCGTGTCGGCTATCATTACCTGACCGGATTGAACCTCATCGAGACGGGAGCTGGCAGCATGGAGGAGCTTTGGTTACGGGGCGGTTTCCCCCGTTCGTTCCTTACAGAAACGGACGCTCAAAGCATGATGTGGCGCACCAATTTCATTTCCACTTTTTTGGAAAAGGACCTGAACGTATTGGGCATCAATGTGCCTGCGGCAACCATGTACCGATTTTGGACGATGGTGAGCCATTATCACGGACAGACCATCAACTACAGCGAGCTAGGCAGGTCATTCGGAATAAATGACAAGACAGCCAAGTTGTATTTATCCATCTTGGAAGATACTTTCATGGTTCGCCAACTCATGCCGTGGTATGCCAACGTGGGCAAGCGGCTGGTGAAAAGCCCGAAAATTTACCTGCGTGATTCCGGCATTTTTCATGCGCTCCAATCTATCAACACGATTCATGAGTTGCGAACAAATCCAAAAATAGGGGCTTCTTGGGAGGGCTTCGCATTGGAAGAACTGGTCTCCGTTTTGGTAAAACGGGACAGCGAAGTTTTCTTTTACGCTGCTCATAGCGGCGTCGAGGTTGACCTCTACTGGCAGGAAAAAGGCAAAAAAATGGGCGCTGAATTTAAGTACATAGACGCTCCGAAAACGACAAAATCCATGCACCAAGCCATCGCCGATTTGGACTTGGACGAATTGTGGGTCGTTTATCCGGGAGATAAAAAATACCAGCTGACGGAGAAGATTTGGGTGCTGCCGTTGTCGGAGATAGCGTAAAAAATGACCGTAAAAGCACTTACCAATACGCCACACCAAAACCGCCCAAATCTTAATACATTTACCATCCATTTTGGCTTGTTTCGACCCTAACTCGAAACTCGCCACTCACAACCCTTAACTCAAAAACATGACACCCATCTGGGGAATAGACCTCGGCGGCACCAAAATCGAGTGCGCCGTCATCGAAGATTTCAAGACCTGCAACGTGTTGCGCCGGATGCGCCTGCCCACCGAGCAGGAGCAAGGCTACACACACATCCTCCGGCAGATTTATAAATTGGTGGAAACGATGGCCTCCGAAATCGGCATCCGGCCTGAAAAAATCGGCTTCGCAACGCCCGGTACCCTCGACCCAAAGACGAAAACCTTGAAGAATTCCAACACCGTCTGCCTCAACGGAATGCCTTTGAAAGCTGACCTCGAAGCAATCCTTGGCATTCCTTGTGAACTCGCCAACGATGCGAACTGCTTCGCTTTGGCAGAGGCCAAATGGGGCGCTGCGCACGACGTCGCACCGAATGCCGAGGTGGTCTGGGGCCTCATCATGGGCACGGGCACGGGCAGTGGCGTGGTAGTGAACGGCAAGCTGCTCAACGGCAAGCACGGCATCGGCGGCGAGTGGGGCCACAGCTTCCTCGACGACAGCGCTTACGAATGCTACTGTGGCAACAAGGGCTGCGTGGAGCAGGTGCTTTCCGGCCCGGCACTCACCCGTTTTTACAATGAAAAAACTGGTGGGAACCTTAAATTGCCTGAAATCGTGGAGCACTACTACGCCGGAAACGACGAGGCTGCCAAAGCGACGATGGATCGGATGGTTCATTTTTTTGGAAGGGCAGTCGCCAATTTCATCAACGTCATTGACCCAGAAGTGGTGGTCATCGGTGGCGGGGTGGGAAATATTGACCTGCTGTACACCGAGGGTGTGGAGGCGGTGAAAAAGTACATTTTCAACAGCGGGAAATGCGAGACGATTTTCCTGAAACCCAAGCTGGGCGACAGTGCGGGGGTGTTTGGAGCGGCGCTGTTGTGTGCGTGATACTTAATTCCAACCTCGGGGAGGTTCAAAACCTCCCCGAGGTTTAGGGCATGTATAGTCTGCAAAAGGTAATCACAAATTGTGATAAGCCAATTTCCAATTTTTAAAGCAAAACGAAACATGAAAAGAAGAGACTTCCTTAAAAACGCCTCTGCCCTAGCTGGCATTACGCTTTTGCCCTCCGCTGTTTGGGCGCTGGCGAAAAACGGAAAACTCCGCACCGCCCACATCGGCGTCGGCGGCATGGGCGCTTCCGACCTCGGTTCCATCGCCTCCCACGGCATGGTGGAGGTGACGGCACTCTGCGATGTGGACGCCAATAATTTGGCTGCTGCGCAAAAACTGTATCCCAACGCCAAAACCTTCAAGGACTACCGCAAACTCTTTGAGCAAATGGGCAAGGACATTGACGCCGTCATCGTCTCCACGCCCGACCATACCCATGCCCCGGCTGCGCTGATGGCGATGGAAATGGGCAAGCCTGTTTATTGCCAGAAGCCGCTCACCCATCATGTGAGCGAGGCGAGGGCGATGCGCAAAATGGCGGAGGAAAAGAAACTCGTCACCCAAATGGGCATCCAAATCCACTCGTGGAAGGAGTACCGGGGCACGGCGCAATTGATTCAGTCGGGCATTATCGGCAAGGTGCACACCGTGCGGGCTTGGTCGAACAAGAACTGGGGCTACGACGGTTCAGCACCGACAGGCAGCGACCCCGTTCCCTCCACCCTCGACTGGAACCTCTGGCTGGGCACTTCGCCGGAGCGGCCTTACAAGGAGAAAGTCTATCACCCCGGCAATTGGCGGAAGCTGCTCGACTATGGCTGCGGCACCCTCGGCGACATGGGCGTCCACATCTTCGACACGCCATATACGGCGCTGGCATTGGATGTTCCAAACACCATTTGCTGCGATTGCAGGAAGCCCAATGGCTTCTCGCACCCGGAACACAACGAGGTGACCTACGAGTTTCCCGGCACTGATTTTACAACGGAAAAACTGAAATGGGTCTGGTACGATGGCACGGATGCGCCCAAGAAAAACAAGGAATTGGCGATGCCAAAAGGGGAAAAACTGCCGGAGCAAGGCTCGATGTTCATCGGCGAAAAAGGGCGGTTGCTACTGCCGCATATCGGCTACCCGAAGCTGATTATTGACGGCAAGTTTGAAAAACTGGACTTTCCCCTGCTGGAAGAAGTGGACCACTACCACCAGTTTGTGGATGCTTGCTTGGGCAAGACGGAGGCAAGTGCACCATTTTCTTATGCCTCCCGGCTGACGGAAGCTATCCTTTTGGGGGTGGTGGCGAACCGTTTTCCCAACGAGAAATTGCATTGGGACAATGCGACCCTAAAATTTTCGAAGATGGAGGCGAACTTGCTGTTGGATGGAAAATATCGGGCGTTTTGATGCAACAAAAACAACTGGTCGCATAAATGACGAAGCTGTTTTTACTATGCAGCCAAATGCGTAAGCGCCCCATCTTTGCTACTTTCGCAAATCCTTTTGAAATTAATTCAATCAATTTTATTTATGAAAAAAATAAACTTTCACCTGTTATTGGTCATTCTTGTAGGCTTGCTCCCCATCATTGCGCAAGCTCAAACGCCAAACAAAACAAAAATTAAAATGAAGGTAGCCGAAAAGCAATCCATACAATTAACGGAGAAAAAGACCACTGACCGCAGGACGGACAATGCAAATATGGTTTCTCCACCTCCCCTCACTTACGACTACGAATCGGTGCCCGGCGACCCGCTCGGTGTCAAGATTTACACCTTGAAAAACGGCATGAAGCTCTACATGAGCATCAACGACGCCGAGCCTCGCATCCAGACGAACATGCCCGTGCGGGCCGGCTCGAAAAACGACCCCGCCGAAACGACGGGCCTGGCGCACTACCTCGAACACATGATGTTCAAAGGGACGCACAATATCGGGGCGCTCGACTGGCCGCAGGAAGAGCAAATGTTGGACAAAATCTCCGACCTCTACGAGCAGCACCGGATGGAGACCGACCCGGAGAAACGCAAGGCGATTTATGCTCAAATTGATGAAACCTCGAACGCCGCCGCCAAGCTGGTGGCCGCCAACGAGTACGACAAAATGGTCAGCTCGCTGGGCGCCCGTGGCACCAACGCCTACACTTGGGTGGAGCAGACGGTGTACGTGAACGACATCCCCAGCAACGAACTGGAGCGCTGGATGCAGCTCGAAAGCGAGCGTTTCCACGAGCTGGTGCTGCGCCTGTTCCACACGGAATTGGAAGCCGTTTACGAAGAATTCAACATCAACCAGGACCGGGATTTCCGCAAGGTGAGCGCCGCCATCAACGAGGTACTGTACCCGACGCACCCTTACGGCACGCAGACGACCATCGGCAAGGGCGAGCATTTGAAAAACCCGTCGCACGTCAAAATCCATGAGTTTTTCGACACGTATTACAAGCCGAACAACATGGCCATCGTGCTGGCGGGCGACTTCAAACCGGACGAAGCGGTGGCTTATGCGGAGAAATATTTTGGCGGCTACCAGCCTGCGCCGATTCCGCCTTTCAAGGCAGAACCGCAGCCGGAACTGACGTCGGTCGTTCGCAAGGAAGTACTGGGACAGGAGGCGGCCTACGTGAATCTGGCGTGGAAAGGCGGCGGTGCCAACACGGCCGATGCGGATTATTTGACCATGATTTCGAGGCTGATGTACAATGGCCGGGCGGGGTTGATTGACCTCGATTTGCTCCAAAAACAGCAGGTGCTGGAAGCCCGTGCCTCGCTGACGCCAATGGCGGATTACTCGACTTTTCAGTTGTACGGCAAGCCCCGTGAGGGACAGACGCTGGAGGAAGTGGAGCAGTTACTCGTTGCGGAGCTGGAAAAATTAAAGAAGGGGCAGTTCGATGAGTGGCTACTGGCTGCTTGTATCAAGAGCTTGAAACTCAGTGAGATACGTGCCAACGAGAGCAACAACGCCCGTGCCGGACAGATGACGGATGCCTTTATTTTGGGAACAAAATGGGCCGACTACGTGAACCGCTACGCCCGTTTGGAGAAGCTCACGAAAGCGGACATCGTGCGTTGGGCAAACCAGCATTTCCGGGATAATTACGTGGTCGTTTACAAACGCAACGGCGCCGACCCGAGCGTAGTGAAAGTGGACAAACCCACTATCACAGCCATTTCGGTGAACCGGGAAAAGTCTTCCACTTTTACCGAAAAATTCTTGGAGAAAGAAACGCCAAGCTTGGAGCCGCAGTTTTTGGATTATGAAAAAGAAATACAGACGAATAAACTGGCCAGCGGTGTGGAATTGGATTATATCAAGAATAAAAACAACCCCACGTTCGTGCTCGACTATATCGTGGAAATGGGCAAAAACAGTGACAAGGAATTGGCCATGGCCATCAATTACCTGCCCTACCTCGGCACGGACAAGTACAGCGCCGACCAGTTGAAGCAGGAGTTTTTCAAGCTCGGTGTGGACTTTTCGGTGAACGTGAGCGACGAGCGGGCCTATGTCACCCTGAGCGGCCTGGACGAGAGTTTGGAGGCCGGCGTCCAGCTTTTCGAGCACATCCTTGCCAATGTGAAGGGCGACGATAAGGCGCTGGCTGGCCTCGTGGCGGACGAACTTTTGCGCCGGGAGAATGACAAGAAAAACAAGGGGACGATTTTGCGCTCCGCAATGGCCAGCTACGCCCGCTACGGGAAGGAGTCGCCGTTTACGAATGAACTGACGCCCAGCGAGTTGAATGCACTCAAGCCGGAAGTTCTAGTTGAAAAAATCAAGGGAATCACAGGGTATGAACATCGGGTGTTCTACTACGGGTCAAGGGAATTCAAGCAAGCTACTGCCCTTATGGACAAGTATCATCTTAATCCCAAAGGCAAATCAGCGGACAATGGAATGAGCAGTTCCGCTTCAATTGCACTTGTGGCGGAGGAAGCTGAAAAACTGCAACCTGTGGTACCTGCCAAGCAATTCAAGGAATTGGCGACTGAGGAAAACGAGGTCATTTTCGTGGATTTCCCGATGGTGCAGGCCGAAATAATGCTGGTGAGCAAGGGCACGGAGAAATTCAACCTCGACGAATACGTGATGTCGGAGCTGTACAATACCTATTTCGGCTCCGGTCTTTCGAGCATCGTGTTTCAGGAAATACGGGAATCGAGGGCGCTGGCCTACTCTGCCAATGTGAGTTACGGCTCCCCATCAAAGGCCGAGCAAGCGCACTACCTACGTGCCTACGTGGGCACGCAGGCCGACAAGATGCCGGATGCCATCAAGGCCATGAATGAAATCATCGAGGAGATGCCCGTTTCCGAAAAGCAGATACAACAGGCCATCGAGAGCATCGAGAAGAAGATAGAAACCAGCCGCATCACCAAGGACGGCATCTACTGGAACTACCGCCTGAACAAGGACCGTGGCTTCGACCGGGACATCCGCAAGGACGTGTACGAACGCATGAAAGTCGCCAATGCCGACGACCTCAAGGCTTTCCAAGAGAAATACGTGAAGGGCCGGAAATATACTTACCTCGTGCTTGGGAGCAAGGAGAGTGTGGACATGGAATACCTGAGGAGTATTGGAAAGTTGACGGAATTGAGCTTGGATGAGGTGTTTGGGGAGGAGAAGGGGGTGAGGCCGTAGTTGGCAGTTCGACAGGGGGCAGTTGGCAGTTGGGGGCTGCGAACTGCCCTTTTTTATAGTAAGAACGCTTCCTAATTTTGTTTGATGTTGTATTGGCCAATTCAAAACTGCCCAAAAATTAAAGACTTTTGACACCAGTGTGAATTTCGCAATAGTTAAAAAAAATGAACTCTAGACGATGACAGATATAATTTTTTGCTCGTTTCCTAAAACTGAAAGACCTAAGGAATTTTCTTTGAATGTTGCAAAGATTTTCAAAAACAATCTTTCAAGCATTTCAACAATTGATTTAAGAAAAGGACTGGAAAGTGATCAAGTTCTCGAAATATTAAGACCAGATCTTGAAATTCTAGGGTTTGAAGTTGAAAAGAGCAAAAAGAAAATTGACAAAATTCATCGGCCAGTATTTTATGGAGATAATGGACAACCAACAGTTAGTTATGAAATTGATGCTTTTCATAAAGAATGGAAATGCGGTCTTGAAATTGAAGCTGGTAGAGCATGGATGGGGAATGCAGTTTATAGAGACCTGGTTCAAAGTTTAGTGATGGTAGAACTTGAGCATTTGATTTTAGCAGTTCCTCAGACCTATAAGTATAATTCTAATGGCAAACCTTTGATTAGCAAAGACTATGAAAATTCTAAAAATTTAATTGACACAATTTATAGCCATACAAGATTCAGGCTTCCTTATAGTTTAACACTTATTGGCTATTGAAAAGCGTTAATTTCTTTTGTAGCCAATATTATTTACCCACTTCGAGCAAGCCCAGCACAACGTAGCTTGCGGTCGTAACCACCCTGCCATTTTTCACTTAATAGTTTCGCAGTCTTTTATCGCCGCCGACATTTGGCTCAAATCCTCCTTGGAAAAATACCCTGCAAACTGCACAAGGGCATTTTTACTTCGACTATTTTTTTTGCCCAGCATGGCGTTGATGAAATCCAGCAGTTTCTGCTGCTGCGTCTCCGACAATTGCTGAACGGCTTGGAAGATGGAACTCTGAATCTCAATTCTTGTCATGAGCAGAAACTTTATTTTTGGTAAAAATAAGGGCATTGCTGGATATTTTGCCAAATTTTCGCTAAAATCTGCCTCAAAATGGCACTTGGATTACTTTTAATGTAAGCTTTCAAGTCAAACACAGACTTATGCCAGAGAATAAAATTCACAGAAAATGAAACCATCCATCATCACCTCCATCCTCCTCCTCAGCCTGTCACTCACAGTCACAGCCCAACAGCCCGTCGCCGCCATCGAACTTTTCACTTCCCAAGGCTGCTCCAGTTGCCCGCCAGCGGACAAGTTGCTGGCGCAAACCATCAGCGAGGCAAAAAAAGAGGGGAAGAACATCATCGCCCTTTCCTTTCATGTGGATTATTGGAACCGCCTCGGTTGGAAAGACCCGTTCAGCGACAAGGCATATTCCCAACGGCAAAGCGAATATGTGCGTGCAATGCACTTGCGTTCGGCATATACACCACAAATGGTGGTGAGTGGCCAATATGAATTTGTCGGCTCAAATAATGGGGATTTAAAAACGGCGCTTGATAAAGCATTGTCCACAAAACCAGTCGCTAGTTTTAAAACATTAACTGCCACAATTAAGGGTAACAATGCACCGCATATAAAATATGAATTGGAAGGTGATTACGAAGGCTGCAATATCAACTTTGCCTTGGTGTCATTGAGCGAAAAAACGACCGTAAAACGTGGCGAAAACAGCGGTCGGGAACTGAAAAACGAGAATGTGGTGAGGCAGTTTATCACCATTCCTGCAAAGGCCAATGGGGAATTAAATTTTGAAAATATAGAACTACCATTGGCTAGCAATATGGCCATCGTAGGCTATATTCAGCGGGGTGATGATTTGAGCATAATTGGCGGTGCTTATGCGGAATTGAATTAACCAATAAAAAAAGGAGGCACCGCTAACCGGCCCTCCCTTTTCATCAGAATTCGCTAAAATGGATTACATCTTTGGCAGCAATACTGCATCAATCGAGTGAATCACGCCATTCGATTGATAAACATCATACGTGGTAATGTTGGCGACATTGCCGTTTTCATCTTTCACGGTGATATTGTGCATACCGTTCATCATGGCAGTCAGGGTGCCACCGCTCACGGTTTTCAGGGTAGCCTTGCCTTTTCCTTTGGTTATAAGTTCGGAAAGTGCCTTGAAATCATAAGAGCCGCTAACAACGTGGTAGGTCAAAACGTTGGTCAGGGTCTTCTTGTTTTCAGGCTTTAATAAGGTCTCCACGGTGCCTTCAGGGAGGTTTTCAAAAGCATCATTCACGGGTGCAAACACGGTGAACGGGCCTGCTGTCTGCAAAGTTTCCACCAAGCCAGCAGCAGTAACAGCTGCTACAAGCGTAGTGTGCGCCTTTGAATTCACGGCATTTTCCACAATGTTTTTCTTTGGATACATGGCCTCACCACCCACCATGATGGTGTTGTCTTTCATGGCCGTTTTTTGGGAAAAAGCTGGTGCGGTAAAGCAAACCAAGGCAAATGCCAATGCTGAGATTTTTGATACAAGGTTCATAAAATACATTTTTTTGATTTAGAAAATTAATTTGATTAAGAACATCGTCATATACGTGCAGGGAAACCCAAGCGGTTTTCGCAAGGAAGATATTTTTTCATTTTATAAAAATCACAAATTGCTGGCGTTGGCCTCCGTCGTTTACGCAAGAATTTAAAAAACTACTTTTCAAAATAAAAAGATGCCCCGTCGTTTTGGCCCCAACCATTACTCACTTATTGCTGTCTATTACCATGCTTATCCCAAATCCAGAAACCACTATCCAATGAAAAAGCACCACCAATTTTTCGCCACCTTGGCCCTTGTCGCCATCCTTTTCTCCTGCAAAAAAGAACCGGCAGCTCACACCAAATATTTTCCGAAGGTAAAAACCATCGTGGCAGCCAACTGCACCATCACTTGCCATGCGCCTTCCGAGGGTTTGCCGGAGGGGATGCCTGTGGTACTGGAGACGGACGACAACATCGCCAGCCTAGCCGCAAGCATCAAAAGAGCGGTGGCTGATTCTGCCTCGCCCCAAAACAAGCGAATGCCGCTGGGGGGAATGCTCTCCGAGGCCGATATTGACACCATCGTGAAATGGCTGGAGAAGGGTGGGCGTGAGTGATTGAGACAATCCCATTTCTCCTACCTTTGCCCAAAAAGCGCCTTGCACATGCAACACAAACCCCTCCTCCTCGCCCATTGCCAGCGGTACATCGCCCAGCGATTGGGCACGATCACGGAAGCGCAGGCGGACATTCGCCAAGCCCTCGACGAGGAGACCAAGAGCACCGCTGGCGACAAGCACGAAACGGGCCGGGCCATGATGCAGCTCGAACAGGAGAAGCTATCGGCGCAATTGGCCGAGGTGCAGCAGCTCCAGCAGGTGCTCGACCGCATCCAATTGGACGACCTGCCCCCGGGCATCGGAGAGGGTAGTGTGGTACTGACCAGTCAGGGGAATTATTTCATCGGTATCAGTGCTGGAAAGGTGGAACTGGCGGGGCGGATGTACTACCTTGTTTCTTTGGCTTCGCCAATTGGGACGGCACTGTTGGGAAAGCAAGCGGGTGACACCATATCTTTTCGTGGGCAAAATATCACCGTCCAAGAAGTTGGATAAAGACCGAGGCATTGGGGTCGCCTACTTTTCCTAAATTGGGTCATATTTGCACTTGATTTCAGATGATGAAAAGCAATACAAACATATTCCAAAACAACGGCTCCAAGCCCGCCAAAATAGCGCTCCTCGCCATGGTCGGCTTGGCCGCTCTGGTCGTCAAGTTCGGCTACCACGAATGCTGGAAGGACGAATGGCAGGCCTGGCTGATGGCCCGTGACATGGGCTGGGGCAAGCTCTTCGCCTCACTTTTTTACGAAGGACACCCCGCCATCTGGTATTTCTACCTCAAAATTTGGACGTACCTGGCCCAAGCCACTGGCATTGCCGAGGAGTCCGTGCTGCATTTTTCGCACTGGTTGGTGGCCTTGTCGGCGGCGGCGGTGCTGGTCTTTCGGTTTCGCTTGGCGCTTTGGCTAAAAGCATTGCTGCTGTTGGGCTATTTTACTTTTTTCGAGTACGGCATCCTCGACCGGGGCTATGCTTTCGTCATGCTGTTTGCCTACCTCAGCGTGGTGACGATGGAAAAAGCGGATGAAAAACCTTGGCATTTTGGGGCCTGCCTATTCTTTTTGTGCCAGACGGAGGTCTTCGGCGTACTGATGGCTGGCGGCCTGTTTTTTCATTTTTTGCTGCGCAAAATGCAAGGCCAAAAGCTTGGCATGGCTCTAAAAGATTCGAGCCTTCGTAAAGCCCTTGGCTCGCTCGCCGCTGGTGCGCTGCTATTTATCATCACCGTATTTCCACGCAGCCAGTTCGATGATTTGGGGCGTGCCTACAGCTCCCAGCCCTTCTCCGCCGAAAACTTTGCCACCACTTTTCAGGGCAATTTTGCCAATACTTTTCTCATCGGTCTTATCCCCGACACGAATGTTTTTGGGGTATCGGCCATCGGTGTTTTACTCAGTGTTGTGGTGCTGGGGGCGCTTGCTTTTTTCTTTTGGCCTGCGGCAAATGCACGCCGTACTTTCCTCCTTTTCGTCGTGGCATTTTTCCTGTTTGGGGTGGCGGTTTATCCCGGCGGGGTGCGGCAATGGGGGATGCTTTTCGTGTTTTTCCTTGTCTGCCTGGGGCTGTTGGCCGATGAAATTCAATCTTTAAATTGGCCCCGACTGGCCATCCTGCTCGTCTTTTTTGGGGTGCAAATCCAGTACAATATCCGAGCGCTGGACAAAGACATCCGCTTCCCCTTTACCAATGCCGAACTGGCTGGGGATTTCATCCGGGCAAACGTGCCGGAGAACGTGCCCGTGGTCGCCATCAACAAATTTGCCAATGCCCCCGTGACGGCCTACGCCAAGCGCCCGTTCTTCGAGCTGCCGACTGGCAATCCGTTTACCTATTTCAAATGGCTGGAGAAGGTTTACCTGCCCACCGAAGCGGAATTGTTGCTCTTCGCAAAATTCAAGAACGTCGGTGGCATCGTCATCATTTCCGATAAACCATTGCCCAAAGCGCGCTACCCAAATGCCCAACTTTGGAAAAGCTTTGACGGGTTTAGTGTGAAGGACGAGAACTATTATTTATACGCTTTGAAGCGGTAGTAGTTTGTTGTTTAAACTTTACGCTTTGTTTTATTGGCAATTGGGCTGTACGAAAGGCAAAATAAGCAAGTTGTATATTATCCTCCCAAGGTTAATTCTTTACGATATTTTTGGGTTCATACCCATAATCAGGGATTGGTGTTGTAGCTTTGGCCACCGATTTGCTAAAAAATACTTCGTTTAACTGATGATGAAAAGGACATTTACCCTACTTACCCCATTCCTGCTATTGTGTTCAGTCACTTTTGCACAATCACCTTTTAAGCCACAATTAGCCCTCCCAGTTTTTTTCACCCCCCTTGCAAAGAAAGCCTCCAACACCGAAAAACAGGTGCCCGATGCCTACCTATCCGGTATTGCCCTCATGTTTCTTGATACGGCAGATACGAACGACGAACTGTTGATGAGCGGCAATTCGGACTTGGTGATTTGGCACGACAACGTCGGCAAAAGCACTTTGTTGACCCTCCTCGTGACGGATAGCCGGGCGACCGGGAAGCTGGAGCTAATGTTTTTCAACTCGAAATGCGCTGCCAAGCTTTGGCAACAAAACCGGAGCACGGGCGAATCAATTCAAACTCATGGCGAATTGGAATTGGGCAAGAACGGTTATTCCCTCCATTTTTCTACCGACAAATTTGCCGATGGTAAAGCATTAGCGGACATCATTGATGCGCTCAACATAGAATTGATGGAACTGCATACCCGTAACCTTCGGAAAGTGCAGGTGAAATCATGGTATAACGGGGATTCCATCAATGTCATAGTTGGCAAAGACTCCCAGTTCGATACGGACAATGAGCTTTTTTGGCTGGACCAGTCCTTGCGGGACCGCCTCATCACGGTGGCCTCCAATGATTTTTCAAAATTGTTTTTGTTTGACAATGAAACAGAATCTCTTCAGGATTCCATTAAGAGCTTTAATAGCCTGCTTCAACACGAGGCAAAACCCTTTTTCCAAAATGGTGGCCAGGGTATTCGGGGCACAATAGCAATTACCTTAAAACCTGGAATTATTGCTAACTATATGTTCTTTAATCCGAATCATACCTATCGGCTATATGTGGATTATACATTTTGCCACGGCGGTAATATCCGAAATGAATTTGTCATCAACCGCTTTGGCCTTCGGAACATGGACAACGGCGACTTCGTGGACATGGATTTATTGGATTTTGTCAGCAATGGATTACCCATTATGTATGTTGACTTGATAAATGGTGTGGTAACTGCAAGCTATAAATCATGGGATATATCCAAGGCCATACATTTCATCGAAGATGCTTTCAAGGCAACGGCGCTGCCCTATGAATAGCCAATTGGTTGAGCGTCTTTCCATTATTTTCCTTGTCATTGAATTTCGCATCGCTGAATGAACAGCCTTGTTTCAATGACTGAAATATGAACCGCAAGCTTTTTATCCAAACCTTCGGACTCACGGGCACCGCTCTTGTCGGTCAGCCATTGCTTACCAAAGCCAGCTCAACGCAAGGCGAACCACAATTGGACAAAGAACTAGTAGCCACTTTTGTCGGCGCTGGTCACCGTGACATGGAAAAGGTAAAAACCCTGCTCGAAGAAACGCCCAACCTGCTCAATGCTGCCCACGATTGGAAGTATGGCGACTTTGAGACCTGCTTAGGTGCGGCCAGCCATGTCGGCTATAAGGAATTGGTGAAATATCTCCTTGAAAAAGGCGCTCAGGCCAATATCTTCACCGCTTGCTTGTTTGGGAAAATAGAAATCGTGAAGTCAATGCTGACGGCATTTCCGGGCACTTTAAATGCCAAAGGACCGCACGGTTTCACCTTGCTGCACCATGCCATTCAAGGTGGCGACGAAGCCTTGGCGGTGAAGGAGTTTTTGGAATCGTTGGGAGCCAAGGAGACGAAAATACCATTGTATTAATCCGTCAGCGCTTACTATTGACGACCAATTTTTTAGGCAACAAACTTTCATTATTTCCACAAAACAATTTTAGATGAAACTCGGCTATGCACTTCCATTTTTGTTGATTCCCATTTTTGCGCTGGCGCAAACAACGCAATTTCCCCATATCCATATCCCGCAGGATTCGGCGAACATACTTCGGCTCAAGGAAATCAATCGGTTTATATGGACGCCCTTTGCAGCAGCTTATGCCACAGGTGATGCAGATAAATATATTGGCCTGCACACTGCCGATTTTATCCGTGCAACGGGTGGTGATTGGTCTGGCATCAAGAACCTTGAAGAGTATCGGGCAAGCTCGCAACGGCAGTTCAACCGGGATAAAGATAGCGGCAGAAGGTCCGAAATCGCATTCACTTTTTTCGAGCGGGTGGCCGGGCCAACTGCTGCTTCGGAACGGGGCATTTATAAATACACCGTCATTGACAAGGATGGGAAAAGGGCGTATTATTACGGCAAATTCCATGTCTTTCTTCGTAAAATAAACGGTACTTGGAAAATCGCCGTGGACTACGACAGTGACGAGGATGGCAGCATCAACGATGAAGATTTTTCTGCGGGTTTGCCTCCCGATATTTTTAAGCAATAAATTGAAAAAAATCAAATGAGTAAAGAAACATTAATTTCAAATAGACTTCAATTTCGACTGGTTGAAGCTGCTGACATAGATTCCATTCACGCCCTCCTGTCTTTGCCGGAAACAGACAAATACAACGCACTTGGAACACCTGCGGATAGTAGCGCAACTCAAGCAATCATAGCGCCTTGGATTTTGGGCAATCAGCAAGCTGAAATCTCGAAATATACGTTTGCCATTGAATTGAAACCCAGTGGTAAATTCATTGGATTGATAGGTCTAAACCTTAAAGATAAAAAATATAGCGGTGGAGAAATTTGGTACAAACTTCGTACTGGCCATTGGGGCAACGGCTATGCCACCGAAGCCCTAAATCGGATATTGGATTTTTGTTTTGACACCTTAAAACTCCACCGAATTCAAGCAGGCGTGGCTGTGGAGAATATCGCCTCCATTAAAGTAATGGAAAAAGTGGGCATGACAAGAGAGGGCATTGGCAGGAAGATTTTGCCATTGAAATCCGGCTGGGCAGATAATTATGCGTATTCCATATTGGATACAGATATAAGACCGATAAATAGCCAGTAAGCACTTGCCCACCAAAGCCATTTGCCTACTTTTGCACCAAAACAAACCACCATGTTGAAGAAAATACTCCTGCTTGCACTGCCATTGCTGCTTCAAGTTCCAGCTTTTTCACAAACCGAAACCACTGCCATGCCCCAAGAATTGCCCTATCGGGAGCTGACCACCTACCCCGATTCCTATACGCCAGAGACTGTGGCCGCTCGCATGATTGACGGCATCGGCTTCCGCTTCTACTGGGCCACGGAGGGTTTGCGTCCCGAAGACCTCGCCTTCCGCCCCACCCCGGAAGCTCGCAGCAGCGAGGAGACGATTGACCATATCCTCGGCCTCTCCAACGTCATCCTGAACGGCATAAAAAACCAGCCGAACGTCCGGTCCGGTGAAGAGACTTCAGCACTTACCTTCGAGGTAAAGCGCCGCCAAGTGCTGGAAAACCTGCTAGCTGCCAGTCAATTGCTCCAACAGTCCGGCAGCAAGCTGGAGAACATGGGCATCACCTTCCAAAATGGCGACAACAAGACCGAATACCCCTTCTGGAACATGCTCAACGGCCCCATCTCCGATGCGCTCTGGCATGTGGGGCAAGTGGTCACGTTCCGGCGCTCGTCAGGGAATCCTTTTAATGGGAAAGTGAGCGTGTTGTCGGGGAAGGTGCGGGAGTAGGGGGTGAAAGCGTGATTTTAATGACCATTTTGGTAATGCGCTTATTTAACTGCTGAAAACGAAAGAGTTTTCAAAATGGCTCGACTCCTTTCGATAGGCGGGGTTATTAAAACCCCGCTGTTCCGGAACCACGGGGTTTTAATAATCCCGCCTATCGAAAACGCCTGCAACAGTTAAAATATACCACTACACCATTTTCAACTCCTAATTCGCATCAATTATAAATAATTCCCAACGGTAGCTTGAATCATCTTATTCCACCGGATGCAAAAACTGCATCTCATACAATTCCCGATACCGCCCATTTTCATTTTGCAAAAGCTCTTCGTGCGTCCCGAACTCCCGCACCTCGCCTTTTTCCAACACCAAAATCTTGTTGGCATGACGAATCGTGCTCAGGCGATGGGCGATGATGATGCTGGTGCGCTTTGCAATCAGCTTTTCGATAGCGTACTGAATGACCGATTCCGACTCTGGGTCAATGGACGAGGTGGCCTCGTCGAGGATGAGGATTTGTGGGTCGAAGACCAGCGCCCGCACGAAGCTGATGAGCTGCCGCTGACCCATGCTGAGGGTGGCGCCCCGCTCCTGCACTTGGTAATCGTAGCCGCCGGGCAGCTTCTCGATGAACTCGTGCGCCCCAATCATCTTCGCCGCTTCCAGCACTTGCTCCCGGCTGATGCCCCCATTGCGGAGCGAAATATTTTCCAACACCGTTCCGCTGAACAGGAACACATCCTGCAAGACGACGGCCATGTGCGAGCGCAGGGCATGAAGTTCGTAGTCACGGATGTTGACGCCGTCAATTTCGATGCTTCCCTTTTGCGTTTCGTAGAGGCGGTTGAGGATGCTGATAGTGCTGGTTTTGCCGGAGCCGGTGCTACCTACGATGGCCAACGTTTCGCCAGGTTCTATGTCGAAGCTGACATTGCGCAGCACCCAATCCTGTTCCGTGTAGGCGAACCAGATGTTCTTGAACGCCAATTCGCCCTTCAGTTTTTCGGGCAACAATCGGCCCTCGTTCTTGATATTGTCGCTGCGGTCGAGCAAATTGAAAACCCGCTCAGCGGCGACGAGGCCCATTTGCAGGGTGTTGAACTTGTCGGCCAACATGCGGATGGGGCGGAAGAGCATGTTGAGGTAAATGGGGAAGGCTACCAGTGCGCCCAAAGTGACATCGCTCGATAGGCTCTCCCGTGCGCCGTACCAGACCATGAGGCCGAGCGACGCCGCCGAGATGATTTCCACGACGGGGTAGTAGATGGAATAAGCGAGGATAGAGTCAATATTGGCCTTGGTGTAGTCCCTGTTGATGGCCTTGAATTTCTCCATTTCCTGCGCCTCTGCGTTGAAGATTTGGACGATTTTCATGCCCGTGAGCCGCTCTTGGAGGAAGGCCGTCATCTTGGCCACCTGTGCCCTCACCTGCTGGAACGAGGTCTTGATTTTTTCCTTGAAAATATACGTGGCGGCTATGAGGAACGGCATGGTGATGAGGCAGACGAGCGTCAGTTTCCAGCTCACCCAGAACATGACGCCGAGCACCACGATGACCGTCAGAAAGTCGGCGATGATGGTGATGAGGCCCTGCGAAAACACGGCGTTGATGTTCTCGATATCGCTGATAGTACGGGTCACGCTGATACCGATGGGCGTTCGGTCGAAGTAGGTGAGCCGCAGTGAGGTGATGTGGTTGAAGACCCGCACCCGCAGGTCCCGTACCACGGCCTGCCCTACCCAACTGGACGAATAGAGGAAAAAATAGCGCAGCACCGACTCCAAAACGAGCACTCCGATGAACAACAGCGCCATCTGGGTCAGTCCCGGAATATCGCCCTTGAAGATGTACTTGTCCACCATTTCCTGCACCAGCCAAGGCCGCAGGATGGCGATGGGCGCCAGCACCACGGCCAGCACCGCCGCCAATGACAGCGTGCCACGGTAAGGCTTGGCCTGGGCAACGACCCTGCCGAGGAGTTTGTAGTCAACACTTTGCTTGGCGGTGGATTCCATCGGGTGATTGAATTTTTGCGGGGCAAAGGTAAGGGATGTGGGGGACGTGAAAGGAGATTTTGCCAACAGTGTCGGCAAGATTAGCTGGAAAAGTAGGTAATCAAATTTTGGAAAAGACTTTGGCACTTCGTCGGGCACTTTGAAACAATCTTTGAAACTGCACCAGTTTATAGAAGCGTCGAGACGACAAATGGATGAGCGGTGTGGGTAATCAACGCTTTGCTTGGCGGTGGATTCCATTGGCTGGTTGGAAATATAGGTGACAAACCCGCACTTTTCTCAAAACACATTTTGCGCATGTTGTTTTTTTGCAAAAAAATTAAACTATGCCTTTCAAAATCACAACCTTGTTTATGTTCCTTTTCTTCGCTGGCGCAATGACGGCGCAGCAGTCCTTCACGGGCACTTGGAAAACCATTGACGATGAAACGAACCAAGCCAAGAGCCACGTCGAAATCTATAAATCCGGAAACAAGTACTACGGCAAGGTGACCAAGCTGCTGCTCAAGCCCGCCGACACGAAGTGCGGAAAATGTACTGGCGACCTCCACAACAAGCCCGTGGTGGGTATCGTCATGCTTGAAAATATGGAGCTTGACGATAATGAATTGAAGGACGGCAAAATCCTTGACCCAGAAAACGGCAAATGGTACACCTGCAAAATGTGGCTCAAGGAAGGCGACCCGAACGTGATGGTCGTGCGGGGGTATCTATGGGGTTTTTACCGGACGCAGTATTGGTATCGGGTGAAGTGAGTGGCCATACCTCTTCAACAACGATTTTTTGACTCAGAAAACTGTGATAAATTGAAAAAATGAAAGTATTCATCTTCCTCATTTTGTCTTTTTGTTTTCTGATTGCATCATGCAAAAATCCTTCAAACAGCAGTTCTGTTGATGAAAGCCTGCCATTTAGAGATACTATCCTATTGACCAACGGCGACATATTCTATTCATGTTGCAAAACTGCTACAGGATATTTTGAACTTAATTTTCCCAGCAATTTTAAAATACTACACTTCAATAGTACTGAAGGAGGTTCTCTATTATTCAAGAGATACGAAGTAGAAAAAAGCATCTTGATTGACTTTCTTTACTCACCAGGCACAAGGTACGACACTATTGGGTTGATTAGTTCACTTTACTGCAACAGCCCCAAAGACGATTGTATCCCTTCACCGATTATTGAAGATGCTACAGGAAAAACAACCAGAATTCATTGTATTGATTCAAACCTTGTATGCAACGGTTTTGGCAAGTTTGATGGCAAAGGCTATTTATATTTAAAAGTCGAAGACTATAGACCCATACCAATCCCAATAAAGGAAGCATTTGCTGAAGAATTTTTATCCAGCTATGTTAAATGGGATACAATTTTTCATTTCAAAAGTATTATCAATGGCAGTTTGGATTCCAGCAAATTTGACCTTTGTATTGGCAAAACATTTGGAAGACTAATAACTGGCCAAGATGCCAATACGAATGAGCTTTGTGTAGTTTTAAACAAGGATTGGTATGATGGATGCTTGGAGTTATATTCTCTGGCTAATTGCCTCATTGAAGAATATTTTTTGGATAAGAAGTTTAAAATGATTACGCTAGTAGCACAGCAGACGGAAGGAAATAATTATAAAAGGCTAGCCACATTTATTATTCGTGACAACACAGATATCATTACAAAAGAAACAATACGTTTTGACGGCAGCACCAATTTCGTGGACTGCATCTGGATTGACAAGTCCTTTGCCAATAAACTCTATTCAGAAGAGGATTGTGAAAGGTGGCACATGGGTAGGTGATTCTGTTTTTTGATACTTTACACTAAAAAATCCCGCACCAGCCCCAACAACTCCTCCCCCTTCTCCGCATGAACCCAATGCCCAGCCCCTTCCACCGTCTTGATTTCCGAATTCGGGAACAGCTTTTTTATCAAAACTTCATCCTCCGGCAAGGTCACGTGCTTCGAGCGGCCACCCCGGATGAACAGCGTCTCTCCCTCGAACGGCTCGCCGTCCACCGCCGCCAAGATGTCTGGGTAATGCTTCCAAAGCACGGGCAAGTTCATTTTAAATTCGAAACCTCCTTCCGGCTTTCGGGTCAGGTTTTTCATCAAAAACAGCCGCACATCTTCTGCTGAAATATGTTCCGCAAGGAATGCCTCGGCCTCCTTCCGATCGGCGATATTGTCCAAATCCATTGCTTGCAGCGCCTCGAAAATCTCGAAATGGTTGCCTTGGTACGCCTTTGGGGCAATGTCCACGACCACCAGTTTTTTCACCAAATCGGGGTAGGTGAGGGCAAACTGCATGGCCGTTTTGCCGCCCATCGAGTGGCCGATGACGTGCGCCCCATCGTACATCCAGTGCGCCTCCATGAACTGCCGGAGGTCTTCCGCCAACGTGGGATAATCGTGCGGCTCGGCATGTGGCGAGCGCCCGTGGTTGCGCTGGTCGAGGATGAAAACAGAGTGGTTTTCCGCCAGTTGCTTGGCGATGGTCTGCCAGTTGTCCAGCGTCCCGAACAGCCCGTGGAGGATGATGACAGGGTCGCCTTGCCCAAAAGTTTTGAAGTTCAGTTCCAAGTTTGAATCGTTTGAATTGGTTTGCACGGCAGTTTTTTACCTTTGCAAACTTTTGAAAACACAAATAAAACCAGAAGGTTTTTCTTCGTGAAATCCTTCAACAACACCAGCTAAATGCACCACATCAGCCCTGACCCGCTCACCCTCGAACAGGTGAGCCAAATACTTGCAACTGGCAGTCAAATTGCCATATCCGCCGAGGCCATCCATCGCATCGAGCAATGCCGCCGCTACCTCGACGACAAACTGGCCGCCTCTTTTGACACCTACTACGGCATCAACACGGGCTTCGGCTCCCTCTGCAACGTCCGCATCGAGCGGGAAGAACTGGAGCAGTTACAGCTCAACCTCGTCATGTCCCACGCCTGTGGCATGGGTGACGAAGTCCCCGCCGACGTGGTGCGACTGATGCTTTTGCTCAAAATTCAAGGGCTTTCGCAAGGCTTCTCCGGGGTGCAACTCGCCACTGTGCAGCGCCTCGTGGATTTTTTCAACCACGACTTGCTACCCGTCATTTACCAGCAAGGCTCCTTGGGCGCCTCCGGCGATTTGGCCCCGTTGGCACACCTCAGCCTGGCGCTCATCGGCATGGGCGAAGTCCACCTAAAAGGCGAGCGCATGCCCGCCGCCGACGCCCTGAAAAAACTGGGATTGGAACCCATCCGCCTCCAATCGAAGGAAGGGCTGGCGATGTTGAATGGCACCCAATTTTGCCAAGCCTACGGCGTCTGGTGCCTACTGGAAGCTCGCCGATTGTACGATTTGGCGAACCTCACCGCTGCCATTTCCCTCGATGCTTTTGACTGCCGCCTCTCGCCGTTCAATGAGCTTTTGCATAAAATCAGGCCGCACGAAGGCCAACTCAAAACCGCCGAAATTATCCGCAACTTGTTGAAAAACAGCGAGTTGTCCCTTCGGGAAAAACTGGCCGTGCAAGACCCCTATTCCTTCCGCTGTGTGCCGCAGGTACATGGGGCCAGCTACGACGCCATCGCCCACGTCGAGCGGGTTTTTTCCACTGAAATCAACAGCGTGACGGACAACCCGACCCTCTTCCCCGATGACGACGAAATCCTCTCCGGCGGCAATTTCCACGCCCAGCCGCTGGCCCTCACCCTCGACTACCTCGCCATTGCCCTTGCGGAATTGGGAAGTATCAGCGAGCGGCGCACCTTTCAGCTCATCAGCGGGCAGCGTGGCCTGCCGCATTTTCTCACGAAAAATGGTGGCGTCAACAGCGGTTTCATGATTCCGCAGTACACCGCCGCCAGCATCGTCAGCCAGACCAAGCAGCTCTGCACCCCCGCCTCGGTGGACAGCATCGTGTCCTCCAACGGCCAGGAAGACCACGTGAGCATGGGCGCCAATGCCGCCACCAAAGCTTGGCGGGTGGTGAAAAATGTAGAACGGGTGCTGGCCATTGAGTTTTTCACCGCAGCTCAAGCGATGGAATTCCGCAGGCCGCTTCGGTCATCGGAGTCCGTGGAAAAATTGCTGGCAGATTATCGGAAGGTCGTACCGATGGTCGAGGAAGACCGGATTATGAGCGTGGATATGGCAGCGACGGTAGAGTTCTTGAAGGGTTTAGACCATTGACAGATTAGGTTGCTCGACCCAACTCAAAACTCGAAACTCAAAACTACTTTAAAGCGTCTCCGGCTCGCTCCTCGTCGAAAGGTCCAATTTCATAATCCCCTCCACGTTTTTCAAAGCCTGCAAAAACGCCAGTTCGCCGCCTTTTTGTTTAAAAACAATCCGGTAATTATACTCCGTTTTCAGCTTGCCCTCGGCATCCGCCACATAGTCGGAGCGCCAGTGCTGGATGCGTTTGCAGTGCTGGGAGAGGATTTGCTGCACCTGTTGCTCCGCAATGCCGTTCTCTGTGTCCAAGCGGAAGCGCAGCACATTGATGAGGTGATGCCCTGAAGTTGAGTACGGCGTCCATTTCAGTAAAAAAGCCACGATGCAAAAGGCTACCGTGCCGATGAAGGCGATATTGTAGCCATGCACCCCACAACTGATGCCAATGGCCAGCGACGAGAACATGAAAATGATGTTCCGAGGGTCACGCAGGTTGGTGCGGAAGTGAATAATGGCCAGCGCCCCAATCATCCCCAATCCCCTCGCCAAACTGTCGCCGATGGCGAGCATCACCGTGGTAGCACCCATTGCGCCAAGTATCATCGCTTGTATGAAATTGCCAGAAACGAACAAGTCACGGCTGGTCTTTTCGTAGGTAAAAGCCATGAGGATGGACAGCAGAAACGAGAAAAGCATGGCATACACCACGGACATAAATGCTGGGTTGTCGGTATTGGCCTGAAGTAAGGAGAAGTCGAACATGCTGGTGGCAGGTGATTAGTGACTGGTGATTGGTTGGCTTACTGCTTCACCAAAATTTGTTGGCCAGCACTTGATTGTACGAAGTAAATGCCTGCGGGCCAGTCGCTCAAATCCACGGTAGTTTGATTGAAAAAACTGGTTTTCAAGCGCTGCCGACCCAGTTGGTCATAAACCAAAACCACTTGATTCTCCGTTTTTTCGCTTCGCAAAATCACCTCTCCATCGCCGACCGGATTAGGAAAAATGGCCAGCAAATCCTGCTGTTCCACATCGCCCACCGCCGAAATACCCGTGTCGTTGTTCGCCTTGAAAGTTGGGTTTTTGATGACGAAACTGCCCGTGCCGTTCGGGGAGCGGGCATAGCCCATGTCTGCCGTCTGTGCCCCGAAACTGATGTCCTGCACTGTGCTACCGCTGGCATTTATCAACAACAATTGCTCGCCCAGTGCGCTCAGTTTGAAATTGGCGTGGAGCGGCCCTTGGATGCTGTCCTCGTCCGCCCAAATAATGAGGTAGCCATTGGCTGCAATGCTGGTATTCGTGGGAAAATCCCATTTCGTTAAGTTAGCCGGGTTGTCGGTGAGGAACCAGCCCGTCAGGTTCACGGCGCTGTTGGAATTGTTGTAGAGTTCAATCCAATCTTCGAACTCGCCATTTTCGTCTGTAATGAAAGTTTGGTTCGAGGCCATGAACTCGTTGATGACGACCGAAGACTGCGCTGCCATTTTGCCGAAGGCGAGCAAGCACACTGCCAAGCAGGCTAGAGTTTTTATTGTGAAATTGAGCTTCATTCCGAATGATTTTTTTGTTAAAAATGCAATGCTGGCAAAGGTGCAGTTTTCCCCCCAAGTCGTTGCACCAATTTTTAAAAATGTACCGACACTGCCATTTTCTTCAAAAAAAAAGCACCCGCCAGCCAGTGGCCAGCGGGTGCTTCGTTTTGCCAAAAGATTGCTTGGCTGCAAACGTGGTTACAGAAAGCCTCCCGCAGATTTCACAGATTTATGCAGATTTGACATTGGAAAATCTGCTAGTTTTATTTGCGTAAATCAGCGCCATCTGCGGGAGCAATGCTTTTTACCAAATCTTCACGAACCGCTTCGTCACCACCCCGTCGCCGACTTGCAACGAGAGGAAATAAGTGCCAGCAGACAGTTGTGAAACGTCAAAGTTTGCCATGTTCGCCCCAACAGTTGTTTGCCCATTGCGGAGCAAAACCACCTCGCCAAGCGTATTCAGGATGCGCAGGTTTGCCTCACCCGCCACCGCCGAAACATAGTTCAGCGTCAAGAAATCGCTGGTCGGGTTAGGCCGCAGCTCGAAGCCAGAAATGGCCTCCTCCTTCACGCCCGAAGCCGTCTCGGTGCAGCTCACGGAGAATCCCTCCAGCCAAGCGCAACCGCCAGCGTCCATCACTTGCAGGCTCAGCGTGGCCGTGCCTTCGCCCGCCAGCAGCGTCGCTAATTCAGCCGAAGCGCCCGATGTGATTTCCCAACCAGCTCCATCCACCACCGTCCAAGTGTAACTGTACGGCGCTGTTCCATTCACAGCACTGGCCGTCAGATCGTAGCTGTTTCCGCAGTTCAGGGTTGCTGGAATGGCCGCATTCACTGCAAACTGGGTGTCGGACAGCGACACCGTCAGCGTGTGCGTGGTGGAGTTTCCGCAGGCGTCCGTCGCAGTGTAGGTCAAAATATTCGAGGTCGCTTCGCAACTGGAAGACACCGCCGTTTCTAGGTTGATAGTCACATTGTTGCAGTCCGTAGCCGCACCCACGGGCGCTGCCCAAGTCGCAAACTCGGCCACCGTCATCGTCAGTTCCATCGGCAATGGCTCGAAAACCGGGGCCTGCGTATCCACTTCCGTGATGCTTTGCGAAGCACTCGCCGCATTGCCGCAGCCGTCCGTCACCGTCCAAGTGCGGGTGTGGGTCATTCCGCAGCTGTTCGGTAGCACCTCGTCGCTAAAGGCCAGGGCCGCCGTTCCGCAAGCATCGCTCGCCGTCAGGTTTGCAAACTCGACGGGCTGGCCACATTCGATGGTCAGGTTGTCCACTGGCCCACTGAATGTGGGCGCCACGTTGTCCGTCACGGTTATTTTTTGCTGCGCAATTGCTGAGTTGCCGCAGGCATCGGTTGCCGTCCAAGTCCTGGTGTGCTGTTGGCCACAGGCCAGATTCACCACCTCATCCACGTGCGTCATGCTCACCAGCGAGCAGCCGTCCGCTGCCTCCAGCGTGCCGAAAACCACGGCATCACCACAAGTCAGCGACTGGTCGGCAGGAACGCCACTGAATGCTGGTGGCTCGTTGTCTGTCACGGTTATTTTTTGCTGCGCAATGGTCGAGTTGCCACAGGCATCGGTCGCCGTCCAAGTCCTGACGTGTTGTTGCCCGCAGGGCAAATCCAATACTTCGTCCGCTTGCGTCGTGCTCACGGTCGAGCAGCCATCCACTGCTTCTGGCGTGCCGAAAACCACAGCCTCACCGCAGTTCAGCGATTGGTCGGCAGGTGGATTTTGGAAAATCGGTGCTTCGTTGTCCAAGATGGTGATGGTTTGCGAAGCAGTGGATTCATTGCCGCATGCATCCATCGCCGTCCAAGTGCGAGTCACGGTTTGGTTTGCGCAAGCAGAAGTTCCACTGCCCCAAGTATCATGATGGCTGATGCTCAGGCTGGTTCCGCTGGCGCAATTGTCCGTCACAACTGGCACATCGAAAGTCGGCGTTGAACCGCTGGCGCAAGTCAGCGTCAAATCAGTTGAACCCAAAGTAAAAGTCGGCGCCGACTGGTCAGGCATGATGACGATGGTTTGCTGCGCAATGGTCGAGTTGCCGCAAACATCCGTAGCCGTCCAATGCCGCACGATGGTGGTCGCCGAGCTGCAATCGCCCGCCGTGATTTCGTCCACGTAGGTGATAGTCAGCGCTCCGCAAGCTGAATGGCAAACGGGCTGCCCGAAGACGGCGTTGCCACTGCAATCCACGTTCAGGTCTTCCGGCACATAGGCGAATGCAATCAGGTTGCCGCTGTTGAAGCCGGGCAGCACCCAAGCGCTGGTGGTGGCTGTGGTCGAGTTGCCGCACTCGTCAGTTGCCGTCCAAGTGCGCACGATGTCGTAGCCATACTCGATGCCGTTCACCACGTTGCAGTCGCCCGTGCCGATGATGCTGTCTTGGAACGTGATGGTCACGTCGCCGCAGTTGTCGAAGGCCACTGGGTCGGGGAAGGTGATGGGTTCGTCGCAGTCAAAAAACTGGTCGTAAGGCACGAAGATGAAGACCGGCGCAGTGGTATCTGGGTTGGTGGTCACGTACTGTACGAAGTCGGTGCTGTTGCCGCAGGCGTCGGTAGCCGTCCAAGTGCGGGTGAACTGGAAACCTGTGGCGCAGTCGCCCGTTTGGCCGCTGTCCAAGTAGTCAAGGAATGTTGCTCCGCAATTATCAAAGGCAACGGGCTGGTAGAGCGGCCCGCCGCAGTCAATCGTGATGCTATCAGGGGTGTCGCTGGCGAAGATTGGCCCCTGCGTATCCGGCCCCGTGCTGATGGTTTGCGAAGTATCAATCATATTGCCGCAGGCATCGTGGGCAATCCAAGTGCGGGTGATGCTGAACGGTATGCTGCAGTCGCCGTTCGAGTTTACCACATCGGTGAAGCTGACACTGAGGCCGCCCGCTGGGCAGGTTGTTTCCGCCACAGCGTTTCCGAAGCCAGGGTTCTGATCGCAGGTGGTCGTGAGGTCTGGTGGCACGAAGGTCCAAATCAGGGTGGACGGCACGTTCGGTGGCGTCATCGTGATGGTTTGGGTCACGGTGTCGGCGAGGCCGCAGGTGTCTTTCGCAATCCAAGTGCGGACGATGATATTGGGCAATGGGCAAGCACCACCCGTTTGCTGCTCACTAAAAGTGAGGGTGAATGGTGAGCAATCCGTCACCGAAGGACTTTGTACGGGCGGAATATTCGGGCACTCGGCAGTGATGTCAGCAGGCACGTTGCTGAAAATGGGTGCCTGGTTGTCCACAATGGTAATCGCTTGCGAAGCGGAAGCCATGTTTCCACAGTCGTCAGTGGCTGTCCAAGTGCGGGTGATGGTTTGGTTGCAATGCGGTCCGGTCGTTGTTTCAAGGAAATCAACCGTCACACTCGGGTCGCAAGCATCGGTCGCCGTCACATTTGCTGCAGCCGGGATAGCCGTGCAGGGGTCAAGTGTGACATCGGCGGGTACACCCACCAACGTCGGCGCTTGGTTGTCGCTGATGGTGAGATAACCAATAAAGATGGTGGTGTTTCCGCAGTTGTCAGTACCCGTGAACGTGACGGTAATGGTGTCGCCGCTGCAAGAGCCCGGCGGTATGCCCATGAAATCACTGGTAAAAACGACTGGCTGACTGAGGTCGTTCCAGTTGCCAGAGTAGTTCAGCCAATGGTCGAGTTGGGCGGCTGCATTGGGGTCGCTGCAATCGAGGTCGAGGTTGGTGGGTTTCACACAAGCAGGCCCTTGGGTATCCACGAGCGTGAAGGTGGCGCAAGTGGTGAAAGTATGGCCGCAGTTGTCGTGGGCAGTGAATATCACGTCAATATGTCCGTCAATATAGCTGCAATTCCAGACCCAATTATTCATGTTGAAGTTACTCGTCCAGGTGATTGGGCCGCAGCCGGGCACGCTGAAAGTAGCGCCTCCGTGGTTGTTTACCCAAGCTTGGATGGCGTTGGAGTAGTTTGCCAAAGTGGCCTCCATGGTCACATCCTGTGCAGGTGTGGCAATGACGCCAGGTGGTAGCAGGTTGGTGACCTGGGTAGGGGCGCTGTAGCCGCCGCCGAAATCGCCGGAGAGGTCGCTCACCACAAAATTGCCGTTGGTAATGCCACCTCCGAAGGCGGAATTGCACAAAGTTGGAAGTGCGCCGGGAGCGTTCGGGTTCAAGGCAATGGTGAACTCCACCGTGAGGGTTTGCCCAGCGGGAAGCCAGCCTGTGTTCGGCAGAAAGAAATCCGTGTAATCCCGACCATCATAATATGGGTTCAAAAGTGGCCAGCCCGTGCTGTAGGTCGCCGTGATTTGCGGAGCAGTCAAAGTATCTACATAGGCAGCGGCAAAGTAATTGAGGAGGTCATCTTCGAGGAAAAGCTCCTTGATTGCCCCCGAATTGTTGTACATCGAGATACTGATTTTGTAAGCTGGATGCACGACGTTTCCGCCGGGGTTGGTGCAGGTATTCAACCCGTACTGGTTGATGGGCGTGACGGTTTTATTAATCTGGATCCTCGGATAGTTTCCGCCGCAAGCGCCCTGATTCAAGGAGCAGGCATAGTCATCGTCGTACAGGCAGCGGTTTGCACAAAGTTCCAGCGAAAAAGGCTCGCCTGTGAGTGCGCCGCCGCCCTCCCGCCAATATTCCACGCAGACCTGCGAAACGGGCTGGTCGTTGGAAGTGGCGGTCCAAGCCACGCCTTTGCCGTAGCCGAGTCCCTTAAAATAGAGCCCACCACTGTTGATGGGCGGAGTGCCGTTGCTGAATCCTGCCATTGGCACTGGGTCGGCGCCGAGCCAAGCCTTTATCAGCACCCGTTCTGAGGCCGCAAAGAATTTATGCTCCAACGAATTGAGGCGGATGGGGCGTGCCTCGTCCAGCGTGAAGCAGTAGGTGTTGCCGCCGCCGGCGATGTTCTCTCGGCTATTGTCGAAGCTGTAGCGGCCGTAGGGTCTTGGCGGTTTGTTGTTGAGGTAAAAAAGATTGCCGGAAGCAGCGGAGGGCGTGGCGTTGATTTCGATGAAATTGATGGGGTCGCCAGACTCATCGCAAAAGCCGCTGTTGAAATCGTAGATGGGTATCCCTTCATCAAGTCCTTGTCCGACATTGGAACCAAGCCGTCCCCAACGGCTCACAGGCGAGCTGCCGGAACAAGCGACCGGTACATCAGCCACACATTTGGAGCCATCTATGCTGAAACGGAACGGCTCGGCGGTTGGTGTCTCGCCCGGCGAGGCAAAATACTCAATGCAGACCTGCGTGACGGGCTGTCCGGCGGAGTTGATGCTCCACCAGAGACCGCCGCTGTTTTGGCCGTTGGCGCTCAGGTGTACACTGCCCGTGCCGTTGCCCGTGATGGAGGCGTTGCCGGTGGCACCTTGGTAGATAGCCGCCATGTTCACGGGCACAGCGCCGTTAAGCGCCGTTACGCCGATGTTTTCGCCGTTGGCGAAATAGGCGTGTTCCCGGCTGTCCATGCTGAAAGCCGCAGGAATACTGAGGTCGAAGCAGTACTGAACTCCAGCGCCGCCCATGTTTTGCCGGGCCAGGTAAAACGAGGTGTTACCCCAGCGGCGTGGTTTCCGGGCATTGATGGTGGTGTTGTCAAAAGCGTTGGGTGCTGGCCCTGCGCTGATGGTGAGCAGGATGGGTGTCACCCCACTGCAAATGCCGGAATTGAAATTGGTGATAACACCGCCGTTTTGGAGGGTGGAACGTTGGGCTGGACTCAGCGTGGGCCAAACCCCGATGGGCTGGAGTGCCATTGCTGGCGAGCTGCTGTTGTTCCAAGGTTGGTAGTAATCCCAAGATTGAAGTGCCAACGAGGAAGCCGCAAGGAACGCAAGCATCAGGGTTTTGCGAAGCAAAACAAGCCGATGCAGGCGTGTCTTTTTGGTAAAATGTGGACGAGTGGTACAAGTGTACATGTTTCAAGTTTTTGATGATGAGATAAGCAGGGGAGACCCCCGACATTAAATTTTTTAAGGGAAACGATAGATGCCATGACCCGAAATACGAGCGGGGAATGAGGCTTTAGGTAAGATGTCCAAAACGATAACGCTAAGTTATGGTAAGTTTTTGAGGAAAAAAATTTTGCTTTCACCAATGCCTTCAGTTGGCCAAATAAATGGGCGGAATACGATTTTTGGTTTGTGGGAAGGAAGGGATTTACGCCATTTTCATTGGACGCAAAACCTTCCGAAAATTGATGCAAAACCCCGAAATTGGTTACAGTATGCGGGGTATTACCGAACTTCCGGATAGCAATATATTGTCTTGCTCCTACGCTGGCCTCTTCAAAATGGACTGAGAGCGGGGCATTGTTGAAAAATTTAATCAATTCCCGGCAAATCACTTCTGCCATATCAGCCAGGACACTGGTGGCA
This sequence comes from Saprospiraceae bacterium, assembly GCA_041752395.1. Lineage (GTDB taxonomy): Bacteria > Bacteroidota > Bacteroidia > Chitinophagales > Saprospiraceae > UBA6168. Next base: position 35,583 of record JBGSWN010000073.1, on the reverse strand, counting down.
TATTTTGGCTGGCCACGGGCGGGCTAATGCACTTGAACTTCTTGTGCAATACCTTACACCAATACAGCACCGCCGATGTGCTTTTCAACAACAACATCTGCGCAGCCTGTGACGACGGCCTCGGCCACCTCTGGCTGCCCAGCAATTATGGGCTGATGCGTTTAGGAACGTTTGAATAATAACTAATCACTTTGGGCGGCGTCTTTTTCCCGCTTGCTGCGTTGGCGAATCAGTTGCGTAGCGCCACTCCCGATTTTCGGGACAAGTTATGCGCCTGATTCACCGCCTTGCCATCGGAAAAAATACACTCGCCGAAAGTGACAACTTATTATTAACACGTTCCTAAAAAAAGCTCTGGTACCACGGCTTCCACTTTATCCAACCTTACGATGAAGCTTTTGTGGACTGGTGAGAACTCGTTCGTTGGTAGGGAAGCCATCAATTTTCGAAGCGATATTTTCAAAAGGAACTTCCGAGTGCAAGTGAAAATGGAGCAATAATTCCCCTCGCCCTGAATATAAAGTATGTCGCCAAACTTTAAGGGATACAGCATATTTAGGTGCTTTACCAGCACCGTTCCCTGCAATACCATTCTTTTGGCTTTCTGCACTGGGCGCTTCCAAATGCCCTTCAGGAAACAAAACTTTAATCGCCTGTTCAAGGGCGCTTTGCAAACTCAACTTATTGAATGGCTTGACGAGGTAACCAAACGAGTAGGCCTAGTTGGAGGCTTCGTAGCTCTTTTTGTCTTTATAGGAGGTGGTAAAAATGATTGGTATGCGCAGGTGGTCAATTTCCTTGGCGATATCCAGCCCCGACTTCTCGCCTTTCATATCAATATCCATGATGATTAGATCGGGCTGCGCTTCGTAAATATATTGCAGGGCGTCTTCCCCATTGTCTTTTATCGCTGCCAATTTGATGTCCATCTCATCCAGCAGCATCTCCACGTCCAGCGCTGCCGAGCGGTTGTCTTCAATTAGTGAAATTTGGAGGTTTTTCATTTGATTGTCTGTGTTGTAAACAATATTAAAATCGGTATCCGGGATTTCAAAACACAGAATTTGACGAAAAAGGCCATTTGGGGCACAAAAAATAGAATTAAATATTGAATTGATGGCTACTCTATCAGATTTATCAGCACCCGATAATCATCGTATTTGGCATCTTCGCCCTTCATTTCCAGAAGGTCGCCCATCGCTGCCCCATGCTCCTCGCCGTATGACTCCTCAATGGCCGAAAGCGTTTGCCGACAGCGCACCTCCACCAGCCCTTGCGCCAACTGCGACATTCGCCAATGCCAAGTAGAGCGCATTTGGCCGAGGATGCGTTCGCTCACTTCGCCGTGGTCGTCCATTGGCGAAATTGGCGAAATATGCTGAAAAGCCCGTGCGTTTCGGGCCAGCATCTTGCCATTTTCCACAATAAAATAAGCCGTATGTGCCCATTCATTTTCAGGTGAAACAAGCCTTGCGTACAGCACCAACTGAAGGTCTTCCCCATTTCGGATGACCGACTCCCGCCAGCCGCTGCCCCGCCATTTGATGTCCACCACGGCCCGCTCGCTGCCACCGCCCCGCTCCAGCACCAGGTCGGCAATGCCAATAACAGCTGGATTTCCTTCGTCGCCAGTTGGGAATTTACCCTCCAACTGCTGCTCCGTGCCGAGTACCCGCCAGCCGTTGTCCCGGATGTGGGTCACGAGGCTCCACGCCGCAAATTTAAGTTTGTTCACAAACGCCACCCGGTCGGGTTCCCGGCCGTACATCAGCAATACAGCACCTTCTTTTGCCATCAGGCGGCGGCTTTCCTGCTCCACCCGGCTTTCCACCTCAGCCTTGCTCATGGCGTGGATTTCTTCTTTCAGCAATTTTTCAAAAACCCGGTGTGCCAGGTTGCCCTTAAGCGTGTTGTCCGGCACCACGCTCAATATGCTCGACTTGTTCAGCCTGATTTTATACTTGAAAAACCACTGGTACGGGTAGTAAAAAAGCGTCTCCAAACTCGTCAGCGACTCCCGCTCCCGCTGCATGTTGACGAGGGTTTTTATATTCAAAAACGGTGCGGGCCTGCCCAGTTGCCGCATGGTCACCGACTCGTGTTTGGGTAGAGAAAAATGAGCCGCAAAAGCCATTTCATCCGCGCCTACCTGCTGTGAAATGACCTCCAAATTGGAAAAAGCGGCCTGTAAATCGCCGAACAGCGGATGTGGGTTCACCGCAGTGCCGTCCATGGATTCGGGGAGCACCAGCACCAGGCGGTCGGTGGCAGCGAGTATCGGTCGGGTTTGTTGCCAAAATTGGCGGGCATTCTCCTGCGCTGGCGTGTCGAGCAGGATGCCCTTTTGCGCCAGCCAAGCCCGCTCTGTTTTTGACCATTTTGAAAAAAAATGCGGCTGCTCCTGCTGCACAAAATTCCACCACCACACCTCACCCACCGCTCCTGTGAAAGCTCCCGGATGCTGCACATAGGCAAGGCTTCCAGCCTCTTGGGGCTGAAGCACCACGGGCGATGGTTCGTAAATCGTGCGCACGATGCGCTCCAATTCGAGGTGTTTCAGTTCCTGTTCTGGCAAGGCATTCAGCAATTCTGCTACCCGTTTGGCCTGCTGACTGAGTACGATGAGCGAGTGGTTCCGGCTGCCACCGTCCTCGAAAGCCTCGACTGCCCATTGTTTCAAATAGTCAAAAATAACGGTAACCTCAGCTTTTGGAACCTTTTGCCCCATGTCGTATCGCCGACGCTCAAACCAGAAATTGTACTGCCTGCGCTGCTCGTTCACTTCGGTAAGTGGTTGATTTTCAGCAAGTTCTTCAAAATAGCGGTTGATCATGGCATACCAGCCTTCGCCTTGCAGGCCCGGCTTGGCGGCTACTTGGTTGGCGATGAGCGTGGCGAGGTCGTCAGCCAGTGGCTTTACGGCCAGTGACACAAATTCGAGGATGTGGAAGGGGTTCACAGGTTCCCAAAGGAAGGCGGTCACCAATTTCAGCACCTGCAAAGTCGGCCTTGCGAGCGACGTACTTTGAATGCCGAGGCTGGGCTGCCCCTCCTGAATGAGGGCCATGTCGAGGGTGCGTGATTTTTCAGGGATTAAAAAATTTGAAGACCCTGAAATTGAGGGGTTCAACCTGACCAATTGCGCAAGCCAAGCCGCTGCCTCGCTGGCCCGGCGGGCACGTAGCAGGAGCAGGGAACCGTCATTTTTAAGCGAATCCTTGGTTTTTGAAATGGCATCGGCAGCAAATCTTTTTTGAAATTTTTGCAAGTCGCTAGTTGCCAACGCTGGAAGTTCGGAAGTGGAAAGTAGGTTGATTTTGAGGCTGGTCCGTGTTGTCAATTTTTCAAAAAAGCGCTGAAAATGGCGGGGCAGCAGGTCAATTGGTTCATTCACCGAGAGCTCGGTCAGGTTCGCCGAGCAGCCATCGAGTGCTGCGAACACCGCATAAAAACGGTCGGCAAATCCAGGTTCGAGGTGGTGGTTAGCTGGGTCATTTCGGAAAATGGCTTCAATTTCGGCCAGGGTGCGCAGCCGTTCGGGAGCCTGGTCTTCTGCCTCAAAATCCCACCCGGTGAGCAACAGCTCGTCACGGCGGTCGAGCATTTCGGAGGTGGTGGTGAAGGGGTCAGCCTCGAAGGATTTTTGATAAAAAGGTGGGGAGTTGGTTTCGGATAAATGCCGCAGCAACGCCTGTCGGTGTTCTTCTACCCGAAGGTAATCAATATCGTTCGGGTGGCCGCCAAGGCCAAACCAAGTTTCAAACAGGGTAAGCAAGCCTTTTGGGCCTACGTAATGGACACCTGCCTCGGATTTTGGTCGTGGCAGGGATGGGTTGTCAAGTTGGAGGCCGAATATGAGTTTCAAAGCGAGGTTTGATTTGGGCAAACGTACGCAGAAAATTAAGGTTGGGAAAGTGAAACGAGCTTGTAGTGCCTGGTTGCGCAGCAACAAAAATCAATTCCCGCTGCCAGTTTCTTTCTTCAACGCTTTAATTTGAGACTCCCAAAGCGCTTTTTGCTCCTTCACCTCGTCTTCGTCGCAGAAGTCGGTGATTTCGAGGATGGTTTCGCTCGTAACTGGGGATTGGGAAATCCTGTATTCTAAGTACTCGCCCTCCCGTTCTTCATCGAGCCACTCGAAGTGGACAAGTTCGTCCTCAATGTCTTCCGATAGGCGGGCAGGTTCAGGGTAGCCGCCCCAACTGAAGGTGTAGAGCGTTTCGCCTTGTACTTCGATATCGTCGCAGAACCAACGGATCAGTTCTGACGGTGAGGTGAAAAATTGATACAGCAAGGTAGGTGAAGCCTTGAGTATAAATTCCAGTGTAATCTTTACTCGTTTCATACAGCTGGATTGTTTTTGTGCGAAAGTTGGGTGTTTTTTTGTTGCAATTCGTTGATTTTCAACGCTTTGAGACAAATTGTGGCCATTTCGCTCTTAAGTTATTTGGTAAATGGTGGCTTTGGTTTTGCCAAAACAGCCATTGACGTTGATTGGAAAATGCGGCAAAGTAGTTGCTAAACGGGCTGAGAGAAAGATTCTCCAAAATTGCCTTTTGCTATCACCTTGCGAGAAACGCCGCAAGTAAAAAGGAAAAAATTGATTTTTCAAAAAAATCGAATCAAATTCATCTCGAATGTTCGATTGAGTGGCAAATAAGCTGTTTTGAAGTTTTTTTCAATTAAAAAAACAGAAGTTTCTTCAATAAGGGCCTTAAAAATCAAGGTCTTCCGTATGGTAAAAGCGGGGATATAAATTAAGTTCTATGTATTTTGGTTGATAAGCTGGTTCAATTCTGTTATTTTTGCAGCGTTTTTACCCAAACCTTAACCAAGCGGCAATTTCAGTGTAGAACATTCTGTAAATCAATATGTTTCGTATTATTATTTTTAATAATTTACAAAACACTAAAATGCTGATTCTCAGAATTTCCTTTTTCGTGGATTTATCCTAAAACAAACCTGACAGGAAGACACTAAACCTTTTCAAAAGCTTAGCGGATTAATGAGACAGTTAAAAATTACAAAGTCTATTACGAACCGGGAGAGCCAATCTCTTGAGAAATATTTGCAGGAAATAGGGAAAGTGGACCTGCTAACACCGGAGGAGGAGGTGGATTTGGCGAAACGCATCAAGCAAGGCGACCAAACTGCCCTCGAAAAACTCACAAAAGCCAACCTGCGCTTCGTCGTTTCTGTTGCGAAGCAATACCAAAATCAAGGACTTTCGCTCAGCGACCTCATCAATGAAGGAAACCTCGGTCTCATCAAAGCCGCCCAGCGCTTTGATGAAACAAGGGGCTTCAAGTTCATTTCCTACGCTGTTTGGTGGATTCGCCAGAGCATTCTCCAGGCTTTGGCCGAGCAGAGCCGAATCGTGCGCTTGCCGCTGAACAAGGTCGGCTCGCTGAACAAAATCAACAAAGCATTCTCCGAACTGGAGCAGAACTTTGAGCGGGAGCCTTCCGCAGAAGAGCTGGCCACCCTGCTCGAAATACCAACAGAAGAAGTGGAAACTACGCTTGGTGTGGCCGCCCGCCACGTGAGCATGGACGCCCCCTTCGTGGATGGCGAGGACAATTCGCTGCTCGATGTTTTGGAGAACATCCATTCGCCGAAGACCGACCAGGATTTGGAGTACACAGAATCCCTGCGCACGGAAATTGAGCGCTCACTGAGCACGCTCACCGACCGCCAAATGGACGTCATCAAACTGTACTTTGGCATCGGCGTGGAGCACCCAATGTCGCTGGAAGACATCGGCGACAAGTTCGGCCTGACCCGTGAGCGGGTACGTCAAATCAAGGACAAAGCCATCAACAAACTTCGCAGCGCCAACCGCAGCAAGCTGTTAAAGCACTATCTTGGAGCTTGATTGATTTACGACTGACGATTTACGATTTACGATTGGGGCACAAAGCCGAAATGAAAAAGGGTACGAAGCTGATTGGCTTCGTACCCTTTTTTTAATTTCCCACGAGACCCACAATCGTCAATCGTCAGTCGTAAATCGTCAATCCAAAATCACAGCGTCCGTATTGTTCGTCTTGTCGCATTCGAGCCGGAACTGGTCGGAGTCGAGCGAAAGGATGAGACTTTTCATGTAGCGGGTCTTTTTGCGCACGTCCACCTTCATTTGGCCGGTGTAGGTGTCGCCGGGGAGCAGGTCGCCAGTCTGGCCGGGCGTAGGCTTCACGATTTGGCCACCCGCCGAAAGTGCGCCTCGTGACAGCGTAGGCACGCCGGAAATGAAAGCTTTCACCACCAATTTTTCTTGGTTTTTGCTGTTTTTGTCAAACAGCTTGAAGGTGCCAAAACCCTTGTTGGCAATGGTATATTCAATGGTAGCCCATTTATCGTCCTGCTCGATGATTCGCAGGCGATAAAAGTAAATATCGGGGCAGTCGTCGGCTATGCCGGGCTGCATGGTTTCACTGGAAGCTGGTTCTTCTTCGCCGCCTTTGCCTGCCAGCATTTCGGGTTCCTCCGCTTCTGGCAGCGCTGTTGGGGTGCCCACTTTTGTTTCAAAGCCTCCGGCAATTGGCTCAGGCTGCATCTGTTTTTTTGCAATAACCACGGGCACTTTCAACTCTTTGTGGTACAATGTTTGGCCAGCGGCCAGCTCGAAGTTTTCGTCGTAAAGTGTGTGGCGGATATTATCCCGAAGGCCACCAAGTTTGAGGCTGAAAAGCGATTGTTCAAAAATGAACTGCACCCAGTGTTCCGTGCCTTTTTTTGAAAAATTGACATCCATCCGCCCAGAGTTGATTACATCAAAGCTAATTTTCACCCAATCATCGGTGGTCTTTAAGACTTGGAAATTGATAAGTTCGAGGCGGTATCCCCGGTATTTGATGGTATCGTCGTTAAGGGTTTGAGGGTTTGAAGGTTTGTGCGGGCGAGCGGGTGAGCCGTCTTTGTTACCTGCAAAAGAGAGCCCTGCAATCCCAAGCCCAATGGAAAGCACCCAAAAGAAGAAGTTTGTAGGTTTTAGTTTGAACAACATGGTTATTTAACGATAGCTGCCAAGCCAAAAGGAGTGAAACTTGCGCTTTTTTTCATATAAAAACAAGCCGCTCCTTTTACACTACACCAAAATACTGCCAATCAGGGAATTTAAAGGGCGCAAGCGGAAAGTGGGACTATTCCTCATCGGTCAAAATGTCCACCGGGCGGTTGATGCTTTCTTGCAGGGAAATGAAAGTCTCCGTGCGCTGGATGCCCGAAATCTTCTGGATTTTATCGTGCAATACATCCCGCAAGTGGGTGGTGTCCCGGCAGTAAATCTTTGCGAAAATGCTGTACAAGCCAGTGGTGTAGTAGGCTTCCACCACTTCCGGGATTTTCTTGAGTTCCTCCGACACATCATCGTAGAGCGAACTTTTATCGAGATAAATGCCAAGGAAAGCGCAGATGTCGTAACCGAGTTTGTCATGGTCAACCACGAGATTGGCACCTTGAACGATGCCCATGTCCCGCATTTTTTTCATCCGCACATGCACCGTGCCGCCCGATACGTAGCCGATTTTCTTCGCAATATCGGTGTAGGGCTGCTCGGCATCGTTCATGAGCAGGGAAAGGATGAGTTTGTCGGTCTTGTCAATTACGTTCATTTGCGAAGATTTAAAAAATGAATCTGGCATTTATCAAAAGAAACTTGGTGGCTGCTCTTTTAAAAATTTCAACAAAAATGCGTTTACGGTCGGATATTTTCAAAAAAACGATTCAAATAGTCACTGATTTTACCGAACAGCAAAAATTTCAACAAAGGCCAATCATTCGTGTTTTCAATTTTTATTAAATTTTAGCGCCTCAAAACTAGGCTTGCCCCAAACTTTCAAGCATAGCCACACATTATTACAGGTGTCAAAACCGAATACGCCTAATTGACGTAATTTTGTGGGACAAACCGCCAAATAGCCTCCAACAATTTTTTCAAGGAATGAATCAAGAGAATACACCGACACCGAAGAAGCTCAATATCTGGTTGCCCCTGCTGTTTTCACTGATGTTGGTGGCTGGTATGCTCATTGGCACCAAGATGCAATCGAACCCGCCCACCGCTGTGGCTATTGACATGCCCAAGGGCGACGAAACGCTCCCGCCAAGCACCATCGGCCAAGGGAAATTGGAGGAACTCATCCGCTACATCGAATCCCGCTATGTGGACGCCGTGGACAAGGACGACCTTGTGAAAGAAGCCATTGACAACATCCTTTTCCAGCTCGACCCCCATTCCACCTACATCTCCGCCGAACAACTGAAAGAAGTGAACGAACAGCTCGAAGGCAGCTTCGACGGCATCGGCATCGAATTCGTGGTGGTGGACGACACGGTGATGGTAGTCGCTGCCCTCTCCGGCGGCCCCGCTGATGGCGCAGGCATCATCTCCGGCGACAAAATCGTCCAGCTTGAAGATTCGCTGACCATTGGCAAAAACATTGATTACGAAGGCATTTTATCAAAATTGAAAGGCGAAAAAGGCTCGAAAATAAAGCTTGGCATCCAGCGGGGCTTGGAGAAAACGCTCCGCAATTTTACCCTCACACGTGACAAGATTTCCGTGCACAGCGTCGAGGTGTCCTACATGCTCGATGACCTGACTGGCTACGTCAAAATCAACCGTTTCAGCGCCAATACTTACGACGAGTTCATGAAATCGTTGGAAAAACTCGTGGACGAGAAAGGCATGAAACACCTCGTGATTGACCTTCGGCAAAACCCCGGCGGCTACATGCAGGAGGCCACGAACATCCTCAGCCAGCTTTTCAAGGAAAAGGACAAACTCCTGGTTTACACCGAAGGAAAAAATGTGCCCCGCAACGAATACAAATCAACGGGTCGCAATTTTTACGACGTAGAAAACATCGCCGTGCTGACCGACGAAGGCTCGGCAAGTGCCAGTGAAATCCTCGCTGGTGCCATTCAGGACTGGGACCGGGGCGTCATCATTGGTCGGAGGAGCTTCGGCAAGGGGCTGGTGCAGGAGCAGTATCGCCTGCGGGACGGCTCGGCCATCCGGCTTACCGTGGCCCGCTACTACACTCCTTCGGGACGTTGCATCCAAAAACCCTACGCTGGCCGTGACGACTACGAAGACGACGTTGCCGAGCGCATCGAAAACGGCGAGCTTTACGACAGCCAAAACATCCAACACGAAGACACGACGAAGTACCAGACCGACGGCGGCCGCACCGTTTATGGCGGCGGCGGCATTGAACCCGATTTTTTTGTGCCCCTCGATTCTACGCTGCTCACTCCCTATTTTATTCGATTGAACCAGCATGTGCCAGCCTACGCATTCCGCTACCTCGAAGCGCACCGGGCGGAACTGGAAAAATACGCCATGGAGGATTTCGCCTCAAAATTCACCATCAGCGATGCCACCGCCAATGAGTTTCTCAATTTCGCTGTCACCCGTGGTGAAAAACGCAACGAGAACAAGTGGCCTAAAGTGAAAAACAAATTGAAAATGTCCATCATGGCAGGAATCGCCCGCCACCTTTGGTCCGACCTAGGCTATCATTTCGTAGTGAACGAATCAGACCCCTGCATCAAAAAAGCAAAACAAGTGGTGCGTGAAACCAACCCACTATCCTTGAAGTAAGAGCGTGATCGGGTGAGAGAGGTGAGCAGATGAGCATTGCTACTCCGCTCACGATACGCTCACCCGATCCTCTCACTCCTCTCATCCTCTTACTTCTCTCACCCGCTAATTTATGTGGAAACAACCGGCTGACCTTGTCTATCTCAACTCGCTGAATGCTAACACTTTGGGTGAAAATTTAGGCATTGAGTTTACCGAAATCGGCGCAGATTTTTTAGTGGCAAAAATGCCTGTGGACAATCGCACGGTGCAACCCTACCGCCTGCTGCATGGCGGCGCTTCCGTGGCGCTCGCTGAGACGTTGGGCAGCGTGGCCTCTCATCTTTGCATCGAAGATTTGGGTAAAAAAATGGCTGTCGGCGTGGAAATAAACGCCAACCACCTGCGGCCAGCGACCCGTGGTTTTGTCTTCGGAAAAGTGACGGCCATCCGGGTGGGCCGCTCCATGCACGTTTGGAACATCGAAATCACCGACGAGCGGGGGAAACCCGTCTGTGTCAGCCGATTGACGGTGGCCGTGGTGGATAAACCTTGAGACATTTCTCGGTCAGGTTTCACCGATTTCCTAAATTTGGATTTACCAATCAAAAATTGGTGACAGCGCCGAGCAGAAGCTGCTAGCCAAAAGCGCTATTTTTACGTCCATCAAAATCCAAATTATGTTCAAAATCTCCTGCTGCGCACCACTCCTGTTTTTTGTTTTTTTCGCAAATGGTCAGACCCAATCCATTCCCAACACCCCGGCCAATGGCTCGGCGTGGGAGTTCATTGGGCCGAATACCCCACCGACACCGGGAACAGGGGCAAACAAAGGCAGCACTGGCACAGGGGCGCAAATCAGGGTCAAGTTTTTTGACAATAAAGCCGTCAACCCTCGTGAACTCTACGCTGCCACACCCACTGGCGGCCTCTTCCGAACCCGAAACGTGCTGGATTCCCTGCCCATCTGGGAAAACATCACCGATAGCACTCGGCTGCCCGTGCTCGGCGTCCGGGATTTTGAATTTGCCTCCAACGATTCCAACACCATTTACATTGGGACGGGTATTCGTTACCCGCTCGACTTCCGGCGCACCTACGGCATCGGCATCTTGAAAACCACGGATGCCGGGCGCACCTGGCAGGAAACGGGGCTTCGGTTCGAGCCGCCCGGCAACATGGCCGAGGTGACGCACAACATTCTTGCACATCCCACCAGCCTTGATACCCTCCATGTCCTCTGCGGCAAAGACTACTACCGCTCCGACGATGCGGGCGCCCATTTTACCCTAAAGAAAACAAACCCGTACCCATGCCCCGCTGGCTGGGAGGGAGCTTTTAGGTCGCTGACCTTCAAGCCGGGCAGCCCGAACGTGCTATACTTGAGCGCCGATGCTGGGTATTTTTTTAGGTCAAAAGACAGTGGGGAAACTTGGGAAGAAACTCGAATTGACAGTTCGGTTGGTGTCACAGAGCCAGTCATGCGAGCTGAGATTGCCGTATCGGAGCGGAACCCTGCCTTGGTTTACCTCGGTGTTTCTGCTCAAAAAAACGAGTTCATTTTGCGCTCGATGGACAGCGGTAATAGCTGGCAACTCATGTTGAAAAAAAACATCAGCGGCAGCTACGAAAAGCACGTTTTCGCCATTTCTCCCAATGACGACAACACGCTTTACGTGGGCGGCCTGTATGTTTACGAGGTGAAAATTGATGGCGAAGGCAAGGCCGTTGCGAAGCAAATCACCGACAGCAACGTCCACCTCGACCACCGGGAACTCTGCGTGGTGAGCGATGGGCAGGGCGGCGACATCATTTACTCCGCCAACGATGGCGGGCTGTACCGGGCCGTTTTTGATGGTAAAAAATGGCAGTGGCGGGATGTGTCCGGCACGGGTTTCAACAACATGCAGTTTTACGGAATCGCTGTGGCCGAGGACTACTCCGTGATGCCCGGCGGCACGCAGGACCTCGGCACCATGCTCATCCGCACGGACGGTACGGCCAGCAAGCCCAACCTTGGCGGCGACGGCACCGACTGTGCTGTTGACCCGTACAATCCTGCCAATTTGTTCAGCATTTCATGGGCGCTGGGGCCTCCGGTCATCTTCCGAAGCACAGACGGCGGTGGCAAATGGACCCGCTGGAACAAAGGCATGGTGGCCAACGGTGATAGCTACTTCCACCCGATGATTTTCCATGAAAACGGCAAGCTCTACGCTGGCACGACGAAGGTGCATTACTTGCCGTATGGGGAGGAGGTCTGGCACCAAATAGGCGATATTGACCTGCCCACCAAAGACCCTTGGCGGGTGACGGCGATGGCTGTTTCGAGCGGCGGCGATGTGATTTATGCTTATGGTGACCAGCTTTATCGCTGTGACTTTCCTTTTCCAGACTCAGCTGCGGCTTGGATTCCTTTGGGCAAAAACATGGGCGATGCGGTGGTGTTTCAGCGTGGTGGCAGCATTCTGTTGGCGGTGGAATGTGATCCCGAAGATGCCCAGCGGGTATGGGTCAGTTTCAGGAATTTCGACAAACCGGACAAGGTCTATTTTTCTGCCGATGGCGGAACGACGTGGCAGAATGTGAGCAAGGGCCTGCCACCTTTTTATGTGGGTGCGTTGGCGGCACAGGCTGGCACCGATGATGTGCTGTACGCTGGCACGGACGTGGGCGTTTGGGTAAATTTCCATGCGAGCGACCCTGATTCTGAGTGGCAGCCATTCAACGCAGGGCTTCCCGTATGCCTCGTCAGTGATTTTGAGGTGAACTATTGCGAAGGAAAACTGGTGGCTGGGACGCACGGGCGGGGTATCTGGGCCTCTCAGTTTGCTGTGCCATCAGTGTTTGAGACGGAAGTTGTCAGGCGGAATACCGACTGGGATTTTCGTTTGCTCCGCAACGATGTGTTGGTGAAAAGCGGAACGACGCTGACGCTGCGGGGCGAGGTGCGCATTGCCGCGGGCAAAAAAATAAAGGTGGAAAAGGGGGCAAAATTGGTGTTGGATGGAGTGCATTTGTCCGACCTTTGCAAGCAGCCTTGGAGTGGCCTCGAAATGGAAAAGGGTACAAATGGCTTTCTCGGCTTGTTTTTTGGAAAAGCTGCGGGGAAAGTGGTGGTGTTGAATGGGGCGACGGTGGGGGAGTAGGTGGCAGTTCGACAGTTGGCAGTCTGAGGACAGGTTTGCCTTCGTTTAAAAGGATAATTTTAGCGATAAAAACATTTTTAAAAATATGAAGACGAGCCTTTTGTTCATTTTTTTGATGCTTGCCACCTGGGCGCAGGCGCAGCACAGTTACCTTTCCGACCGCCGGTTTTTCACGCCGGACGAGTTGATTGGCTATGACTTTAAGCCTTCGATGAAGGAGGTGCCGAACGAGAAGAAGGAAGAGCTCGACCCTGGTGAATACAGCTTCGGAATTACCCACACAAACTTGTACGTAAAGGGCGAGGGCCTGGAAGGCGTTTACAACATCAATAATATGCAGCCAGAGGATTTTGGCTTCAAGTTGACGCTGATGAACGCCCGTGACGCTCGTTTGCAGGGGCATTTGAAAGTGATTTTGAACAAGTACAATATGGTGGAGGCATTGATTTTCAAGCGCTCGCCGACGGACAAGGAGACGATTTTTTATCTGCCCGCCATTCCCAGCAAACTCAAGGAGGACGAAAAAGCCTACTTCACCGACCGTGGAGAGCTGGCCATCGAGAACCCTGATTCTATCTGGGGCAAAAAATTTTACCCATTTTTTCGTATTCACACAGCCGACAAGGTGCAGGAGCGCCTGCGGGTGAAGGATAGCACAAGTATTAGCTTTTTGGAAGTGATCACCATCGAGGAGAAAGATGTGAAGAAGAAGAAAAAGGACAAAGCTGAGGCTGCAACGGAGGTAGATTCGGTGGCTGTTGAAGTGGCGGAAGTGCCCGTTGACAGTGCAGCAGCAGTGGCCAATCCCGACAAAAAAGTAAAAATCATCAAGGAGTATTTTGTGGTGGAGCGCTCCATCGTTCAATTTGAGGATGGCATGAAAGAGGATAAGACCTGGAAGTATCCGGTGAAGCGTGTTTCTGAAAAGGAGGACAAACAGGCCGGTGCGCAGGAGGAGCGATTCCAGTGGGAGTTCGTGAATGATAAAAAGGAAAATATCATTTTATACCTCAACGGCGATCATACGGTGAGTACCATGATTATCAATGACAAAAGCTACAAGATGCGGGGAATCTAGGGAGGTTGTCGGAGGGCCGTTTGGAAATAAGCTCACAATGAATGTAGCTTTGCAAACCCTCGCCATTAAAACTTCGGATAAAACATAACGATTAACAAAATGCGGTCGGTGTTTGAACCAAAATTGCTTCAAATTGTCGGTAGTCAAGGCTAATTTGCCTTTCTTCTTTTACCATTCACCGTCCATCGTTCATTGTAAATATGAAAGTAACCGAATATTTTGCGAACGCCAAAGGCCAGACGCTCATCTCGTTTGAAGTGTTGCCTCCGTTGAAAGGGGGCAGCATGAAGGCCATTTTTGACACACTGGACCCATTGATGGAGTTCAAGCCGCCGTTCATTGATGTGACTTACCACCGGGAGGATTTTGTCTATAAAAAAATGCCGAGCGGTTATTATGAAAAAATAGCCATCCGCAAACGGCCCGGCACGGTCGGGATTTGTGCTGCCATCATGCACCGCTACGGGGTGGATGCCGTGCCGCACCTTATCTGTGGCGGCTTCACGAAGGAAGAAACGGAAAACGCCCTGATTGACCTCAATTTCCTCAACATCAACAACGTGTTGGCGCTGCGGGGCGATGCGGCCAGTTTCGACGGGCGCTTTATACCCGACCCCAACGGCCACGAGTATGCTCTCGACCTCGTGACCCAGATTGACGGCATGAACAAAGGCCAATACCTTGACGACAATATCAAGGATGGCCTCAAGACGGAGTTTTGCATCGGCGTGGCGGGCTACCCAGAGAAGCATTTCGAAGCACCGAACCTCGCTGCCGACCTCGCTTTTACGAAGGCAAAGGTGGATGCTGGCGCAAATTATATCGTTACACAGATGTTTTTTGACAACCAGCACTATTTCAATTTTGTGGACGAGTGCCGCAAGGCGGGCATCAACGTGCCAATCGTGCCGGGCTTGAAGCCGCTCACGAAAATCCACCAACTCAGTTCCATCCCCCGCCATTTTTATATTGACCTGCCAGACGACCTCGTGAACGAACTGCAAAAAGCCAGCAGTGCCAAGGCCCGCCAGGAAATAGGGGTAGAATGGCTAATCGCACAGTCCAAAGAGCTGAAAGCCGCTGGTGTGCCCTGCCTGCATTATTACACCATGGGCGATGCAGATACGATTCGGCAGGTGGCAGAGGCGGTATTTTAACCTCAAAAAGCACGAAAACCATTAAACTATTAGCCTGCTGCTCCAAGGAATTTAAGCTGTCATTTTGCCAAATCTGACATAAAGCTTGTATTTCCCAAAAAATGATTTTACTTTTGCAAGCCTTTAAGAGCATTATTTTCTCCTCCTTCTCAGTTTCACGTTTTCATTTTGATTTTCTTTGCAAGCCCATTCGGGCCATCTCACTCCATTCAGGCAATTCCCTCAGCCGATAGTTTCAACTGTATTTGACAATTTTTTACATAAAAGGTCTTTTGCCCTGATTTAAGCAGCAGGAGCAAGGGGCGAAGCAATTATTTACCAAAACTTTCAACATTATGAACTCAACCAGACTGCTGTCCGGCTTTGGCTTTGCAGTAATTTTGTCCCTGTTTATCCAACAGAAAACAATGGCCTGCGGGTATGCCTACGTATCGGATTGCGCCACAACAATCGACATCGAAGTGAACGGTATCACTTCCACTTTCCAAGTTTCGAGCTGTCCGTATCAGACGGTATTTCAGGGCCATAATTTTGGCTCGCCCACCAGCTTCAGCATCACCAATGCAAAATCCATCACTTGGGAAAGCTGCAACAACAATGTGATGAACGCCAAGTTTTTCTACCGTATTTACCCCCAATCGGGTAGCCCGGGAACGTTCACACCTTTTTTGCTGCCGCAATTGAGCACCAACACCAATGGCCCATACCGCACCAAAACCAGGGACGGCAACCCAGCACTGAACGTGCTGGCAGGCTTGAACCCCGGCAGTTATTTCATCGAAATCTACATGGAATCAGATGTGGATTTTGACATGAACGGAACGCCCGACATTCAAATCAAGGCAAACAATAACGGCGCAAACTACAAGGCTAGCTTCGTCATCCCGACTGGGCAGGGCGGTTCGCTCAACGTGCAGCTTGTCACAAAAACCAACGTAAACTGCAATGGCGGCGCCAACGGAAGTGCGACAGTCAGCGTTTTAAACGGCACAGCGCCCTACACTTATGCTTGGTCAAATGGAGCAACTAGCGCCAGCCTCAGCAACCTTGCCGCAGGCAACTACACCGTGACCGCCACGGATGCCGCAGGAAATACAGGCACACTTATCGTCAACATCAGCCAACCGGGGCCACTGAGCGCCAATGTGACTGGGGTGGATGAAACCAGTGCACCTGCTAACAACGGCAGCGCTACTTCCGCTCCGTCTGGCGGCACTGCTCCCTATACCTACCTATGGAGTACCGGCGCTACCACGGCCACCATCAACAACCTCAACAGTGGAACATACACCGTCACCGTGACCGATTCGCACACTTGCACTACGACAGGCAGCGTGGTCATCAGCGTCTCAGGTGCCAACCCGACCAACTATTGCGCAAGCAGCGGAACGCCTTGGGTGGATTGGATTACAAACGTAAAACTGAACACCATCAACAATGCCTCCGGCAAGGCACTCTACACTTTTTACAATAATGTCAGCACCGATTTGAACACCGGCACCAGCTACACTATTATCCTTGAAGACAGCTACAGCTGGCAGACTTATGACGAATACTGGAAGGTGTGGATTGACTACAACCGCAACGGCACCTTTGAAGACCCTGCCGAAGTGGCCTACGCTGGCATTGTGACAGCCCCAGCTTTAGGTACGCCGAGTTCCACAAAGATTGGTACTGTACTTGTCCCAGCCACTGCCGACCTTGGCATCACCCGCATGAGGGTTTCTTTGAAAAGGGGCGCTTACGCAACGCCTTGCGAAACCATCCCCGCAGGTGAAGTAGAAGATTACGTCGTCAACCTAGTAAGCGGTGGCCCCGTGCCTTGCAGCATCACGGCCAGCACTTCCAACATCACCTGCAATAACAATGGCACGAACACCAACCCAGCCGATGATACTTTCACTTTCAGCCTCACTGTGAACGGGAATGGCACTGGGGCTACGTGGTCAACGACCATTGGCGGCACGAGCTACACGGGCAGCTACGGCACGCCAAAGACCATCGGGCCATTGCCCATCAGCGGCGGCGTAGTAAATTACACCGTAACTGATTCAGGTTCAAATACTTGCACAGCGAACGGCAGCGTGACGCCGCCAGCCCCATGTTCCAGCTTGACGCCTTGCTCCATCAATGCAACTACGACCACGCCAATTTGCAACAACAACGGCACACCAAACGACCCTGCGGATGACACCTACACGTTCAATATGACCGTGACAGGAACCAACGCAGGCTCGGGTTGGACGACCACCATTCTAGGTGCTCCGCAAAGTGGTTCGTACAATGTGGCTACTTTAATGGGCCCATACCCAATTGGCGGAGGGGTGCTTAATTTCACCATCAAGGATGCCACCAGCCCTACCTGTACAAAAGCAATGACCGTCACACCACCAACGGCTTGCAGCACGGGTGGAGGTGGGGCGAGCTATTGCGCAAGCACCAGTGCCTGGCCTTGGCACGACTGGGTTGCAGGTGTGCAGTTTGGCACCATCAACAACCCTTCGGCAAAAACGGCATACAGTGATTTTACCAGCCTTTCCACTAGTGCTAATGCGGGCACGAGCTACCCAGTCACGCTCACGTCTGGCTTCAGCTGGTACACTTATGATGAATACTGGAAGGTTTGGATTGACTATAACCACGACGGTACTTTCCAAGAGCCAGGCGAGGTAGCATTTGCGCAAGCAGTAAGCGCTCCTCCAAATGGCACCAATACTTTTGATGCTGTAGGAAACATTGCCATTCCGGCAACGGCGCTGACTGGCCCTACCCGCATGAGGGTTTCGATGAAACGTGGAACTACTGCTTCGACTCCTTGTATGACACTTGACTATGGTGAGGTGGAGGACTACACGGTAAATATCGGTGCAAACTTAGAGGGCGGGACTGGTGGCCGTCAAGCTGCCGCACAGCTTGATGCTGTTTCGGGAGTGGAGGAAATAAATCTTTATGCGGTGCTTGATTTTTCTCCTGAAGCGACAAATTGGATACTCGAAAAATCAACGGATGGCCAAGCCTTCCAGCCGCTTCAATCTGGTGATGTTGATACAGAAGTCGAAGACCATGTTTTCGTGCAAGCGGTTGATAAACAGCCTATTGATGGGGTAAATTATTACCGACTATCGGTTTATGACCGGGAGGGCAAGGTCATTTCCCAAGCACCAAAATCCGTGGACTTTTCACATGTTGCCGTGTTCGGCTTGTTCCCAAACCCTGCGAGCAGTGAGTTTTCCATTGAAATGCAAAAACTAGAAGGTAAGCAAGTGACCGTGGAAGTGTTTGACCGCTTCGGGCATCTGATACATCGGGAGGACATCGCAGAAGTAAACCAGCCTTTTCACCAAATCCACATCAATGACTGGCACGACGGCATGTACTTCGTGCAAGTGACGCCGGAAGGTAGACGGTCTATTACGAAGAAACTGATGGTGGCGAGATAAGATTTCTTCTAGTTTATTGAAAATAAAAAAGGGTTTGACCAATGTCGGTCAGACCCTTTTTCAATTTTGTGAAATAGCGAATTACTTACGCTTTGCTTTGTCCCGGTCAACCATCGTCATGATTTGGTCCACATTCAAGTTCTTCGCAATGATGGTGCGCTCAGGGTTCAGCAAGTAAACCTCAGGAGTATTGTCCACGTAGTATTTGCCATAAATGGACTTGTTGGTTGGGTCAAAAACATTGGTCCACGGCATACCATATTTTTTGATGGCTGCCCGCCACCTATCGTCTTCCGTATTCACGGCGATGCCATACACATCAAGCCCCTTGTCTTTCATTTGGTTGTAAAGTGTGACAAGCTGAGGCGTCTGCACGGCACAATGCTCGCATTCAGGGTTCCACATATAGACCACGACATAGGGCGCTTTTTTAGAATAAAGCGAGATGGGTTTTCCATCGAGTCCAGGTACGTTCACGTCTGGCGCTTTTTTCCCCACCAAACTGGCCGACATTTCAAAAGCCCGTTGCTGCAAGCCAAAAACCTCTGCGGAGTCCGACCAAAATGCCTTGTCGTACGTGAAATACCGCTCAATCATGTTGACGAATACCGCTTGCGGATCCATCAAGGTAGATTCCTTTGGGTCATAATGCAGCACAATCCAGTTGGCGAAATACTTGAGAAATTCCGGCTTGTCGGTCACCTTGTCAACCAATGCAATCGAGTATTTCACGATGGAATCCTGATTCTGTGGCGTGAGTTCCGTGATGTAACGGTTGAGCATTTTAGACATGACTGGGGTGTAAAGCAGGCGCTCATCGTTAAAGTCAGTGCCATTCCAGAAGCGTACCCGGTAATTGTAGGTGTACCTGGCAGTGTCCATCGTGCCGTCTGGTTTGTAGCAATCCCGCAGGTCTGGGTTTTGGCCAGCCCGTTTGAAGGCAGTGAACAGCGAGGTGGGGTTTTCTTTGAAAATTTTATCCAAAAATGCCTTCCGGTCGTCAATCAAGCCATCTTGTTCTGCTTTTATGGCCAAATAATTAGCGTCGCCGGGTTTGAGGCCTGCCATTTTCTGTGCATTGGCTTGAAAAAGTGGCCGTTGTCCATCCTCAAACTTTATGGCATCGTACAGCAGTTGGTTGTCCACGCTGCCTTCCACTTTCATATCTCCCAGAAGGTTCGCCATGGTAGTGGTCATATTAAAGGTCTGGTCGAGGTCTATCAGCATTTGAAGATTGACGTTATTTGGCAGTACCAAGTAAAATAGGCCTGGAATATATGCTTCCTGCCGCTTGAAGACGATCTGCCCAGTTGGGCTGATTTGGGCAGAATCCGCTCGGTAATTGTTGTCTTCAAAACTACCGATTAAGCTAGCCATTCCTCCTCCCGTCAATCCTTGAATTTGAATGGTGATGTTTGGTGATTCCGCCTGCTCCTTCCTTTTTTTATTGTCCAAATAGGTGGTGCTGTACTGTGGCTGTCCCGTCGCAACAGCTTGTTCCGGCTGCGGATTTGTCTCGTTGCTGCCGCAAGCAGCAAAAAATAGTGCAATGGCAAAAAGTAAAAACAGTCTCATATCAATTTTTTTAAGGTGCAAAAATAGGAGATTCATGGAATCTCAAATGTGGCTCCATTGGATGTTAGGCAGTTATTAACGACAGCCAATAAAAAATGTTAGATGCTCCTGAATTTATTCAAGGAGCCACAATGAAATAATTGTGGAAAACTTTCCAAAAAACAATAGCATCATTATGATATTAAGATAGTATGTTTGCAACATCAAAATAGTATCAATCTGCTATCTAAATAAAATCACTGATTTCATATTTTTAGAGCCCATTCGGAGCCTTTTTAATTTACTGATTCTACATCCTGTATCGTGACCCGGCTTGCCGGGCCACGTACTTTTTTTTGAATAAATGGCCAAGAAGAAATTCGTTCTTCGAATAGAGGAGAATCTCTACACCGCCGTAGAGAAATGGGCTGCCGACGAGTTCCGCAGTGTGAATGGTCAATTGGAATGGCTCATCTTTATCATGCTCAAAGAGGCCAATAGACTAAAAAAGGAAATGGAAAACCGCACACCACAGGTAGAGGATTGAGTAATTTTTTCTCCAACCGTTCTATTTTTCCAGAAAACTTGTATTTTCGCACCCGCTATCAACAATAGGTTGTTAGCCACTAGAAAAGTTAGATTAGCTCGGCTGTCAAGAGCGTCCCGACTTGCAGTCGGGAAGGTCACTGGTTTGAGCTAGTAATTTTAAATAAGGGGGATTAGCTCAGCTGGCTAGAGCGCTTGCATGGCATGCAAGAGGTCACCGGTTCGACTCCGGTATTCTCCACGAAGAACAGGAGTCTTTGCGCAAGCAAGGGCTCCTGTCGTTTAAGGAATCTGCTCAGCTTGTAAGAGCGTCCCGACTTGCATTCGGGAAGGTCACCGGTTCGACTCCGGTATTCTCCACGAAGAACAGGAGCCTTTGCGCAAGCAAGGGCTCCTGTCGTTTAAGGAATCTGCTCGGCTGGCAAGAGTGTCCCGACTTGCAGTCGGGAAGGTCACCGGTTCGACTCCGGTATTCACCACGAAGAACAAGAGCCTTTGCGCAAGCAAGGGCTCTTGTTCTTTTCAAACCTTAATGTGAATTGGAATTAGGCCCGCAAACTCCGCTTGTACTGCGAATAAATCAGCCCACTCACCATCAGTGACGCAACACTCACCAATAACACAATAATGAGAAGGGCATTGCTGGTGTAGCGCTGCAAGAGAAAACCCAGCACAATAAAGAAGACGCTAACACCCACCAATACGGCCGTAGCTTGCATGTGCCCCAAGCCAGCATCAAGCAATAGGTGATGAATATGTGTGCGATCTGGATGGAGCGGATGTTTCCCTTTCAGAATACGGGTAGAAAAAACCCGCAGCGTATCGAACAGCGGGAGGATAAGAATACCAATGGCTACACCCGGCGCAGCATTTATTTTGAAGGGGTGCAAATCCTCCAACATACTATTGAATTCAATGAAATTAATGGTCAGAATGGAGCAAATCAGGCCAAGCAGCAATGCACCAGTATCGCCCATGAAGATTTGGGCAGGCGAATAATTGTACTTCAGGAAAGCAGCCGTAGCACCCGCTGCCGACAGCGCCATGATAGCAAGGTCGTACCGTTTTACCAACAAAAACCAAATGCCAAGCGTGCCTGTAATCACGATGGTCAGGCTGCCGGAAAGGCCATTGATGCCGTCCATGAGGTTAAGTGCATTGATGATGACGATAATGGTGAAAATGGTAAGTATCGCACTCGAAAAAAGCCCAATTTCTTCGACACCTAAGATGCCATGCAGGCTGGAAATTCGTACGCCAGCTTTGAAAAATAGGATTCCGGCAGCAAGTATTTCCACCATCAATTTTTTGGAAGGGGAAATTTCGGTGATGTCATCTTTCACGCCGACCAAGAAAATCAGAATGAAGGAACAAAGCACATACTGAAGATCACCACCATACTGCGTGAAAGGTGTCCAAAGCATGATGCTGAAAATGGTGCCTGCAAAAATAGCTACCCCGCCCAATCGGGGCGTACTGACCACGTGGCTGCGGCGCTCACCTGGTTCATCGTACAGTTTTTTGGCCACAGCTACCCGAATGATTGGCGGAATAACGAAGTAGGTCAGCGTGAAGGCTGTAATGAAACTGATAATGACATCGTAATCGTACATATTGGGTACTTTGGCTTTGATTGAAAAACCTTTGCAAATATAGGATAAATATCTACCTATCCGGCTCAGGTGAGGGATTTGAAAGATGTTGCAAAATTCAAGCGCTGTGCACAACCAAGTCGTTTCGAACCAAACCTAGGTTGGTAAAATCAACCGGTTCAACTGGTAGCTTTTCTTATTTTTGCCCACCAAAAATAATTTGAAGGAATTTCGGCGAATGGATTTGAAGTCAAAAATAAATTTGGAAAAACTGCCGTTGCACATCGCTGTCATCATGGATGGCAACGGGCGATGGGCAAAGGAGCAAGGCATGGCTAGGGTCTTTGGCCACCGCAATGGTGTAAAAGCCGTGCGGGAAACGACTGAAGCATGCACTGAACTTGGGGTAAAATTCTTGACACTTTATGCTTTTTCCACCGAAAACTGGAAGCGCCCAGAGTCTGAGGTCAATGCGTTGATGACACTGCTGGTCGAGACTATCAAGAACGAAATCAAGACGCTCAACGAAAACGGGGTGCGCCTTCGGGCCATCGGCGACATCAGTCGGCTGCCAGAAAAAAGCCGCAAAACTTTGCTGAAAGCCATGGAAGATACCAACCAGAACGCAAGGATGACGTTGGTTTTGGCGCTCAATTACAGCGCAAAATGGGAAATCGTGGAAGCAGCCAAAAAGCTTGCCGCTGCTGCCAAATCGGGCGAAATTTCGATAGCCGATATTGACGAAGATACCTTTGCCAATGCACTTTCCACCAACGGTATCCCTGACCCGGAACTGCTCATTCGTACCAGCGGAGAGAACCGCATCAGCAATTTTTTGCTTTGGCAAATTGCGTACTCAGAACTTTATTTCACACCCACCCTCTGGCCGGATTTCCGAAGGGAACACCTGTACCAAGCCATCATTGATTTCCAAAATAGAGAGCGCCGCTTTGGCAAAACAAGCGAGCAATTGGCGATTTAGCGCCTTGGCGTTTTGGGTGGGGCCAGTCAACATGCCAAAGCGCCAACCACCCAACCGCTGCCATACAACCTCCGCCCGTTCAAATCACACCTTCCTATCGCACGGGACATTTTATCGCACCAACTACAAGAGTTTGAGCAAAGCTGCGTTTCTTTGCAATCCTTTTGAAATAGCATACCCTTTTGCATGAAAAAAATATCAGGTTTTTTACTTCTATTATTTGCTTTCGCCCTTGCGGGCAACCTTGCTGCGCAAAGCAGTACGGACACGCTTCCCCCCGTCATGGATTACTCCAAAGCCAAGGACTACGAAATCGGTGGCGTGCGGGTGACGGGCGCCAATTTTAGCGACCCCACTGCCATCATTTCCATCGCAGGCTTTCGAGTGGGTGACCGTGTTCGGATTCCGGGCGGTGAAATCCCTCGGGCCATCAAGGCGCTTTACAAGTTGAGCCTTTTCACCGATGTGCAGATTTTCAAAGAGAAGACAGTTGGTGACGTGATTTTTCTAGAAATCTCCGTGGTGGAGCGCCCACGACTTACAACCCACTCCTACAAGGGCGTTAAAAAAGGCAACCACGATGACCTGAACGAGGAAGTCAACAAATACCTCATAAAAGGCGGAATTGTCACCGACGCCATCAAGGCCAGTGCGGCTTTTGGGATTGAACAGTATTATGTAGACAAGGGCTACTACGATGTAAAAGTGAAGGTGGAGGAGCTTCCTGACACCAGCCGCATCAACTCTGTGAAACTGGTTTTCAATATTGACAAAGGTTCAAAGGTCAAAATTGACGACATCACCTTTTCTGGCAATACGAATATCAAAGACCGCAAGCTGCGCAATTTGATGAAGGAAACCCGCCGCAAAAAGCGCCTTTTCGCTGGCTCAAAACTCATCCGCACCGAGTACGAAGCCGACAAGAAAAAAATCATCACCTATTATAATAAAGTGGGATTCCGGGATGCCCAAATCGTGCAGGACAGCATTTGGCGGGTTACCGAAAAAGACGGTTCGAAGGGAAACCTGATGATTCACTTGGACCTTGCCGAAGGAAACCGCTACTACTTCCGCAACATCATCTGGAAAGGAAACTCCATCTACGCTACCAAGGACCTCGACAACGTGCTCGGCATCAAAAAAGGCGATGTTTACAACGCTGAAATGCTTGAAACCCGCCTCCGTTTCAGCCAAGACGGACGGGACGTCAGTTCGCTTTACATGGACAACGGATACCTGTTCTTCAACGTGGAACCCATCGAAGTAGCCGTGGCCAGCGACTCCATTGACCTCGAACTGCGCATCTTCGAAGGCCCGCAAGCGACCATTGACAAAGTTATCATCAGAGGCAACGACCGCACCAACGAGCACGTAGTCCGGCGGGAGCTTTTCACCGTACCCGGCGAAAAATTCAGCCGCTCCGACATCATCCGTTCGCAGCGCCAAATCATCAACCTCGGCTATTTCAACCCTGAAAACCTAGGCATCAACACCCCTGTAAACCCGCAGCGGGGCACGGTGGACATTGAGTACACGTTGGAGGAAAAACCTTCCGACCAGTTGGAGCTTTCCGCTGGCTGGGGTGGCCGTGGACGTGGGGTCATTGGCACACTCGGCGTGGCTTTCAACAACTTTTCTGCTCGCAATATTTTCCACAAAGAAACATGGAGCCCGCTTCCCCAGGGCGACGGCCAACGCCTCTCCCTTCGGGCACAGACCAACGGGCGCTTCTTCCAATCTTACAACGTTTCTTTCACTGAGCCTTGGCTGGGTGGCAAAAAACCAAACTCGCTCACCGTGGCAGGCTTCGTTTCCATACTTTCCAACGGCTACAACCGCAACAGCGAGCTGTATGGCAAGCTGACCAACGGCGGCGTTACCGTCAGCCTTGGTACCCGCTTGAAAAAACCGGACGACAACTTCGTCTCTTCAACGGCCCTCAACCTACAGGTTATCAAGCTGCAAAACTACGTGTTCAGCAGCCGTGGCCTTTTCCGCACCGACTTGGGAGAAGTCGTTTCCGAAGGCAATTTCAGAAACTTCAGCATCACACAAACCATAGCCCGCACGACGATAAACAACCCTATTTTCCCACAGGAAGGTTCTAGGGTGCAAGTTTCCCTACAGGCCACACCACCATATTCCCTTTTCAGTAAAAAGGACTACGCTAACCTTGCACCAAGCGAGCGCTTCAAGTTCCTCGAATACCACAAGTGGAAAGTGGCCGCCGAATGGTACCAAACATTGGTGGGCAAATTGGTCATAAAAGCTGATGCCAAATTCGGTTTCCTTGGCAAGTACAACAATGACATCGGCATCGCCCCATTTGAGCGGTTCCAGTTGGGTGGTGACGGCCTCAACAATCAGCAGTTCGGCTTTTTCACAGGTACTGAAATTATCAGTAGCCGGGGCTACAAGCCGGGCGACTATGAAAACAACCTGGTGAACGAAAACAACACCAGCGACATCAATGCCACGCCGCTTTATCAGAAAATAACGCTCGAATTGCGGTACCCACTGTCGCTCAACCCAAGTTCTACCATTTACGTGCATACTTTCGCACAGGGTACCAATGCTTGGAAGAAGGCCCGTGACTACAATCCGTTCGACATGAAGCGCTCCGTGGGTGCTGGTCTGCGGGTGTTCCTCCCGATGTTCGGTGTGCTCGGCTTCGACTACGGTATCGGCTTCGACAAAACCAGTGCTACCAATAAGATTTCAAGCCTCGCCACGTTCAACATCGTGCTTGGTTTCGAGCCGGAGTAAATCTTTTGCTCCGCAATGAAAACGGGGAAGTGGTGCTGCCGCTTCCCCGTTTTTTTATCTTCGCCCCGCAATAGGTGGGAGCTTAGACATTAGATTTTATAGAATAGACCTACGTACAGTGCAATTGTGACATCCAATATCTATTGTCTAAAATCTATTGTCTCACAACAAAGACATGCTAAATACCGACATCCTCATCATCGGCGCTGGCCCCGGCGGCTGCGCCACCGCCCTCAAGCTTAGCCACCTCGGCATCCCGTCCGTGGTGGTGGACAAGGCCGTTTTTCCTCGTGACAAAATCTGCGGAGACGCCATCAGCGGCAAGGCCGTCACCATCCTCCGGCGCATTGACCCAACCATCATTGATAGGTTCGAGGCAGCCACGACGGAACAATCCAGCGTCTGGGGCATTCGCTTCGGCGCACCCAACGGCAAGTGCATTGACGTGCCGTTCCGCCCAAACTATGACCCGATTAACGACCCCAAGCAGGGCTTTGTCTCCAAGCGGATAGACTTCGACAACCGGTTGGTGGACGAGGTGAAATTGCGGAGCAACATCGAACTGCACGAGGGCATTTCCATCGAAAAATACGAGAAGATTCCCGATGGCTATTTGGTTTCCAATGCCGATGGCAGCTTCCAAGTGCAGACCAAATTGCTCATTGTTTCCAATGGTGCACATTCCGCCTTTTCCCGCCACCATGTTGGTTTGGAAAAAGACGAAAAGCACCATGCTGGCGCCGTTCGGGCCTACTATAAAAATGTGACCGGACTGCACACCGATGGCTTTATTGAGCTGCATTTTTTGAAAGAAATAAACCCTGGCTACTTCTGGGTTTTCGGCTTACCAGGCGGCCATGCCAACGTGGGACTGGGCATGCGCAGCGACTTTGTCAGCCAGCGCCGCTACAACCTGACGAAGGGGATGTTGGACATCATCACAAACCACCCGGAATTTCGGGACCGCTTCAAAAATGCAGAACTGGTGGGCAAAATCACGGGCTACGGTCTCCCTCTTGGCTCCAAGCAGCGCCAAATTTCCGGCGACCATTTCATGTTGGTGGGTGATGCAGGTCACTTGATTGACCCCCTTAGTGGCGAGGGCATCGGCAATGCGATTTACAGTGGCGTCATTGCTGCCGAGCAGGCGCAACAGTGCCTATTGAGCAATGATTTTTCAGCAAAAACAATGGAAGCCTACGATGTGCGGATAGCTCGGGTACTGGGCAAAGAGATGGAGATGAGCTACCGCATCCAACAGTTGATGGCTCGGCCTTGGCTGGTCAATTTCACCGCAAACCGGGTGGTGCGAAACCCTAACCTTATCTACATGATTGCAGAAATGTACACCGATTTGGAGGTGCGGAAGAAAGCGTTGAACCCGCTTTTTTGGATAAAAAATTTGTTCAAACGTGGGTGATGATACTGGACGTTTCAATTTTTCAAAACTTGAAATGTTTTAAACGGAAAAGGCGGCACTTGAACTGAGTTCAAATGCCGCCTCTTTTTTTGCCCAAAAATCAGCTGCGACTAGTAATCGTCGTCTCCGCCGCTGTCATCTGGGATTTCGTTGTAGCTGCTGCCGTCGTCGAAAGCATCAGATTGCTCGACGTTGTCGCTCTTGTCAAAAGAATCGTCATCGGCTGAGTCGTCACTTCCGCTTCCGCCGCCATCGTAGGAGTATTCCTTGTCAAAGTCGAAGTCAAGGTCATCATCATCTTCCACATTGACAGATTTAGCGGGCTTGGCAGCGGTAGGTTTCCGAATAACCTTCGTAATGATTTTCGGCGTAGCTGGAGCAAGTTTTTCTTTTCTCTCGGCCTGCTCAAGCGACATAGGCGCTTTTTCAATCTTTTTCGGTGCTTCCACCGCTTCTGCGGCTTTGGCCTCCACGCTTTTGGTAGCGGTGGGCACAGCCAATAAGCGGCGTTTTTCGATGAGGTGGCCCGTCGTGAGGCAGATGCCGTAGGTCTTGTTTTTAATGCGGATCATGGCATTTTCCAAGTCCTGAACATATTTGCGCTGACGGATGGCCATGTTGTTCAAAAACTCGACATCGTTGTTGGTGCTGGAGTCGTCCATCCAGTCGCCGCCGTGATCGTCGCCACTGTTTTCAGTAATTTCGAGAATCTGCTCCTGCAAATAGGAAAGCTCCTGCTTGGCAGTCTCTAGTTTATTCCCTACAAGAACCCTGAACTCCTCTAAGTCGGTGTCAGTGTAGCGGGCTGTTGTATTCACATTTTGTGCTTCCATTTTTTATAAAAAATTCGTTTTCGGTAAACAGGGGCGCAAAATAAATGGAAATCTTTGAATTGGTTTCAAAAAAAATCACATCTGTACCACCTGATGAGCATTTCGTTTTAAACGTAGGTTTACCAATAAGTCACAGCAAGGGCTTTTGTTCAAAACGAGTTTAAAAATAAACTATTTCAGTTTGTTTTTCAAGTCACGACCCCAATGAAGCGCTTTTTTTCAAAAATTACCAATGCAGGTAGTGGAAACGAGCTTTCCCCAAACTGGTCATTTCAAAGGCTGGCGCCGGCACTTTCAGGAAATTCAGCGCCCGCAGCGAGAGTTTGAGCCAACGATGCCGGGTCGGTATCCTCGTCCAATCCACGTCCAATGACAGGTAATATTGCCGATAGCGTGGGTAGCGGTCGGGGTCGAGTTCAAAAACAACGCCATCTTCGGTTTCCCATTTGTTTTCGTAGCCACCGTAAAGATTATTTGCGCCGTAGCCGAATGCCACGTTCAGCCAAGCCGGGAATTTCGATTCTTTTTTATTGGGCAAAAACGAGTGGACGTTCACCGATGCCCAGGTCGTCAGGGCGTTATAATCCTTGAGCAATACATGAAAAAAAGTAGTTCCGTACAACCCCGATGCCCGTTCGTCAAGTGTGGTCACGGTGCTGCCGTCGGTGGAATAGAGCGGCTGCTTTGGGTAGCCGGGCCGTATGCCGGATACTTTCATCTGGATGCGCTGCTCTTGCCAAGCCAGTTCCTGCCCGACGAATAGCGCCGCTCCGCCTGTGTTGAAGGCCATGTCAGGCAGGGAGAATCCCCACTCCGAAGAGAACCCGTCCATGGTTTCAAAGGTGGTCATGATGCCCATGCCCACGCCAACCGCCGTCCACATGGCGTGACGGCGGCTCATGCCCGTCCAGCGGGCTCCGTCGAAGGCGTAACTGCAACCCGTCCAAGTGGAGAAGAAATGCCCCGATTTGTCCATGTGCTCCCATTCGCCCCAGTCGTTGAAGCCGTGGAAATGGTTGAGCGGGTAGTTCTTGTACCAAGCCTGCCAGAGGGCGACGGAGAGGCCAGTGTACACCGCTGCGCCCGTGCCAGTGACTGCCCAAAATCGTTTTTTGTCGAAATGGGGGGCGGGCTGGAGGGAGAGGAAAGGTACCGCCGTTCGGATAGAGTCAGTAGTTGCGGTTTGGGCTTTGACGCTGTTAGCCAAACCGAAGGCCAGTAGGAAGCATGGGACTAACCAAGCCGTTTTACTTAGGCTTATTTTTTGAAAATTATGAAGTCGAATATTTTTCAAAATATTGATTATCAGTTTTTTACAAAAAAAAATTACTCCACCGTTATCTCATCCACAAACAGCCAAGCCTCGTTCCCCGCTCCCTGTGCATCAGCGGGAATAACGCCAAATCGACCCACATGCACCTTCAAATACCGAGCCTTCACTTGATTGAGCGGAAGCATCACCTCCACGATTTTGCTTTCCCCACCCTTGATCGAATCATTCCGGCCCAGCGACTTGAACGCCTTTCCATCGTCGGAAGTTGAGACTTCCAAAGACTTCGGTGGGTACACCCACTGTCCAGGGCCGTTGAAAAACCGCATGGACAGTGAGTTCAGGTCGGTCTCTGCGCCAAGGTCAATCACGGCGTCGAAGTCCTTGCCCTCAAATCCAAGCCACTCCGGGCCACCGTAGTGCTCACTTGGCCCCGTCACGCCGTTGATGACGCTGCCCGGCCCGTTGCCGCTGTATTTTTCCTTTGGTAAATTGGTCAGCGTAATGGCTTTTCCAGCCGCTTTGTGCAACTTGAAATCCATCTCCGCCCCTTGTCCGGCAGCCTGACCACCCTCAAATGGCAGCGCTTTCACCACTCCGGTTTTTTCCATCAAAAATGGTTTCTCGTAAAGCGGGCTGCTGGCCGTGGGCGCCGAACCATCCAGTGTGTACCGGATTTCGATGCCCTCCATTTTTGGTGAAAGTGCAAGACTGACGCCCTTTCCATCGCCTGCGGCAATGCTCGTTTTTACATCGTAAAGTTTATTGGCGGCGTTCACACCCATTGCCTGCAAGCGCTTTAGGTGCTGCGCAAGGCGACCTACGAAGTCATCGTAGTTCCGATTTGCCTGCGGCGACCAAGCAATCTCGGCGATGGCGCAGGCACGGGGGTAGGCCATGTATTCCAGCTTGGCCATGTCAGGAATGTATTCCGTCCAAAGGTTGCACTGCACACCGAGGACGTGCTTGTGCTGCTCCGGCGTCAGGTCGGCGGGGTCGGGATTGTAGCTGTAAACCTTGTCCAGTGGCAGGTAGCCGCCAATGGCGAGCGGCTCGTTGGGGTCTTGCGATTGGTAGTAGTCGAGGTAGCAAAAATCAGTCGGCGTCATGATGACATCGTGGCCTTGTTTTGCTGCCGCAATGCCGCCTTCCGTGCCACGCCAGCTCATCACCGTGGCGTTCGGTGCGAGGCCGCCCTCCAAAATCTCGTCCCAGCCGATGATGCGGCGGCCTTTCGAGTTCAGGAACTTCTCCATGCGTTGGATGAAATAACTCTGCAACCCATGTTCGTCCTTCAGTTTTTGCTCCGCAATGAGGTCAGAGCAGAATTTGCTCTTTTCCCAAGCAGTCTTAGGGCATTCGTCCCCGCCGATGTGGATGTACTCCGAAGGAAAAATATCCATGACCTCTGTCAGCACATCCTCCAGAAACTTGAAGGTGACTTCTTTTGGGCAAAAAACATTGTCGTAAACGCCCCATTTCGTGCCCACTTCTGCGGGTTGGCCCGTGCAGCCCAACTCTGGGTAGGCAGCGATGGCGGCCAGACCATGCCCTGGCATCTCGATTTCCGGGATGACGGTGATGAAGCGCTCGGCTGCGTATTTCACGATTTCTCGGGCTTCATCTTGGGTGTAAAAACCGCAGTATTGCTTGCCGTCGTAGGTCTGTGGGTTGTCGTTGTAATGCCCGACGAGGGTTTCTTTGCGGCAAGCCGCTACGGTCTGTAGCTTGGGGTATTTTTTGATTTCAATGCGCCAACCTTGGTCATCGGTGAGGTGCCAGTGGAAGCGGTTCATCTTGTGGAGCGCCATGAGGTCTAGGTATTTTTTTACATCGTTTACCCCAAAAAAATGACGACTCACGTCTAGCATCATGCCCCGGTGGGTGTAGCGGGGAGCATCCGTAATTTCTACGCAAGGGATTGACAATGAGGGTATTGGGCCTTTTTTAGCATCAGTTGGCATGAGCTGACGGAGGGTTTGCACCGCATAAAAAGCGCCCGCTCCAGTTTTCGATTTGATGGTTACATCATATGGCGTCACGATGAGCGAGTAGCCCTCGTCGCTGGTGATTTTCGGGTCAATTTCAAACAGAAAAGCGTCCTTGCCTTCGTCGCCTTCTGCTGGCGCAATGGTGGTTCCCGTTGCTTTTATCAAAATGGAAGCGAGGTGGGCAGCGGCTGTTTTCAGCCCTTCGTCGGGGCTGGCCAACAGGATTTTGGTATCGCCCGTGACCTTGAACTCGCCCTGCATCTCGATGAGGCTAACAGGCTGCGGGATGATGTGGTATCGGGCCACGTTGTTGGTGGTTTCGTCGACAGCGCTGGGCGCTGGAGTTTCTTTTTTACAAGCGAAAAAAAAGAGGAGGAGGAAGGGTAAAAACAGTTTTTTCATGTTGAAATTCAATAATTTACAAATCAGATTCAGCTTGATTTTTAAGTTTAAAATCGAAATTAGGCAAATGAACTTTATTGTTTTTTAATAAGGTTTCCGTAACCGTTTTAAAGTATAACGCTCGAAGTTGAATTCGCTCTGGTGTTAAAGAAGCCAGCCAAACTGCTCTTTCGTCTTCCATCTCCTCAAATGTATCAAATGCCTTCCAGACCAATTTTTCACCCATTTTTAAATTAATTTTTTCCAAAAAAAACTTTTGAAGTTACAAACTTACAACGGATACAGCATCGGCACCATGATTAAAATTGCCACATATAAAAGCACCGTCACCATAACCCCCACCTTTATAAAATCTATGACTTTATAGCGACCTGGCCCAAACACCAGTATGCAACTCGGCTCGAACGGCGTGACCAGCGAAACAGATGCACCGAGCATGATGCCCAATGCAAAAGTAACTGGGTTGACGTGCAAGGTCTCGGCGGATTCGAGGGCGACGGGCAGCATCACCAGCGCCGCTGCCGCATTGGACATGGGCTGGGTGAGGATGATGGTGAGCAGCACGTAAGCTGCCAGCACGGCCATCGGCCCCATTCCGCCCACCAAATCGTTGATGTTTTGTGCCAAAAAAGCTGCTGCCCCAGATTTTTGCAAAGCGATGCCGTAGGAGGTCATGCCACCAATAAGCACCAGCAGTTTCCACTCGATTTTTTCATAAGCCTCCTCTGGTTTGATGCACTTGAAAAGTACGCAAAGAAAAGCCGCCAACATGAAGGCGATGGACAGCGGGATGACCCCCAATGAACCCAGCAGAATGGCGACGATGAAAAAACTGCCCGATAATGCAGCGTTCCGGGTGCTTCCGGTAGGCTCGTAGCTGTGTTCTTGGAGTACGATGAAATCGCTGAACGATTTGCGGAAGCGGATGACATCGGCAGGGCCTTGCACCAGCATCCGGTCGCCAGATTTTATTTCGGTGCTGCCGATTTTTACGGAAAGGGTCTGCCCCTCCCGGTTGATGGCCATCACGGTGAGGCCGAATCGGCGCCGGAAATTCGACTCTTTGATGGTCTGCCCCACGAAGTCGTGGGTGGGCATGATGAGGATTTCTGCCACTTGGATGTCTTCTGAAACGAGGTCTTTGGCCACCATGACATCGGCCAGGATGTCAATGCCGTTGGTGTTTTTGACCTTCATCAATTCCTTCAAACTGCCCTCTACCAATAAAATATCGTTGGCCTCAATGATTGAATTTGCATCGGCAATGGTGTTGTGCTTGTCCCGGATGATGTTCAGCACCCGAATGTCCATTTTGCTGATGACGGTTTCCCGGATTTTGGTGCCGACCAGTTTTGAGTTCTTTTTCACCAATATTTCAGAAAAATAATTGGCCTCCTGAAGGTCTTGCATCATGTCCACTTCTTTGTAGTCGGGCAGGATTTTCATGCCGATGGTGGCCAAAAAAGCAATGCCAATGGCACAAAGCACGACGCCAATCAGTGCGAAGTCGAACATGCCGAAAGAGGGCAGCCCTTTTTTGGCGAGATAAGCGTTCACGGCGATATTGGTGGAGGTGCCGATGACGGTGCAAGTGCCGCCAAGAATGGAGGCGTAGGCCATCGGCATCAGCAGTTTCGAGGGGCTGATTTTGAGCTTTCGGGCCAGCCCCACCACGGGTGCGACGAACATGGCCGTCACCGTGGTATTGTTCATAAAGGCCGAGGTGAAACTGACGCAGGTCATCAAAATGGTGGGCAACGACCTGACCCGTTGGCGGGTGAGCGTGTAGAGTTTTCCGCTGATTATCTCCAGAATGCCTGCTTTCTGCATGGCGGCGCCCACCACGAAAATGGAGGCGAGCATGATGATAAAATCGCTACCAAATCCTGAAAATGCTTCGGTGGGGGTGAGGATGCCCAAGGTTGTCATCAAAATCAATAACCCAATGGTGATGAGGTCCACCGACCACTTTTCGGTGGCGAATAACACGATAGCAAGAAAAAGGAGTCCTAAGACGAGGGCTATTTGCATTCGGCTGGGTGTTGTGATGTTACTTGACAAAGGTATTAAAAAAGCTGCGGGCAAATTTTACTTTTACAGTCTCAAGGCCCTAAAATCCGAAGCAACGAGTAGGCCGCTCCCATGTCTTTTTGAATCAATTTTTATACGAAAACTAATTTTGACATGCTGAAAAATTTCCTCCTTCCGACCCTGTTGCTGTTGCATTTTTGCGCCAGCGCCCAAACCAATCCTGACGAGCAAGCCGCCGTCATCGCCGTCATACAGCGCATGTTCGATGCCATGCGAGCCGGCGATAGCACGATGCTTCGCTCCACTTTCCACCCATCCGCCAGGCTGCAAACGGCATTCACCAACAAAGAAGGAAAGCCCGTGCTGCAGGATGAGACCATTGACGACTTCGCCAAATCGGTCGGCTCGCCGCACAAGGAGGTTTACGACGAGCGAATCTGGAGCTACGATTTACGGATTGATGGCCGCCTCGCCACTGCTTGGACGGAGTACACGTTTTTTTTGGATGAAAAAATGCTGCACTGTGGCGTCAATGCCTTCCACCTGTTCAAAGGTGAAAACGGCTGGAAAATCATGCAAATCACCGACACCCGCAGGAAGGACGGCTGCCAGACTGAGCCAAACGCCGACATCGCCGCCATCAACAAACTGATGGACGCATGGCACCACGCCGCAGCCGTGGCTGATGAAGACACGTTTTTCGGCAGCATGACAGCGGACGGCATCTACCTTGGCACGGATGCCAGCGAGCGCTGGCTTCGGGACGAGATGAAGGTGTGGTCAAAAAAGTATTTCGACCGAGATACCGCTTGGGCTTTCACGCCTCACGACCGCCATGTTTACTTTTCGGAAAATGGGCAAATCGCCTGGTTCGAGGAACTGCTGGATACTTGGATGGGCCCGTGCCGGGGCAGCGGGGTGCTGGTGAAGACTGCGGATGGCTGGAAAATCAGGCATTACGACCTAGCCGTGGCCGTGTCGAACGATGTCGTGAACGATTATATCAAATTATTGCCGAAGGGGAAATAGCTCATCGGTCAAACCACTTTTTAAAGGACGGCGCCTTCTCCCGGCTCACGTCCACCTGCGTTTTGGCGGGGACTTTCAGCGTCAGCGTCAGTTTCTGGTTTTCGTGGGGTTTTACGCTTTGGATGGCATCAATGTGGACGATAAACTGCCGGTTGGCCCGGTAGAAAACCTTGGGGTCGAGCAGTTCTTCCACTTCTTCGAGGGTGTTCTGGTCGAGAATGTACTTGTCGCCGTTGAAGGTGTAGAGGTAGTTCAGCCCGTCCCGCAGGAAGCAGGCGATGTCCTTGGTGTTCACCGGCACCCAGGTGTTACGGACGCTGACGATGAATTTTTCCTTGAAAACTGGCCCGTCAGCCTGTGGCAATTGCAGCGTTTTTAGCAAATCCTGAAAGCTGGCAGGCGGCTTGGTTTGGCTGTCCGCCTGTCGCCGATATTTCTCGATGGCCTTCGCAAGTTCCTCATTGTCAATGGGTTTTAGCAAATAATCAATCCCGTTGACCTTGAAGGCACGGAGCGCATATTCGTCATAAGCCGTGGTGAAAATGACCGGGCATTTGAGGTCAAAATGCTCGAACAACTCAAAGCTCACCCCGTCGCTCAACTGGATGTCCATGAACAGGAGGTCGGGTTCGGCATTTTGCAAAAACCATTTTTTGGCGGTTTTCAAGCTGGGAAGCACTTCCACGATTTTCACCTCGTCGGCCACGGCTGCGATTTTAGCTTGCAACTCCCGGGCGATGAGGGCTTCGTCTTCGAT
>JBGSWN010000072.1:0-18207 GCA_041752395.1 Saprospiraceae bacterium | reverse complement strand
CCCAACAGATTGGATGCACCGCAGTGACTGTTACGCCGGCGGGTGAAACGGCTGTACTAACTGTTTGTGGTGGTGTCGGTCCTTATTGGCCTGATGATAATCCTGGAGGTAGCTATTTGTTTAGTTTTTCACCACCTGTTTCCGGAGTAACCATTGACATAGCTGCTTTAACCAATAATTTTTTCGGAACAGAGGAACTTTCCTTTGAGGTAAATGGTGTTTTTTACCCGATTACTGTACCGGGCAATATTGACCCATGTGAGCCACCCTGTGTCATACTTCCAAGTGGCCGGATAGGTGCGCCGCCTGGAATCGGAGGTTGTTCTTGGGAAGCCATTAATATAAATGGGACAATCAGCACTTTTAAGATAGAAAATGTGGTATTATTAGGTTCTCCAAATGGCGTAGTATTTAGTCTCCGCTTCTGCGAGCAGTGTTGCGCAACCGATGCGGGGGTGCTCTCCGGCAGTCCGCTTCAATTATGTATTCCCGAACCAGCCTCCTTTACGCCTCCTGCCCAAACAAATCTGGAACCGGACGATTTGTTGCAATATGTTTTGTACACCGATGCAAACGACCCAGCAGGCAGCATATTGGCAACAAGCAACACCCCGGAATTTGCTTTTAATCCTGCTACCATGCAGCTAGGCACCACCTACTACGTGGCGGCAATGGCAGGCAACGGAGTGAACGGCAACGTGGACTTGAACGACCCCTGCCTCGATTTTTCCAATGCGTTGACGTTGGTTTGGCTGGCACTACCTACTGTCACTTTCATGGTGGCCAACCCAGATGTCTGTGCAGGAGACTGCCTGAGCTTCAACGTGGCGCTGACCGGGACGCCGCCTTTCAGCCTGATCTACACTGCTGGGAGCGGTGGGCCGCAGACGCAAAGCTTCAGTACCAATACGGGTACGCTGGAAATATGCCCGCCTGCGGGCACGCCGCCGGGGCAGGTGGCGCTGTCGGCGGTGAGTTTGTCGGATGCGAACTGTGTTTGTGATTGATGATTTTTCCTGATCGCGCATTTGTAAAAAAAAACAGGTGTGCCCAACTAAGAAGAAGCATGAAAAATCTTAAATTTTGCGGGCTGGTGTCAATTTCTTGCCTCGCCGGTTTTTCAAAAACAACGGCCCAAATCTACCTCGAAACCGTCGGCGGCATCCGGTCGCTGGATATTTGCAGCTGCGAAACCGAGGACGTTGCGCCGATTGGCACCATAGGGATTGCCGCCGGGCCCAATTTAAACCCCTATTATTTGGTAAACGACCAAGTTTTTGTTCTCGACCCGGCCTCCGGCAATTCGACGCTGGTCGGTAATGTGTCGGGAGGGGCCAACAATTTGGTGTATGCCGAAGACGGCCTGATATATCAAGTGGGCATAAATGCGAGCGGGACGGGCATTTTTCATCAAAAAAAGTGGTGATTGCCAAATTCAACGCTTCGTTACTGCCAGAATTGGCGGGTGATTTCTGCATCGCCGAGGAAAGTTTTACCTTTACCCCAACAAGTTCGACAAGGCCATATAAAATACACAATTCATACAGACGTTACTTGATTTCTTCAACATAAATGGGCTATCCCCCGACCTAAAAAACAGGCTTGTTTTTCCGCTTTCTGCCTACTTATTTTCTGCATATTGATATATTTTTGGGTAATATCCAGAAGTAAAATTAAGGCGAACAACAAAGACGGGAACGGGCTAGTCTATCTTTCCATTGCTTATTTGCTGTATTTATTGATGGGCGTCATTTCGGTCTATGACCCAGTTCAGGTAACTTACTTCATCATATCTGGCCTTATAAGCATGTGCTATTTATGGGCCTTGTCCTATTTTTCGATTGGAAAAAATATCATAGACGATATAGTGTCCGATAAAGTTTGGAAAAACGTAATCCAGTATGTTGGATTGGCTTGGATAATCATGGTTTCGATGGCCAGTGGGCAAGAATGGATTAAATACGTGGACGTTGCGATAAACGCTTTGGCGCTTACCCTTCTTGGCGTTTTCATTTCCCGCTATTTTATACAGCGAGGCTTAAATTTCATTGCTTTGATATCCGGTGTGTATTTTTTGGTGTTTATATTATTGCAAATCCACCAGCCTAGTAGCATGAGTGCAGGTAAATTCGTCCACATGAACAGCATCATACTTGGCCCGGCGATTCCGCTTTCCGTCATAGTTATGGCCTATACTTTTAACTGGATTAATGAATTGAATTTTTATGAGCTATCAAATATATGGGTAGGAATCGACCAGACGGGAGTAGAGAAAAAAGATGCCTATGCAGCTCTAACCAAAACGGCGAATAAGGCGACTTGGATGGAGAAATTAGCCAACGACGAGATAGAGCAAGTGATAGACGAGATTATTATCCTGAAAAAACACCGGAATGAAAATATTGAAAATATACTGAGCATTGCCTCGCAAAATACCCATAACAACAACAGCCAGTTGAAGGGTATTATTTCTTATGAGGATTATCAATTGAATAGGAACAAGGTCTCCAATTCACTGATAAATTTGGTAAAAGGGTCAGTGGGCGATTAAACGCATTTACAACAACCGCCCCATAACCACCTCCCGATAACTCGCCCCAATCGGCAGCTTTTCTTTACCAATAACTACCTGATTTCCCTCCAAAGCGGAGACTTTTCCGATGGCCACAATATAAGATTTATGAATGCGCAGAAACTGGTCATTGGGCAGTTCTTCCTCTAAGCTTTTTAATGAATTTAGAGACATAATGCGGCCATTTGGCGTATGATATGCCACATATTCCCGCATACCTTCGATATAAGCTATATCCTCGAAGCGTAGGCGATGGACTTTATGCTCCGATTTAACCAAAATGAAATCCTTCGCTGCGGGCGTTTCCATCGGCTGTACTAGTTGGGTAGGAGAACCTGCCGCCGATTTGCGGAGCGACAATAAATCGGTCGCCTTGTTCACGGCCTGCACGAACCGCTCGAAGGGGAACGGTTTCAGCAGGTAATCCGTCGCATCCACGTTGTAGCTTTCGATGGCAAACTCGGAATAGGCTGTGGTAAAAATCACCAAAGGCTTGTTTTTCAGTGTCCGCAGAAACTCCATGCCCGTCATCCCCGGCATCTGGATGTCGAGAAAAAGCAGGTCCACCTGCTGCGAACTCAGCACGTTGAGCGCCTCGAAGGGGTCACGGCATTTGCCCACCAGCGCCAAATGCGGCAACCTGCCGATATAGTTTTCGAGGAGGTTACGGGCGAGTTCTTCGTCATCTACGACTAGGCAATTTATTTTTGACATTTTTACATTATTTTCATAGGGCGCTGCCTTATGCTGGAATATATCGCCCCTTCAGGGCTGTCCTTCATAATTAAAGCCCTGAAAGGGCGATATACCTCAGCGTCGGGCAACGCCCTACGCACAAATCGGCGTCGGGCAAACCCCTAAGCATATACCCAAACTCACCCAATTCACAATTCAATTTTCAGATAAACCCCAAACGCCATCTCCCCTTTCTCAATCCGCAATTCATACCGCCCGGGATACAACAACTCCAACTGCCGCCGCACATTCTCCAACCCGATGCCGCCCGCTTCGTTCTTGGTAAAAGCGGTTTTTGGCAAACTGTTTTTCACTTCCAAAATCACGGCGTGCTCTTCCGTTTTCAGTTGGATGTCAATCCAGCCATTCGCCAAATCCTCGACCTTGCTGTGCTTGAAGGCATTTTCCACGAAGGGAATGAACAGCATCGGCGCAATGCGGAGGTTTGGGCGGCTTTCGTCCAAGCTGGCCTTCACGTTCATCCCACGGCTATCTTTTAGCAGGTTCAGGGCAATGAAATGGCGCAGGTACTCGATTTCCTTGCCCACCGCCACGGTCGCCTCCTTGCAGTCGTAGAGCACGTAGCGCAGCATTGCTGAGAGTTTGAGTAGGTTCTCGGGTGCAGCGTCCGACTTTAGGACGGCTTGGGAATAGATATTGTTCAACGCATTGAAAAGGAAGTGTGGGTTCACCTGCGATTTGAGGAATTTCAGTTCCGATTCCAGTTTTTCGCTTCGCAAAACAGCCATCTCCCTCTCTTTC
Organism: Saprospiraceae bacterium; assembly: GCA_041752395.1. GTDB lineage: Bacteria > Bacteroidota > Bacteroidia > Chitinophagales > Saprospiraceae > UBA6168. The sequence goes on along the minus strand of JBGSWN010000072.1, from coordinate 14,138 downwards.
CGGCGGGCGTAGGCGGCCATTTCAAAAAGGGCGCTGCCAATCCACGCCGTGAAATAGGGCATGGCCTCGCTGAGAAAACGCAGCCATTGCTTTGGCGACATGTTATCTTTATCGCCACCTTTTCCCTTGCCTTGCGGGCGGTGAAAATAGTCTGCCCAAGGCGCCATTTCCCAATCCACCAGCCAGACGACGGCCAGTAACAGGGCCAATCCAGCTAGAATGTAGGCTACCTGTTTGTTTTGAAAAAAAAGACGGGGCAGCAGCAGTTCCAGGTTTGCCCAAACGATGAAGCTGATGCCCATCAGCACCACGAGGTTCCGAACGATGAAGCGGTCGGCCTTGCCCCAATCGCCAGCGAGCAGCACCGGGACGAGCACCCAGAAGCTTCCCCAAAAGAGGATTTGAAGGACGGTATTTTTTTGTAGCCGAAGGTTCATGCGGCAAATGTGCTTAAATGCGGGCTTTGCACCAAAGTTTTATCCATGAACGAGGCGGTTTTATCAACGAACACTGCTTTGCGCAGCAATACCGCCATTTCAGCCTTGTTCATGGAGGAATATGGCGTGTTCATTGAATAAATTGGCGACGGGCAGCGTTTGATTGCACCTTTGTTGCATCGTTTTTAACAAGTGTTTAGAAAGTTTAGATGGTTTAAACCTTCCCAACTTTTTAGACTCTAAGCTTCCACAATTAAATCTATAAATAATGAAAATGCTAAAGAAATCAGCCTTGCTTGCCATCTTGTTGGCCTTTTTTTTCACTGCTGCACAAGCACAGCACAAAGGTGGCCACGACTTCGACCCAACCAAACGTGCCGAAAAACAGACGGCCAATATGACGGAGAAACTGGCCCTCAGCGCCGACCAATCCGCCAAGGTGAAGGAGATCAACCTCCGCTACGCTGAAAAGGCCAAGGCTCAGTTTGCCAACAAGGAAACGGGCGACAAAGCCAAGATGAAGGAGGCTCACCAAGCCCTCCGCACCGAACAAAAAGCGGAGCTGACCAAGGTGCTTACTCAAGACCAAGCCGCCAAGTGGGAGCAAATGAAAGCTGACCACGAGGGCAAAGGCAAGGGCAAAGGACGTGGCAAGGGCAAAGGTGCTGGCCGTGACTTTGACCCCGCCAAACGTGCCGAAAACCAGACCGCCCGCATGACCGAGCAACTCGGCCTCAGCGCTGACCAATCCGCAAAAATCAAGGCCATCAACCAGCAATATGCGGAGAAGGCCAAAGCTGACCACGACGCCAACGCTGGTGTCGAAAAAGGCAAGCCGAAAGGCGACAACAAAGACCTCCGTGCCGAACATGATGCCGAGGTGAAGAAAGTGCTCACCAAGGAGCAAGCTGCCAAATGGGAGCAAATGAAAGCGGAGCGGAAAGGCCAGCGGGGCGAGCGTGGCAAAGGAAAAGGCAAGTCCGAGAAGCAAGAATTGAAGAAAGGATAAATTCAGCCTGATTTTCTGGATATACAACCCTGCCTATGCGAAAGCTTAGGCAGGGTTTTTCGTGGCAGAGGCTGGCATCGTTGCTACCGCACCCCCACCACATCCCCCTTGAACCTCACCACCACATCGTCCAAAAATACCACCTCCGCCGTCCAGGCGAAGACGCTGCCCTGCATTTCCTTGCCTTTGAAGCTGCCATCCCAACCCAAGCCGGGCTGGTTTGGGGCAAAATTGCGGAGCGTAAAAACATGCTCGCCCCAGCGGTCGAAGACGTCCAGCGATTTTATCTCTTTAACTGCTGCGCCGCCGAAGACCGTGAACAGGTCGTTGATGCCGTCACCGTTCGGGCTGAAGGCGTTCGGGATATAGACCCGGCGATTGGCCACTATATCCACGAAGATGCTGTCCGAGGCGGTGCAGCCAGCGGCGGAAGTGACGGTCAGCGTGTAGGTGTTCGGGTGGAAAGTATAGACCCAAGGCATCGGGCAATCCAAGCAGGAGAGGTCGGGAGAGGCAGTCCAGGCGTATTGCGTAGCGCCATACAGCAGCGCCGGATTGATGCGGATGCTGTCGCCGAGGTTTATGGTCAGGTCTTCCCCCAAATCAATTTGCGGAATGATGGCGCCAGCGAGTTGCACCACCGTATCAAGCACGCAGCCGTTCGTGTCCCGGATGCTGAGGGTGTAGGTTCCATCACCAAGGGTTGGGTAGCTTTTTTGGTCGCCAAAGGGGCTGCCGTTCAAGGCGTACTGGTACGGTGGAATCCCCCCGGCCACGCTCTGCGCTTCGATGAGGCCCGTGAGCGGCCCATCGCAGACGGGGTCAGTGAAAAGCGCCGAAAGCAGCAGCGGCGCAGGTTCATCGAGGGTGTAACTGGCCGTTAGCGTGCAGCCAATATTGTCCGTCACGGTGAGGGTGTAGTCGCCTGCGGCGAGGGTTGGGGCAAATGCGGTCATTGCGCCAGCCGACCATGCGTAGCTGTAGGGTGGAAGGCCACCAGCGGCAGCGGCGAGCAGTGAGCCGTCCGAGCCGCCGTTGCAGGCGATGTTGAAGCCGTTGTAGTCGCTGTCCGTGGTGCTGACGGTGAGCGGGGTGGGCTGCGTCACATCGGTGAGCACCACCACATCGTTTCCGAAGGCATCCTGGATATTGATGACGTAGGTGCCGACAGGTAGGCCAGTCAACGTTTCCGGCACATTTACCCCGGAAAGTGTACCGTTGCCAGTGGGGCCGGACTGGCCGAGGCGATACCAATCGTAGGTGAAAGGCGGTGTGCCGTCGTCCACGGAGAAGGTGACGATGCCATTGGAGCCGCCATAGCACTGCACCTGACTGGCGCCGATGGTAGCCTGTATTTCACAAATAATGATAAAAAGGTCGAGGTTCACGGTGCTGTCGCAACCGAGCCAGGTGATTAGGTTTTCTTGGTAAATGCCTGTATCGAAATAGGGATTTCCGCCGACCCAAAGTGAGTCGCCGTCGCAGAGGTTTAGCTGGAGGTTGGTGGTCTGGTTGGGTGCTGCGGTGATGGTCACTTGGATGACACTGTCGCAATCGGCGGGGGTCTGGTAGTGGAACTCGTAATAGCCCGCTAGGTACAAAACGGTATCGGCCACCACGAGGGAGTCGCCACCGCAGAGGTGCTCGTTGTAAATGGTCGGGGGTAGCTCAGCGATGGTCACCAACTGGCAGGTAGGTGGTGCTTCGTCGCAAACGTTTTTTGCTTGCACGCAAAGCTCGTAGGTGCCGACGGCTGGCCAAGTGTAATTCAGCGCCGTGTCCTGCCCGACGGCACTGCCGTTTACTGTCCACTGATAAATAGTAGCGGCGGGGATGTAGGGGGTCGTGTAGGTCAGCGAGGAGCCGGGGCAGGCATGCGTGACGCCCGTGATGGCTCCAGTGAAGGGGATGGGCGGCACTTCGGTGCTGCCACTCACGACGTTGATGGTGTATTGGCAAACGTCTCCGCCGTTGCCGTCCATCGCAAAGAAGTAGTATTGACCTATTTCGAGGGGGACAGTGTTGGTGAAGTTCTGGGTGGTGCCGGGCGGGATGTCGCCATCGCAGTTGGAGACCATCTGGAAGGTCTGGCAGTCGGCGCTTTCGTAGATGGCTACCTCCAGGCCCACGAACTGGGAGCCACCGTTTCCTCCGCTTGCGCAATCGTACACGCTGACCCCAAGGGTGAGGTTGGTGCTGGCTGCCCGGAAGGCAATCCACTGGGCATTGTGGACGGTGGTGGTGCAAAAGTCGGGTGGCAGCGAACCCGGTATGTTGGAGTCGTTGGTGCCCATGAAGCCATCAATGTCGCAGATGACGCAGGCATCATCACAGTAGGAGGTCATGGAGGCGGGGGTTCCGCAGGGCAGCGGCTGTGCGTTGGAAATAAGGTGCAACGCCAAGCAGGCTAGCGTTGTGAGGAGTATTTTTTTCATAAACGAAGGTGTTTGCGTCCGCAACATACGACGCAAGATAGTCACAAAGCAGGGTAGGTGCGGCTTTGTCGGAAAGGTTGCATGGGGGGCGATATTGGCCTACTGCCGCAGCACCCCACCAATGGGCGACCCCGTACACCCCGAAGGCAAGGATATTTTCAACAGCTCACACACGGTCGGGGCAATATCTTCTATCCAAATTTTATCATAATTGTCGCCAGCGGGAATGTTTCCTCCGAAAAAAATAATGGGCACATGCGTGTCGTAGGAATAAGGGCTGCCGTGCGTGGTGCCGCCTTTTGCATAATATTCAGAAATCCAGCCGGGGTAGAGTTGTACATAAAAATCGCCGCTGCGGGATGGCATAAAACCTTTTCTCAGCTTGTCGCAAATACGGGGGTCGGTGGCGCACCGCCCAAAATCATGCAGCGGGACGATGCCGTAAACCCCAGCAAAATCATTGGCGAATGCCTTGATTGCCACTTCGAGCTGCTGCTCATCCACGGGGAGGGGCTGGGTAAGGTAGATTTGCTCGTTGATGAAAAATTCGACCGGGTCGGCTCCAAATTTCTCCTTTAAATATTTGCGCAAGCCGACCTCAAAATCACTGGCTTTGAAATACCCATCGGGCGGTGAGATGAGGCCGGGGCTATCAGCAGCGCCGTGGTCGGCGGTCAAGAAGATGTTCACCCGGTCCAAACCGATTTTAGCGTCCAAATAATTGAGGAAGTCACCAAGCTCCCGGTCGAGGCGGAGGTAGGTGTCTTGGGTCTCCATTGCGTGAGTTCCAAACTGGTGCCCCACATAATCGGTGGAGGAGAAACTGAGCGCCAGCAGGTCGGTGATGGAGTCCATGCCCATCTGTTCGCCTTCGATGGCGGCTTTGGCCATTTCCACGGTCAGCTCATTGCCGTAGGGGCTGGTCAGCAGGATGCCGTAGGGCGTTTCCCCGACGCCGAAGCGCTTGATGTCGCTGATTTTTTTGAGGTCGTAGGGGAATACTGCTTTCTCGGTATTGAGGTAGGGCCGCTCAAAGGGACGGTCGTCGGGCAGGCTTTCGTCATAGCGCTCCATCGGCAGCAGCGGTGTCCAAGGTTTTTCGAGGTACTGGTCGGACAGGTGTCGGTCGTTGAATTTGCGGACCCATTCGGGCAGGCTTTTACGGTAAAAATCGCTGGTGATGAATAGGCCGTTGGTCTTGTCGTACCAGTACGCCCCATCGTTGAGGAAGCCGACGGGCAGGATGGCCCCCCGGTCTTTGATGGCGATGCCGATGGTCTTTGAGCGACGGTTAGTGGCCAGTTCGAGCTGGTCGGCGAGGGTGGTGGACGTCAGCCTGTGGGGCGACATTTTACCTTCGACGGAACTGGAGCCTACGGTGTTTGCTGCTTGGTCTTGCGCACAATATACCTGCTTTTTCTCTTGGCGGGAATACCAATCATTGCCGATGATGCCGTTGAGGGCGGGGCTGCTACCTGTGTAAACGCTGGTGTGGCCGGGCCCCGTGAAAGTCGGCGCATATTGGTAATGCCCTTCATGCACGACGTAACCTTCTTTGAGCAGCCGCTTGAACCCGGTTTCGCTCAGGTCGTCCCAGTAGCGGTAGAGGTAGTCGTAGCGCATCTGGTCCACGATGATGCCCACCACAAGGCGGGGACGCTGCTGGCCCATTGCGCAAGCAGATACGATAAGGAATAGGGCCAGGGCTTTTAAGATTCTTCGATTTTGCATTTTATGAAATTGGGAAGGACTTTTTTTGAACGCTGCTTTTAGCGTTTGATTTTTCCGGCGTAAATATCCGATTCCTTCACCAATCCAGTCTTTTTGACCATTATTTGCTTGTTAATTTTTGGCGAAATGAGGTTGGCGCTGTTTGTTTCAAAAAAAATTTGGATGCTTACCCTGCTATTTTGCAGTTTGAGCATAGAATTTGCAAAAGGGTTTTTACCTTCCAATTTCGCCTTCCCCTTCCCCTTTCCCCACGTTGACATTCCACTCACTACCACTGCTGTGCATGGCCTGAAACCATGCCGAACAGGGGTGAAAAACCATTTTTTAAATGAAATCTATGAATAAGTTTATCACGGGCCTCGCCTTGCTGTGCCTTCCTGCGTTTTGTTTCTCCCAAAATTACTGGGAGGTTGGCCTTGCGGCTGGCGCTTCCGTTTACTACGGCGACTTGACGGTGCCTGCGGTCACCTTTAAGGAAACCCATCTTGCCGGGCAAATCAGCCTGAAACGCTATTTCAACGGCGAACACGCCATCCGTTTGAATGTGCTTCACGGTACCTTTTCCGGCGACGACAATAATTTCAAAAGCCTTAGCTCCAGGGGCAATAAATTCGTCGGTAAATTCACAGAATTTGCATTTATGGGAGAGCTTGACCTCAAGGGTCGGCGGCGTTTCTCCAAGAAAAAGGGGTATCAGAAAACAGCATCCCCGTATATTATGGTAGGTCTATCTGGTATCTACTCCAACCCTGATGTTACTTATGGCCAGCCCGACAGCAAGGATAAAGGCGTCAATTACCCATCCTGGCATTTCGGGATACCGATAGGCGGTGGTTACAAGTTTGATATCAATGAAAGGATTACGGTTGGAGCGGAACTGGGCCTCCGCCTGACGCTTTCTGATTACCTCGACGGTACGCAGGCTTCTGGCAATGCTTATAAAAATGATGCGTTTTTATTTAGTGGAATAACGGCTGGTTATCGCTTTGTAAAAGGAAAAAGGAAACGGGTTGTAAGTATAGGTTAAGATAAAAAATGCCCGTCGTTTAAGGCATTTTGCTATGAACGACGGGCATATTCCATATGCTTAATTTTTGGCAATATCCATATCTTTTATTGCCCGCAATATATCTCTTCGGCTGATTTGGCCAGCCAACTTTCCTTGGTCGTTCATGACCAGTAGCCGCTTATAAGGCGTCGTCAAAAATATATTTGCCACTTCAAAAATATCGGCGTGAATGGAAATGGTCTTCATCACGCTGGACATATACGCAGCTACGGTATCATCACTTACCGGCACTGGGCTGTTATGGTAAGCACCACCGAACAAAACATTCAGGCAGTCCTTGTCGTCAATCAACCCAACTACTTCGTTCAGGTCATTCATCACTGGCGCACCGGTAATCCTGTTTTCCAACAACGAGTCAATGACCTCATTGATGGGAGTGTCCAGTTTGAAAGTGAATAAATCCGTCACCATGTATTTTGTGACAGATGGTGGAATGATGGTTCGGTCAATTTGAAGGTCATCTACTGACTTTTGCTGAAAATTTTTCATAGGCTGAAATTTTTAAGTGATGAAGTTTCGCTAAAGATAGTGGTAATCTCTAGTAAACAAAACATTAAGCGGATTATTTGTTCAGTGTAATTAAATAGTTTTGAATAATTTGCAAACAAGACACTGTAAATGCGGTATTTGTGTCAAAAAAACACATTATCTTTCAAATGAAAAAACTGGAAGCATGCAATTGGCTTTGGAAAACAGGGGAGTAAGCAGTCGTAGCTAATGTTTACCAAGCAGATGCTAATATTTCCAGTTAGTTTTGCATCAATTTTCACCAACAAAAATCACCGATGAAACAAGCCATCCCCTTCCTGCTAGCCGCATTCTTTTGCACGCAATTCGCCTGCAACCATAAACCTGATGCAGCCAAGGTCAACGACCCCGAACTCCTGTCTTGGTTTCCTTCCACGGCCACCGCTGACACTTTGCGATTTGAAGTACAGACAGGCGGTGACGCTGACACCACCAAAATCATCCCCAGCCGTTTGCTCTTTTCCTCGCTGGATACGGCCTTGCAGCGGCAGTTTGAGGCAGTGACGGATACCACCGAGGCTGTGGTTGTGGGCAAAAGCCGCTACGTCCTCAATGAAAACTTCGATGCCTGCCTGCTGGAGGTGCACCAGTTTTGGTTCCGCTTTCAAATGCTCTTGCTCTACGATAAGCAGCACCATGCCTTCACCGACCTCGTGAACGTGGCTCAATGGTACGGCGGCGACGGCGGCCAAATCCTCACTGGCAGTTGGCTTTTCGACTACGATGGCGATGGGGAGAAAGACCTTGTCCTTCGGCAAATTGAGCACTCGATGCGGGTATCCGAGGAGGGCGAACCCATTGAATCCACCGTTGAGAATGGGAGCCTGCTGCTTTGGAAAAACGGAAAATTCGTGGAGTCGCCTTCGGCAAATTCGGCAGAATTGGTGAAGCGGTTCCCAATCGGCGCTCCTTGGTAAATCAATCCCCCACGGCGCTTTGATTGTTCCGTGGGGCATTTTTTACTACCGCATTTGTTATTGGATTAAAAAACCTCGCGGTACTTTCCAACCATTCAACCCGCCCTGCGTCCTTACCACAGAACGAAGCAATTACAGCTACACTACTGACACCAACTGACGAAATTGACAGCCACAGAACCCATATCGGAAACAGAACTGGTTCGGCGTAGCCTCGCTGGAGAGGAGCTTGCGCAACGCCAGCTTTATGGCCGGTACGTAGGGGCGATGTTCCATACCGTGCTGCGCCTGACGGCTAACCGACAGGACGCCGAGGATGTGACGCAGGAGGTCTTCGTAAAAGTGTTTGAAAAACTGGCAACCTACCGGGGAGAGAGCACGCTGGGCGCTTGGATAAAGCGGGTGACGGTCAACACCACCCTGAACTTCCTTCGCCAAGCCAACCGCCTGAAAGTGGTGGAACTGGAAAGCCAGAACCTCCCGCCAGAAGAAGAACCCACGGTGGACGAAGCCGCTTGGGCGCACGACATCCGCCGCATCCACGAGGCGATGGGCGAGTTGCCGGAAGGCTGCCGTTTGGTCTTCAACCTGCACCTGCTGGAAGGCTACCGACACCAGGACGTGGCGCAAATGCTGGGCATTACGGAGAGCACTTCGAAGACGCAGTACATGCGGGCGAGGCGGTTGCTGCGGGCTGGTTTAGGCGGTTTAGCGGGTTTAGAAAGTTTAGATGGAGCCCCGCCTTGAAACCCTAAACCTGCAAAACCCACAGGGCCCTTTAAACCTGCTAAACCTACTAAAACTTCTAAACTCACTAAACCTCCTAAACCTCCAACAATGAGCGACCTAGAAAAATACATACTCGAAAATCGGGACGAACTGGACCGCATGGAAGCCGTGCCGGAGGAGGCGATGTGGCAAAGAATAAAGGCGACGAAGCCTACGCCGCCGACCCGCCGTACTGGGTTCAGTTGGCAATGGCTGGCCATCGCCGCCTTGGCCTTGTCGGTGGCAGGGTGGGGGCTTTTGTTTTGGGGTAAAAAGGCGACTTCGACCGTGCCGCCAACTGCGCCGACGAAAATGGAATTACCCATTGCGGAGCAAAAACAAATGCCCGTCGAACAGCCCAACCAACCCGTTGCGAAGCAAAAAGAAACACCGCCGCCGACTGCCCAGCAGCCCATTGCGCAAGCGAAAAGTAAGAAACCCCGAACGCTGCAAGCAAAGTCCGCTGACTCCATTGCGCCAGCACCAGAAATATCAGCGGAGGAGCGGGAATTGCAGCAACTGGTGGCGCAAAAACAACGGGAAATCGGCCTAGATACCCTCAACCGGGCGGCCTATGCCGACCTGCTGAGTGAACTCGACGAACTGGAAATCAGCGTAGAAGAGGCCCGGCGTGACCTCGGCGGAATGCCCCAACGGGAGCGCCTCATGGAGACGTTGCTTCGCTATTATGAACTGAAAATCAGGATTTTAGAACAGATTAATTATGAAATCAATAAACAGAAATACCATGCAGAATTGGAAAAGCGCATTTAGTTTACTGCTGATTGTCGCAGTGATTTGGGGGGTGATGCAATCCTTTGCGCCAGCGAAAATAGAACGCAGCAAGGTCATCAAAAAGGACTTTGATGCCAAGGCGGAGGTCTCGGTGGGGCACCAATACGGCCCTTTGACCATCAAGAAATCCACGGATGGGCGCATCCACCTCGAAGCGGAGATGCTGCTGACGGGGTCGGACGAGGCGAGCATCGAGGAGGTACTGGGCCGCTTCGACGTGGCGGCAAACGAGTCTGCCAATGAGCTTCGGATAACAACCGACCTCGGCATCCAAGGCTGCAACACCATCAACAACCGCATGACCATCAAGTACCAGGACGGCCACAAAGTGAAAGGCATCAACGAGATGACGGTGAAAATGACGCTGTTCGTGCCCGGCACGGAAAAGCTTTCTTTGGAGAACAAATACGATCGCATTGAACTCGCTGATGACTATAACGGGGCGCTGAATGTAGTGCTGTACAGCGGCGACCTGTTGGCTGCCAACCTCGGCGGCTCGCTCGACCTTAGCCTGAAATACGGCAAGGCTAAATTGGGCAATGTCGGCAAGGCCAAACTGGAAATTTACGATTCGGAGGTTCGCACAGGCGACGTGCAACAGGCGGAAGTGAACAGCAAATATTCGAAGTTCGTAATGGGCGATGTGGCCCAAGACCTCAAGTTGCAAACCTATGATGAGCACTGGCAGGTGGGCGATATAGCTGGGAAATTGACGCTGGAGGACAAATATTCGGACTTCAAATTTGGCAACCTCGGCAAGGTCAGCATGATGGTTTTCGATGGCGAATTCACCGCCGAGGAGGTGGGCGAAATGGAGATTCGGGACACGAAATATTCGGAATACAAAATCAAGGCAGTGGGCAGTCTAAAGCTCGGCAATGTCTTTGACGACGATTATCGGATAGAAGCGCTGGGGAGCTTGGATGCGAAGGACTCCAAATACACCGAGTACCGGGTGGAAAAGCTGGGTCAAGTTTTTAACCTAAGCCAGTCCTTCGATGATACGGTGGAATTGAATAATGTCGCTTCCAATTTTAACTCCATCAATATAGCTGGGAAATATACAGAGATGACCGTAAACATTGCGGAAGGCGCCCGATTCCAATTGGATGTGGACATGAAATATGGGGAGGTGCATTACCCCGAAAACAGGGTGGAAATGTTGAAATATGTGGAGAAGGACAACCAGACCATCGTTCAAGCGAATATTGGTGAAAAGCAAACAGGGGCGGAATTCAACAGCCTGAAAATGCGGGGGTTTGATAATACGCTGACTTGGCGGTAGGGGGGGATGGTCATTGAGGTCATTGTGGGGCGTCGAATTGACTAGAAAAAGCTATTTTTGCTGAATGAAAAATGAAATTCGACAACTTGACCGCAGCATCGTGACCATCGGGACGCTTAAACAAGACCCATTGGAGGAAACGCTATTTTGGTTGACAAAAGCACCAGTTGAACGCCTTGCAGCTGTCGAACATTTACGCATGCGATTAGCCGGATATGATAACACTACCCCCAGACTTCAAAGATTTTTTACGGTTACTGAACGAGCATGAGGTGGATTACCTGCTTATAGGTGGTTATGCGGTGGCGCTGCATGGCTATGTCCGGTACACAGGTGATATGGATATATGGATAATGACCAGTCCAGAAAATGCTGCAAAAGTGGTTCAAGTATTGAAAGATTTTGGCCTTTCACAGGCAGATAAACTTTATGATATTTTCCTTTTGGAGAAACGAGTTGTTGGTATGGGCATCCCACCTTACAAAATTGAAGTTGTCACAACCATAGATGGTGTATCATTTGAAACCTGCCAGCGCAAAGCACTGAAAGTACAAATTGATGGGATAGATGTGCCCTATCTTTCGTTGAGTGATTTAAGAGCAAACAAAATTGCAAGTGGTAGGTACAAAGATTTAAACGACCTTCAACACCTGCCCGAGGAATAGTTTCTTACTGCTATCCCTCACAAAAACTCAATCTTCATATCCTCATTCAGCCGCATCATCTGCTCGGGGCGGCTGACGGAAACTTGCAGGCTGAACAGCACATCATAAGTTCGGTAAAAACCAGCCTTCTGGTGGTACCAGGAGCCACCATATAGATAATTCACTTCGTAATAATCGTCGCCATTAATAATGGAAAGGACGAGGGGGCTTTCGCCCGTTGCCGACAAGGCCCGCATCCTTTCCTCAAAAATTTGGTGCGAATCCAGCTTGTGGACGGCGGGGGTAGTGATAATGGAAACTTGGCCGTAGGTATCGAGCGTCGTGAACAGCAGCGTGTCCTCGTTGGGGGAGAAATAAGCTTTGGAAAACATCGAGGCCGGGTAGTTCAGGCAATAGTCATAATGCTTGTTGCAGTACTCCTGCGCAAGGGTAATCCTCGGTGCTTCCACCTCCCTAAAGGCCAAGCAAAACAAGATTAAAACGGATGATATGTAAAGGCTGTTTTTCAATGGCCTGGTAGTGTAGTTGCAAAGGAAGTGCCACGATGGAAAGCAGGGTCTGGGCTTTTAACAGCCTCATACCAATGGGCCACTGAACTACTGCGTCTGCATGGCGTTTCTAGTGCGGTTCTAAAATCTTGGATTCAACTAATAAATCGGCTTTACCTTGGTCATATAAGCAATATATTCAAGTCTAGTCCTTGGTGTTTCACAACTGCTGCAACCTTCGATAAAAAGCTTCCCGGTAGCTTTTGCCCAAAGGAATCCGCTCGGTGCCGATGGTGAGTATGTCATCCTCAATGGACTGGATATGCTGCACGTTCACCAGATACGAACGGTGAACCCGCAGGAAGGGCAGCTTCAACAATTTATCTTCGATGGCGCCTAAATGGGTGGTGAGCAAGTACTGTTTGGCGACCGTGGCAAGCTGCGAATACACACCATTCGCCTTTACCCAAAGTATTTCTTCGGCGCCCACTTTCACCAATTTTTTTTTATCCTTGATAAAAAAGCAGCCTGCGATAAACGGCGGGGCGACTGCTTCGGGCGACTCAGTGGGCAGGGTGGCATCTTGCCGCAGGGCAAACTTTGAAATGGCCAGTTCGATGGCGGCATACAAGGTGCGGTCCTCGAAGGGTTTGGTCAGGTAGGCGTCCGGTTCCACCTCGGCAGCCCGGCCAATGGTGGCGGGGTCGGTGAGGGCAGTGAGGAAAATGAGCGGGAGGTCATACAGCCTGCGTATCTCGGTGGCCAAGCGGATGCCGTCCCAGTCGTCGCCTTCGAGGTGGATGTCGCAGAGCACGAGGTCGGGGCGGCTGGCCTGGAGCGAGTCCAGTGCCTGATGGTGGTTGCGGCAAATGGCCGTCACCCCGTAGCCCAAATCCTCCAGCGCATCTGCAATGTCCTTGGCGATGATAGGTTCGTCTTCTATGATGAGCAGGTTTATCATGCGTTAGCGGTTTTTGGTTTTAGGTTTCTGGGAGGGTGGGTTTTTGGTTTCAGGTTTTTGGTTTCGGGGAGCGGCGGAGCATAGGCCTAAGTACATTTTTTTGGTTAAACAGTACCCGTTCCATTTCAGCAGGCATTCCCCGAAACCAAAAACCAAGAACCAAGAACCCGAAACCCACCCTTCCCTTAAACCAAAAACCCTTCACACCGGTATCAGCAACACCGTTTTCGCCCCAATTTCATTGGAATAAACGGGCTGTGTCTTGATTTTTTGCGCCAGCGACTCCACCAGTTCCAAGCCAAAGGAACTGCGGCTGGTCGGGGGCTTGCCTGCTACCAACGGGAACCCGACGCCATCGTCGCTGACTTCCAATTGAAGGGCTTGCCCAGCTTTTTTCAGCGACAAAAATAAGCAGCCTTTCCGTTCATCAGGGAAAGCATATTTCAGGGAATTGGTCAGGAGTTCATTGGTGATGAGGCCGAGCGGCACAGCGGTGTCCACGTCCAGCGAGATGCCTTCGTCAAGGTCGAGGTGCAGTTGGATGCGGTCATCGTCCACTTGGTAGGCATCCATCAGGCTTTGGGCAAGGTCGGTCAGGTAGGGCAGCATGGGGATGTCCTTGAGCTGGTCGCCTTGGTAGAGCCGCTGGTGTAGCAGCGCCATCGAGCGGACACGGGCCTGCCCGGTGCGCAGGGCTTCCAGCGTGTGCTCGTCGCTGACCCGCCGGGCCTGCATCTTCAGCAGGCTAGAAATGATTTGCAGGTTGTTCTTCACCCGGTGGTGGATTTCCCGAAGGAGGGTTTCCACTTCGTTGTTCTTGCGGTTGAGCTGGTCGTTGGTTTGCGAGAGCGTTTCGTTGTGGCGCTTTCGGGCCCTGCTGTTTCGCCAGAGCCCAAAAGCGAGCGTGCCAACAAGGCCAAGCCCGCCGAACAGGGCCAGCAATCGGCTCCTATCGCTGGCAATACGGGCGGTTTGGAGTTCGTTTTCCTTGCCCAGCACAGCTATTTGTTGCTCCTTTTTCTCCGTTTCAAACTGGGCCTCCACCTCCGA